>JAYTNF010000271.1:0-26755 GCA_043748455.1 Cytophagales bacterium
TTGTTACAAAAGGCTATTCTGATTATGAAAATATAGATGTAAAAGGCAAAATTGTTGTGGCTTTTACAGATGAGCCAAAAGATAAAGATGGCAATTATATTTTTTCAAAAACTAAAAATATTTCTGATTTTGCAAGACCAGCCGCAAAGTCAAAATTAGCAAAACAGCAAGGTGCAGCAGGAATTTTGCACGTTTTTTCAGATAAAACAGCTTATAACTCAACACTTTCGTTATATCGCAGCTATTTTATGGCTCCATCAATGGAACTTGTCCAAGCCGCACAAACACCTTTTGCGACACTTTATACCTATCCCGAAGTTGCAGCAGATATGTTAGCTATTAAAGAAAAAAAACTAAATAAACTCACAAAAGAAATTGCTGAAACACAAAAACCTATAAGTGCTAAAAATTTAATGAATAAAGCAAAAGTGGTGATGCAACGTAATTCTGAAGAAGTTATGACCGAAAATGTCTTAGGTTTTATGGAAGGAACAGATAAAAAAGAGGAAGTTTTGGTAATTACTGCACATTATGACCACATTGGAATTGTTGATGGCAAAATTAATAATGGGGCAGATGATGATGGTTCTGGAACAGTTAGCGTATTAGAATTAGCCGAAGCATTTACAATAGCAAAGAAAAAAGGTTTTGCACCACGCCGCAGCATTTTGTTTATGCTATTTACAGGCGAGGAAAAAGGCTTATTTGGCTCAGAATATTATTCAAGTAATCCTATTTTTCCTTTAAAAAACACAATTACAGACCTAAATATTGACATGGTTGGTCGTGTTGATGAGGCACACAAAGACAATCCTAATTATGTTTATGTGATTGGTGCTGACAAACTTTCAACAGAATTGCACCAAATTAATGAAAATTCAAGAGAGAAATTTGCTCCAGACTTAGAACTGAATTACACATACAATGACGAAAATGACCCAAACCGTTTTTATTACCGTTCTGACCATTACAATTTTGCAGTACATAATATTCCTATTATTTTCTATTTTAATGGAACCCACCCTGATTATCATGCTCCAACTGATGATGTAGAAAAAATTAATTTTGATAAAATGGAGAAAATTGACCGTATGATTTTTCACACAGCTTGGGAATTAGCCAATAGGGACGAAAGACCAAAAGTTGATAAAGCAGGCAAATAAAGTTGGTAGTAAGTACCTGATTAAAATTATTTGTATATTCTATTTTTTGTCATTCTTAGCAAAGTGAAGAATCTGATATAATACGCCAGATTCTTCGCTTTGCTAAGAATGACAAGTTAGTAATATTGTTACTAATTTAATGAAAACAATACTCACTTAACTTGGTTTATTTATATTTTTTATGACACAATTACCAAAGTTTTATCATTTTGCAAGATAACTAAATGGTTTCCAAACAAGAAAATCCGATTTCCAATTTCCCCTCTTGATACATCATTTGACAATATATTTGATAAATTGTCTATAATAAGTTTTGAAACAAGTTTGTTGCCTTCACTATCAAAACCCAATAAATGTAAATGTATTTGTAAATTAAATTGTGAATTATTCTCTAAATCTGTGTTATTTGCAAAGCTAATTTGATTGTAATAGCATAATACGAAAAGAGATTTTTCAGTTTCTATATAATCAAAACCAAGCCATGTTAGAGTTTTATCAAAATGCGGTTTTATAAAAGATAGAATGGTGTTAAAATACTCACTTTCAGGAGAGTAAAAATATGTTTCTGTAAAGTTTTTAGTAGCAAATGGCTTGATATTTTCAGATTTTTCATCATTTTTTGAAATTTCTCCATTCTCTAAATTTATAAAACAGGTTTTCTTTTCTCCATTTTCATAACAAAAAGCACCTAATAATATATTCTGTGCTATGTTTGATAAGGTAGTTTGTAGTTGCAAATAAAACTTTTCAAAACTCCATGAACTCTGTTCCCATAAAACGGTTTGATTAACAATATCAATGGCATAAATTCCTTTTTTATCAGGTAGTCGTGAGTCTGTGTAAGTATGTAAAAATAATTTTCCTTGTTCCATAGCCGATAAGCCCACACGCCAAGCTTCTTCAAAGCCTGTTTCTTCGAGTTGCAAAGTGTGAGTTTGCAAATCAATGACTGCAAAACTAACTTCTTTGAGTTCAGAATTTCGAATCTCAATGGCTAAAAAATTATTGTGTGAATCTGCCAAAATTTTAAAAATTGTTGCAGAAAAAGAGAACATTTTGAATTGCATAATTTGGGATTGGATATTTAGGTAAGCATATGATTAAAATTATTTGTATATTATACTTCTGTGCCATTCTGAGCAAGACGAAGAATCTGATGCAATATGCCAAATTCTTCGTTTTGTTCGGAATGACAAAATATAAAAATAAATTTATCTTGGTGTATAATAATTGATTATCAAGGAGTTACAAAAAATATTTTGAACCAACTCTGTCTTAGCACCTAAAAATTTTTAAGAGTTTGTAACCTTTACACCCAATAACATTACATCATCAAGTTGTCTATTATCAAAATAACTTATCCAATTTTCAAAAAAATCATTAAAAATATCTCTTTGTGCTTGGTATGGTTTTTCGTGATTTTCAATCAATAACTGTTTAAAGTTTTTAGACATCAATTTTTTGCGATTCTCACCACCAATTTGGTCTATAAAACCATCAGAACTCAAATAAAGTCGTAACTCTTGATTGAGCCCAAAGGTCTGAAAATTATAAGCCAAATCATTTTGTTTACTTGCTCGACCTCCAATAGGCTTTTTATCGGCTTTAAGTTCTGTCAATATCCAGTTTTTAGCTTCTGTTACCACTATTTGTTTTGTATTTTCATTTCCCCCAAATGTAAAACTTAATGAGTTTTGGGAGATTACATATAGAGAATTATTAGCACCTGCATAATGTATTTGGTTTTGATTACGGTCAATTACGCAAATAGTTGCGTCCATACCATCACGATTGGTATTATCAGATTTGCGTTGATTTAACATTTCTTCTACACTGCTATGCAACAAATCTAAAATTTTATTTGGCTCGTGAATTTCTCTATCGTGTATAATATTGCTCAATAACGAACTTCCTAACATAGACATAAAAGCCCCAGGCACGCCATGACCAGTGCAATCAGCAGCAACAAGTATTTGTAAATTATGGTCTGTTTTGTTTGCAAACCAATAAAAATCTCCGCTTATCACATCTTTTGGGCGGAATAGTATAAAACTTTCAGGGAAAATTTGCTGTATTTCTGCCAAACGAGGTAATAAGGCATTTTGTATCCGTTTTGCATAATTAATGCTATCCGAAATATTTTTATTTTTAATGTTAAGTAAGTTATATTGTGCTTGTAATTGCTCTTGTGTGGAAACTAACTCTTCCATATTTTGACGAATTTCCTCGCCACTTGCTATTAGCTTTTGATGACTTTCTGCAATTTCTTTATTTTTAAGAAGTAATCTTTCATTTTGGTTTGTGATTTCTTTTTCTGCTTGTTTTCGTTCTGTAAGGTCATTCCAAACCACTAATAAGACTTCTTTGTCGTCTAATTTTATAGGATTTATAGTAACTTCAACAGGAAAATCTGTATTATCTATCTTGCGGTGTGTCCATTCAAAACGGTGATAGCCTTGTTCACGTGCTATTTTATCCATTTCCATTGCTTTTTCACTTGAAAGTTGCCCATCTTTTTGTTTTTCTGGAGAAAGTTTGGCAGGATGTATTTTTAGCAACTCATTTTTTGAGGAATAGCCTAATATATTTAATGTAGCATTGTTACAGTCTATAATTCCTCTTTTGTCAAATAATAAATGTGGATTTGTTGAATATTCAAATAAAGCCTTAAATACCTCATTAGATTTACGTTCTTCTTCTTGTGTTGCTATAAGTTTTTCTTGTATGGTGTGCAACTCTTCTAAATTTTGACGAATTTCCTCTTCTGAAGACAAAGCTATTTCTGTTTGTTCTTGTGCCAAAAGTTGTGATTTTAATATTGTAATGCTGTTATTTCTTAAAATAATTGCCCACCAACCACAAATTACACCCATAAAACCAACTAAACCAAAATGAAAACCTAATTGCAGAAAACTAATAGCAGAATAGCTAATAAAGTATTGCCCTAAATTACCAATATCTCCAAAATACCACTGAAAAAAAGCCAAAACACTATGATGAACAACAGCTGCAAGCGTATAAGGTGCAATAACACGCCAATCTTGATAAATAATAAGGATAGTAATGTTAGTAAAAAATAAAAAGTGTAACTCTGCCATGCCATGCATTTGTCCAATGTATTGCAACATAAAGATGGAAAAAACTAAACTAATTATCATTCGTGCATGAAATTTGTTTTTGACAACAAATCTTGCCATAGCATACATCAATACGGTAAGAGAACCAGTAGCCAAGCTAAAAGTCCAAGTATCATAAATAGGTGCTAAAAGCAACCCAAAAATGAAAAAGCCCAAAATAAATCTATCTATAATTTTGTCGGCTTTTGCATGAACTTCTGCCAAATAGCCTTCAATTTCTATGTAATATTTATTAGATTTTGTATCTAAATTTTTGTTTTCCAAGTTCATTAATGTTTAAACTAAAAGATTTTTAGGTTGATTTATAAAAATAGAAAAATATTTTTTATTTCCCAAAATAATTTTCAGGTAATTCGCAGCCGTATGCCCTTGTTGCAAGTTGCCCAAAATTTGGTGGTTCTTTGCCTTCTAATAAATCTATAATTGCCAATTCTGCGAAATTAGTATTTTTATCACTACAATAACGACTTTTGTTATAATTTCCTTGATAAAATAGTAGATTATTCAACTTAATATCTTGTTTAATAATGACAGCTTGAGGCGTTGCATAAACTCCACAAAGTGCTGCAATTTTGCTACCATTTTGCATAATTATAGGAATATCAACATTGTAAATACTTATAAAATCATTTTTTGTATAATTTATATCTTCTGAAAATAAAACTGCATAAAAATTAATTTTATTCCTATATTTCTCAACCAGATAGCGAAAATGTACGATATTATATTTTGAACAAGGACAATCTGGACTAAAAAAGTGTAAAAAAACAGGTTTTGTTTTATCTAATTTTATAATACTATCAATACTCAAATTTGTTGTTGGCAAAACGGCTTGATAATTTTTAGGAATTGGGGTAGGCACAAGATATTGCCATTCTTGCTTCCAAAAAATGAAAACAATACTACAAAATAATAAAATAACGATTACTAAGCTTAAGAATTGCTTCATAAAAAAGTAAGGGTTTTAGGAAATACAAACTATAACAAAATTAGAATTTTTGCTAAATTTATTCAAGGATTTGTCATTCTTAGCAAAGCTAAAAATGACAAAACAGATTTTAATATCAAAAATACTTTCCTAAGAAATCTATTACATTTCAAAGTTGAATTTGCAAACTAATCAACCTTAATACTCTCTATTATTCAGCAAGCATATTGATATAATTTTCTCTAAAATTAGAAAAATTTATTTTTTCGGTATTCTTAAATAACTTACTAAAATGTGCAGGGTCATCAAATCCCAGCGAAGTTGCAATATCTTTTGCACTCATTTCTGTAAATAATGCTAATTTTTTTGCCTCTAACATAATTCTTTGAGTAATTAAATCTTTTGGAGTTGCATCTATTTCTTGTTTAATGGTTTGGTTAAGATATGAACCCGTTAAATCCATTAAAGTTGCGTAATCACTCACTTTATGTTTTGTTGCAAAATGCAGATTTACCAACATCCTAAACTCTTGGACAATACTAAATGCACGATTAATATTTGTATGAGTCATCAAAATTTCGTGATGAATTTTATAAATTCTCTTGCAACCTAAAAGGAATAATTTGACTAAGGTGCCTGTTATTTCGTTTGTAAATTCGTCAAAACATGTAGTTTCACGGTACAATGCCTTTACAAGTTGGTGGTATAATTTGGATATTTCCTCTGTTATCTCCAAAGGTTCATTACTATTGACAGCATAAAAAAAGCTAAGTTGGTGGATAAATTCTGTATAAATGCCACTTTGTATGAGAAAATCATCATTAAACATAATCATAAAACCTTTTGGATTTGGCTTTAATTTGACGTGATAAATCTGCTCTTGGCTAATAAAATAAATTGTATTGGGCTGAATTTGATAGGTAGTAAAATCTATAAGATGCTCACCCTCAGCTGATTGTACCAAAACTATTGTATAAAAATTTTGTCTATGCGGCAAAATATTTTTTTCTGTATATTCAATTTCTACTTCTCTCAAAGCCTTGATAACCAATGGCTGTGGCAGGTTTTCAATACGTTGAATTTCGTCAAGACAAATAATGGGATTTAACATGGATAATTTTTATTTTCGTAAGGGAGAAATGTAAAGTCATAAATAAATAGTTGATGATGTAACATAGTGTCAAATTAACACCTTTTAAAATTAGTTAATAATTTTAAAAGGTGTGTCATATTTTTAATATTTTTTTGCAAAAGGACTGTACTTCTTTTCAGAAAGTTGCTTAACAATATCTTTTGTTTCATTTTTTGCTTTAAATGTGCCTACTAAAACAGCATAATTTTTTTTCCCTGCCGCATTAGCAGTAATTTGGATATAAACCGTACCAATTTTCATAGCTTCAATAGTTTTTGCCTCTGAAATTGCACGATTTTCTTCTGCAAAATTACCTGTTTGGACACCAAAACCTTGAGGTTTTTGCTTTTTACCATTGATGTCATAAATAGCAATATCTTTAAATAAAACTGTCGCATTTTCTGTTTTTACAGGCATTTTAGGCTCTACTTTCAATTCCGTTTTGGCTGCTGCAGGTGCTATTTTAACTGCTGGACTTACAACTTTGTCTTTTGTTGCTTTATCTTTTGCTGCTAAGTCGGCTTTGTCTTTCGCAGCTTTATCAGCTTTTTCCTTTGCTACATCTTTTACAGCTTTGTCTTTTGCAATTTTTTCAGCTTTGTCTTTTGCAATCTTATCTTTTGTAGCCTTATCTTTTGCAATTTTATCAGCCTTTTCTTTTGCAATTTTGTCTTGTTTTGCTTTCAATATTGCGGCAACTTGTTCTCTTTTAGCTTTTTCTTTTGCAATTTTTTCCACATTTTTAGCAACTTCCTTATCAACAACCTTATCAATCACTTTTTCCTCTTGCTTTTTGGTTGGTGAAGGTGCTGTTGCCACAAATTGGCGTAAATTATTAGCACGAGGTAAACCTAAGGCTACAATTTCAGTTTTTACAGGAATTACAGCTTTGTCATCTTTGACCATACCTAATGAATCTGCGGCTGCCAAAGTCATATCCATAATTCTTTCACTGGTATTTGGCTTGTCATTTACTCGCAACATAACCTCTTTTCCTGTTTCTAAATTTGTAACTTTAATTAAACTTCCCATCGGAAAAGTTTTGTGTGCTGCCTCCATCGCAGTCATTTCATAAATGTCTCCACTAAAAGTTTTGCGTTTATCCTCATCTTTTGGATAATAAGATGCCATGCCAATAACAGAATCACCAATTTTGTTTGATGATATTTGTGCTTGAGTAGTATTAGAAAACATGGTCAAAGCAAGCAATAAAATGCTACCTATCGTTAATTTTGTGTTCATAGTAATAAATATGAAATATGAATTATGAATTATGAGTTATGAGTTATTTTTAATCCTGCAATTCTGTGAAAACTATGCAAAATAAGCAATAAAACATTAAATTATTACTATAATATGCTATTTTTTTGAGATTATAAAACTTTTTTGAGTATTTTTATTTTTTATTACATAGATTTAGTTAAAATAAAATATATCTTTTTTTTGAAAATTATGAAAATTAACGTAATTTAGTAATATAACTTCCTCAGTTTAAGATTAAATTACATGAAAAACTAACAACATGAAAACTATTAACTTATTTCTTACATTAATTTACATCTCTTGTCTTCAAGTAGTAGCTCAAACAAGTATCCAAACCAATACCCAAACAATACCTATTACAGACCACAAAACGGATACTCATAAAGTTGCAAAAAATCCTAAAATTTCAGAAGATGAGGCACATAATTTTTTGAAAGCCTCGCATTTTCAACAACAGCAAATGTATTCGGAAGCCTTGTTGCATTTTAACAAAATTACAGAAATAGCACCCACAAACCACGTTTATCATTACGAAAAAGGCACAACACTCATTCATTTAAGTAATTTTGATGAAGCCCATGATTGTTTCAGAAACACACTTTCTCTCAAACATGATTATGCAAATGCACACCTCATGCTTGGCTTTTTGTATGCAAAACAAGGAAAAATAAATGAAGCTCTTGAAGCATACCATCAGGCTTTTATTTATGAAGAAAACATTGCAAATAAATTATCTTATAAATTAGTAATGATAACTTTATTAGATAATGTAAATAAATTAGCACAAGCACAAAAACATATCACAGAGGCATTAGCTCTAAATATTCCTGATGAACTGTTACTGTTTTATCAAGGAAAGTTGCAAAATATTAACGAAAATTATGAAGCTGCATATACAACACTTTCAAAATCTGTATCAATGTTAGAAAATATTGAAAGAGATGCCAAAATATCAAGTTCGTCGAGAACTACAAGTATTTCAAAAAAGCCAAAATCGGCAAATAATGAACAAATTTCACATAACTTGGTAACTTTGCACCACAAACATTCAATGGTAGAAGATGATGCAAAATATTATTTTGAACTTTATAAAGCCAATTTTTATACCAAACGATACTCAGAAGCAAAAAAAATATTCAAAAAAGCATATTTTGACCCTTTTAAAAGGCAACTTGACGAAATGGACATAAATTATTTGTATAATGTTGCTCTGGCTTATCATAAAGTCTATCAATTTGCTAAAAGTAAAGCTGTACTTAATAAAATTATTACATTGTCGCCAAATTTTACTACTGCCCATAGACTTAATGCAACAATTAAAGACGATGAAAGTGATAAAACGGTTTATATTACACAGTTAAAAAAATCTTTAAACTATGTGAGAGATAACCCTACAAAAGAAAAGATGCTAAAATTATTATTGCCCTTAGAAATGTGTAAAGGTAATTATGAAGGGGTAATTGCAACGGCAAATGAAATACTGAAACTACGAAATAACGACCATAATACCTTGTTTATGAAAGCTATTGCCTTAGATAAACTCAATAAAGATGCAGAGGCAATCGTAATTTTGCAAAAAGTAGTTAGTTTTCATAATTTAGGTATAGAAAAATATGCAATGTATTATTTTCAGCTTGGTTTAATTGGTGAAAAAGTACATAACAACACTTTGGCTTTATCTTCTTATCAAAAAAGCAATTATTTTTACTTCAAACAAGCAGCACAATATGAGTTAAGTAGGTAAACAAGTTGTGTAGTGTGGACTTTAGTCCACACACAATTGCAAAATAACAGCCAATTACCATTTCTATATAAAATATCGTTTCACAAACCTAAAAGTGTGGACTCAAGTCCACACTACATTTCAAATGAAAATATCAGTAGCTGTACGTACCAAATTTCATGCTTTTCAGTTGGCACAGCAACTACAAAATAGAGGTGCATTACACAAACTTTATACTTCTTTTTATGGCAAAATATTAAGTAAAGATAATAGAATAGGATTTGATATTCCACCACACAAAGTTTCTCAAAATCTCATTACATCTTTATTATTTTACGGTTTTGATACACAAAATTACAGTATTTTTCAATATTTTGGTCGTTGTGTTGCCAAGCAACTTCGTGATGAAAACCTGATTGTAACTTTCCCAATGATAGCCTTGCCCATTTTAGAAAGAGCAAAACTCTTGGGCATAAAAACCGTAATTTCTCATGCTTCTTCACATACTTTTAAACATAAAAAACTATTATTGGAGGCTTACGAAAAACTTGGATTTCCGACCACAATTATAGAAAAAGAATTTCATGCTTTACGTCAAGAAAGTATGAAAATGGAATATGAAAAGACAGATTTTATACAAGTTCCTTCTTCGTTTGTGAAAAGAACTTTTCTTGAACAAGGAATTTCTGAAAATAAGTTATTATATGTGCCATTAGGCGTTGATTTGCGTTTTTTTTATCGAAAATTAATTAATCTACCTAAGAAATTTCGTTTGGTTTATGTTGGGCAATTAAGTATTAGAAAAGGCTTGCCATTATTGATAGCCGCCTTTACAAAACTTAATTTGCCACATGCCGAACTCTGCTTAATTGGTGCTTTAACACAAGAAGTTAAGCCTTTTATCGATGCTATTACATCTAAAAATATTAGTTATCTTGGCGTAATGTTACAAACAAAATTAATAACTGAACTTAATAAAAGTAGTATTTTTGTTATTAATTCCATAGAAGATGGTTTTGCACAAGTGGTTCCACAAGCTATGTCTTGCGGTTTGCCTGTAATTTGTACGGAGAATGTTGGTGGAGCAGATTTGGTAGAAAACGGCAAAACGGGTTTTGTGATTCCTATTCATGACTTGCACGCATTACAAGAGAAAATTTTATATTTTTATCAAAATCCTGAAGAAATTATAGAGATGGGTTATGCAGCCCAGCAAAAAGTTCAGCAAAATTATACTTGGGATATTTTTGGACAAAAATGTTTTGATAATTATGAGAAAATATTGCAGTAGTAAATATGAGATATTATGTATGAAATATGAAATTAACTCATTACTTTGCAATAATTTCAAAATTTAAAATTCATATTTCAAAATTCATATTTCAAAATTCATATTTATTTTAGCTTATGCAACCTAATATTCTATATCAAACACACCGCAAATTATATGCGGATACTTATACGCCAGTAAGCATTTATCTGAAATTGAGAGATAAATTTGCACACAGTATTTTACTTGAAAGCAGTGATTACCATACAAAACTTAACCGTTTTTCTTATATTTGTTGCCAACCTATTGCATTTTTTAAGGTTGACGGCAATCAATTAAGTTATCAATTACCAGATTTGCAAACAGAAATTATTGAATTGCAAACAAAAGCCCAAGCCTTAGATAAATTAGAAGCCTTTGCAAGCAGTTTTCAAATTACAAATTCAGTTAAAGAAAACCCTACATTAGCAAACGAAAATCAGCAATCTTTTAATTTTGCTACAAATGGCTTATTTGGTTATGTGAGTTATGATGCGGTGCAATATTTTGAACAAATTGAGTTTGCAGCAAAGCCAACAGAAAATAAAATTCCTGAAATTTATTACCAAATTTTTAGGTTTGTGATGGTCATCGACCATTTCAAAGATGAACTCTATATCTTTGATAATCAGGCAAATAAAGATGATAATGGTTTAGAAAACTTGATAGCCTTGATAGAAAATAAGAATTTTGCTTCCTATCCTTTTGCCTTAACCAGCAAAGAAATTTCTAATGTTACAGATGAAGAATTTTTGGAAGTTATAGAAAAAGGCAAAGCACATTGTTTTCGTGGAGATGTGTTCCAAATCGTACTTTCTCGGCGGTTTCAACAAAGTTTTCAAGGTGATGATTTTACCTTGTATCGAGCTTTAAGGTCTGTAAATCCTTCGCCTTATCTGTATTATTTTGATTTTGGTTCTTTCAAAATATTCGGTTCTTCGCCAGAAGCACAGTTGGTAATTAAAAATAAGCAAGCTGCCATTTATCCCATTGCAGGCACTTTTAGACGCACAGGCAATGATTCAGAAGATGCTTTATTAGCCGAAAAATTGCTGAATGACCCCAAAGAAATAGCAGAACATGTGATGCTTGTCGACCTTGCTCGCAATGATTTGAGTAGGCATGGCGAAAAAGTAAGTGTCGAAACTTTTAAAGAAGTACAATATTATTCTCACGTCATTCACTTAGTTTCAAAAGTAACAGCACAATTAGATTCTACGGCTGCCACTATTCGTATGGTTGCTGATACTTTTCCCGCAGGCACATTGTCAGGAGCACCAAAATATCGGGCAATGCAATTAATTGATGGTTATGAAAAAACTGCACGCAGTTATTATGGTGGTGCTATTGGTTTTTTGGGTTTTAATGGAGATTTTAATCATGCCATTATGATTAGGTCTTTTTTGAGCAAAAATAACACACTTTTCTACCAAGCAGGTGCAGGTGTGGTTGCAAAATCGGACACAAAAAGTGAATTGCAAGAAGTAAATAATAAATTGGCAGCTTTAAGAAAAGCATTAGAAATTGCGGTAAATAAGTAAAATATAGGTTTTCCGTATCAAATTTTATAAAATTAGTTTATTTTAAATTATAGCTAATTTTATAAATTTTGATACAAAAAACCTAACTAAAATAATGTAAGTTTTTTATTTACAACTATTTTACACATCTTTGCAGCCAAAATTATGTTTTGGCTGCAAAAAAATTATTAAAATACCCCTAAAATATGCAAGATTCCGTAGTTATCATACCAACTTATAACGAAATAGAGAATATTGAGGCTATACTTCGTAAAGTGATGTCATTATCAAAACAATTTGATGTATTAATTATCGATGATGGTTCTCCAGATGGTACTGCAGGAATTGTGAAAAAAATGCAAATGGAATTTCCTAACCGCATTTTATTAGAAGAACGAAGAGGCAAATTAGGTTTGGGTACAGCCTATATTTATGGTTTTAAAGTTGCATTAAGTGCTGGTTATGAATATATTTTTGAGATGGATGCAGATTTTTCGCACAATCCCGAAGATTTGTTAAAGTTATACGAAACTTGTGCTATTGCAGGTGCAGATGTTGCTATTGGTTCTCGTTATATTCGTGGCGTAAATGTTGTAAATTGGCCTATGAGTCGGGTTTTGATGTCCTATTTTGCAAGCATGTATGTGAGATTTATCACAGGTATTCATATTATGGATACAACAGCAGGTTTTAAATGTTATCGGCGTAAAGTGTTGGAAACCATAGACTTAACAGCAATTAAGTTTGTGGGTTATGCTTTTCAAATAGAAATGAAATTTTTGGCTTGGAAGTTTGGATTTACGATAGCAGAAGTTCCTATCATTTTTACAGACCGAACAAAAGGAAGTTCAAAAATGTCTTCAAATATTATTACAGAGGCTTTTCTTGGTGTGATACAAATAAAAGTTGGTTCTTGGTTTAGAACTTTTCATAGGAGATAAAAGAATTATGAATTATGAATTATGAGTTGTAGTAAAAAATGTATAATTATCTAAGTTGCTGATTATCAATAACTTAGTAGAATACAGATGACACGGATTACGCTGATATTCACGGATTTATGTACTTTGTTTGTGATTATCCGTAAAATCTATGTTATCTGTGTGCCATAAAGTATTGATTTTCAACTATTTAAGTTATCATACATTTTTTACCACTACCGAATTATGAATTATGAAATATGAAATATGAATTATGAAATATTATTATAGTTTATACGTCAAAATAATTCATAATTCATAATTCATAATTATTTCTCTAAAAATTATTTCTCTAAAAATTAAAGCTCACAGTTTGCTTAACATCTGCTGACAAACTTTGAGCAACAGGACATTTTAAAGCTGCGTTGCGTAATATTGTTCTTTCTTTTTCGTTTAATCTTTCAGGGTTTGGCACAGTTAAAACGATAATAATTTCTGCAATTCGACGAGGTGTAGCCTGCATAACTTTCTCAATTTCACAAGTCATACCCACCAAATCAATGTTATCTCTTTGAGCAACAATACCCATTGTTGTCATTTTACAATTTGCTAAAGACACACAAAGTAAGTCTGTTGGCGAAAAAGCCTCACCTTTGCCATGATTATCAGTCGGAGCATCAGTAATAATTTGTGTATTTGACTGAAAATGTACAGACTCTGTACGAAGTTCGCCGATGTAGGTACTTTTAAATTGAAAAGCCATAAGGATATAAAAGTTTATAAAATGGGGACTAAAATATGAAATATTATGTATAAGATATGAAATTAACAGATTTAATTCCATATCTTATATAGGTTTTCCGCATCAAAATTTTTTGTCATTCTGAGCTTTTATCAAAATTACGCATCTTTTTTCTTACTTTTATTTTTCACTTTCTCTTTTGTAAATAAATCGGCAGTATATTTTTCGTACAATTCAAACAAAAATACCATTCTATTAGCTTCACTTGTAAAAGGCTGCGGTCTGTATGCCAAATCAACAGCTTTGTCTAATTCGTGATGTGCTTTTGTTAATTTTGGTGGCATTGATGCAATATTATATAAACTTGATAATGGACTATCTGGAAATTCTGCTCTTGCGTCTAAAACTTTTTGTGCAGCTTTTTCAATAGCTTTTACTTGTTTTTTGTCGGGATTTTCGGGAAATGGAAAATTATTGTAAACAATATCTTTTGAATATCTAATTTCATTTCCTAATCTTCCACAAACATTTTTAACCCAATAATTGTGCATTAAGGAACTCAAAATTCCAAAATGAAATAAATTTCCGTCTGGAATTGTAAAAAGCAAATCAGTTGCAACATATTCATCTGTAAAAAAACCAAGTGGAATATATTTTCTTTTTTCTGCATTAACTTTTGGCAAAACAATATAATTTTTTGGTAATTTTCTATCTCTAAATAAAGTTGGACTTTCTGCAAATTTTTGTGTTGAAGGTGCAATGCTATTTGAACGAAATTTGATAACTAAGTTAGCTATTTTCATAACTTCTTTCATTGCAGTTAATTCGTGAGGTTTTGCATCAACAAGCCACAAACACCATCTTTTTTTATTATTCAGAAATTCCTCACCGCCAAATACTCTTTTCATATATTTTTCGGCTTGTGGCTCTTTCAAAACAAATTTCTCTTTTTCTTCGTCAGAAAAAAGTAAATGTCCGCCATCTAAGGGCATATTTCCAAAATTCATTTTAGGAACATTACAAATTGGTGTACTTCTTTTTGCGATTAAAATATCTTTTGCATCAACTAAATAAGGATTAATATTTTTTACTTTCATTTCGTGAGCCTCACCTTTAACATTTTCATATTCAAAAATACTTTTATCTTCTGTATCAAAATTTGCAAAACCTATAATTACACAATAAACCATAGCAATTCCTCTACCTTCATTAGTCCATTTAAAACTTCTGTGTGCAAAATGAATTTTGATATTATATTTGTGTAATAAATGTCCCCAAAGAATAGCAGTTTGTTCTCCTTGCACAATAGAATTTGTAGAAACAAAAGCCACTTTTATCATTGTACCTTGAATATATTTTGCAGCTTTTGCATACCAAGCAGTAACATAATCTAAAACCCCAGCACCTTGAATATTGTCAAAATGTCTTAAAAGTTCCTCTCTGTGATGTGGTTTCATCATTTTTGAACCAATAAACGGAGGATTTCCCATAATATAATCATACTTTATAGTTGCATATTGTTCTGAATTATACTTGTGAACTTCATAAGTTTCGGTTTGAATGTTAAGATTATCAACGGTTTCGAGTGCCTTATTTGTGTTACTTGATTTCTGTTTTTTATTTGTTTGGTAAATTTCTTGGGGTTCTTCTACTAAATAAATGTTTGCGTGCTTTGTATAAACGTCAATTTTCGGGGCAAAATTCGCAGGATTTAGCAATTTTTGCCAATCTATATTCAAGGCATTGCCATGAACAATGGTCGCAGCTTTGTTGAGTGGCAACCTCACAAAATATTGTCCAAACCGTTTTTGAATCAACATATTCATTTGGTGGTCAACAAGATACATCGCAACTTCGGCAATACGTGCAGGAAATTCCTCATATTCAATGCCATACATTTGGTCAACATCAACTAAAATTAGGCTTCGAATATCCAAAACTTGTTGCCCTTTTTGAATTGCCTCCAAAATTTCCATTTCCAATAACCGCAATTCCCGATAAGCAATGATTAAGAAATTGCCACAACCACAAGCAGGGTCAAGAAATTTAAGTTTGCTTAATTTTTTATGAAATTCAGGTAATTTATTTTTATTCCCTTTAATCTGGTAAAATTCTGCCCAAAGTGCATCGAGAAATAAAGGTTTTATGGCTTTCAAAATATTGCCTTCACTGGTATAATGTGCCCCCAAATTTCTACGTTCAATCGGATTCATAATACTTTGAAACATTGAGCCAAAAATTGCAGGCGAAATTTTACTCCAATCAATATAACAACATTCCAATAAAGACTGACGCATTTTTTTGTCAAAACTTGCAGTTGGCAATAATTCCTCAAATAATTTTCCGTTTGTGTAAGGAAAATCATTGAGTTGTTCGTCAATATTTTTAAACCGTTTTTCTTTTGGTGTGTTCAAAACTTGGAATAATTCCTGTAATTTGGCTGCCAAATCACTGCCATCTTCTTGTGTGCGTTGCTCAATAAAATCTTGTACTTGTTGTGGTTGAAAAATACTTGTATCTTCAGCAAACAAACAAAATAAAACCCGCACCAAATAAACTTCTAAGGAATGTCCAGAATAGCCAACTTCCACCAATCTATCGTGCAATTTGCCCATCATTTCGGCAGCTTTTGCATTGGCTGGGTCTTCTTCGTGATAAACTTTTTTGGGATAACCGAGAATAAAAGTAAACTTGCCTACGTGATTTACTAATTCTGTGAGTTTAAACTCAATAACCCCCACCCAACCTCCCCCTTCTGGGGTGGAGTTTTCGGCAATTTCTTCTAAGTCATATAACCTAAAAATTTCAAAGTCGGAAACTAAAATATATTTTGGCAATTCGTGTTCTTTCAAACCATGCAAATAGGCTTTTGCTTGTTCGTAGGCTTTGTCTAAGTTTTTGCCTTTGCTTTTCATTTCTATCAGCAAAGTTCCTTTCCAAAGCAAATCTATATAACCATCAGAGTTATCAAGTTTTTTCACTCTGTGTTCAAAAGTTGCTACTTTTCGGCGACTAATACCAAAAATATTGAAAAAATCTACTAAAAATGGCTTTGCTTCTGCATCTTCGCTATGCGTACCTGCCCAATCACGTGAGAAAGTCATTGCCCTGTCTTTTATTTCATTCCAATTTAATGTCATTTTTTATATTTTTTTTCAAAATTATAAAATAAATATAGTTATTTGGCAATTTTTATGGAAAATATAAAATAGGTTTCCATAAAAATTGTCATGTTTTTTATCCAACTAAGATTTTATTTAGCTATTTCTTGCCATGTTTTCCTTTATGCGTTTTTTCTTTGTGCGTTTTCTTTTTATGCGTTTTATCCACGTAAATAACTGTTTCCTGAACAACATATTTTTTCTTATAGATAATCAAAATTGAGGCGTAATTATCATAAAAAACCACATAACGACAAAAAGAAAGATATTCTTCGGGCATATCAAGATACCAAACCTCGTTAGTATATACACAATGAATACTTTGTTCTTTCACTTTTTCGCCAATAATAATACGAATTTTGTAATCTGCTACACTTTCAACAATTTTGCGGTCTATAATTTCTACTTTAATGGTTTGCGGTTTGTCATTAAATTCTTTATACTTTTGGGCATCTTTTATGACTACATCTAAAAGTTTTTGTGTGGCTGGTGTTACAAGTGTTTTTGCAGTTTCAAAATCTTGCTTTTCAAGAGCTGCAAAAAATGTAGTCATTTTGTCATCAATAGCTTTTTGGGCTGCGTCTTGGCTTGATTTGCAGGCAAAAGCCATAATAAGGACAACAAACAACATTGCAAAGGAATAAAAACTGTTTTTCGTATTTTTCATTAGGTATTTTAGTTAAATTGTGAATAGTAAATATATAGATTAACCATTTTAAGACTGTAAATATGTTAAAAAAAATATTAATACTAAGTACAATATTGCTATTTTTTATGGCTTGTAAAGAGAAAAAAAGTGATTTGGTTTTACAAGTTGCTAAAAAAGATCTATTTTATTCGGATAGTTTGCTATGTTTTACTTTGCAAATAAATTTAAAAGAAGTGCTAACAGATATTGGAGAAAATAGAAAATATCATGAGGCAATTTTATTACTTGATGGAATTTCTGGGCAGAAAAAACTTCATGTGCAAGTAAAAACTCGTGGAAATTTTAGGCGTGATGCTGATATTTGTAACTTCCCACCGTTAAGTATTCAATTTGATTCTTTCAATATATCAGAAACTCCTTTTCAATTTCAAACTCCATCTCAAAATATTCTAAAATTGGTAACACATTGCCAACAAGATGATGTAAGTTATGAACAAATGGTTTTGGAGGAATATACAATTTATAAAACTTATCAACTCTTAACCGACAAAAGTTTGAAAGTTAGGTTGCTAAGAATAAAGTATCAAGATTCGCAAAATATGGCATATAGCACCGAAAAATTAGCTTTTTTTATAGAAAATACTAAAGCTATGGCTGCAAGAATTGGCGGAGATATACTCAAAAATAAAGACAGTACGCAATATTTAGATTGCAACAGTTTTTTGATGACTCAAACCGCCGTTTTTCAATTTATGATTGGCAATACAGATTGGTCAATAAGCAATAAACATAATATTTATATTCTAAAAATACCTAATCAAAATCCTATTGCTGTGCCTTATGATTTTGATTGTTCAGGGCTGATTGATGCACCTTATGCAGAGCCAACTCCCGAATTAGGTATAGAAAATGTAAGAACCAGACTGTATCGAGGCTATTATCAAAGTGATGCAGAATTATATTTGGTCTTGGATAACTTTAAAACTAAAAAGCAAGCAATAGATTCTCTTTGGGCTAATTTGCCTTATCACAATGCAAAACGAAGACAGAAAGCCCAAAAATATTTAACTGATTTTTATAAAATTATTGACGATAAAGATTCTATACAGCATTATTTTTTGAAAAATTATCGTTAAAAAGAATAAACACCATTTATTTTTGGCTCGTTTTTGTAATATTTTGCGAAAACGAGTTTTTTTATTATTTTTACCACGTTGTAATAGCAGTTTTAGGCTAAATTTTATCAAAAAAATCATAAAAATGCAAAAAATAATAGTAAAAAATTTTAGGCAAATTTCCACAGCCGAAGTAGAAATAAGGAAAATATTATTTCTTATTGGAGAACAGGCAAGTGGCAAAAGTACACTTGCTAAACTCATTTATTTTTTCAAATCATTGAAAAATGACTATTTTAATTTGATTTATGAAAATGGAAATAGGACAAATAGTAAATTGAAAGACTTATTTATCAATAAGATACAAGATAATTTTAAAATTTATTTTGGCTTTACATCTGAATTAGATACCAATTTTGAGATAATATTTTATTATAATTTTGTCGCAGAAAATTCTACAGAGAATAGATATTTAAAACTTCATAAATCAAATACATTACAGATAAAATTCGATGATAATTACTTCGGTGAAATTTTGAATAATACAAGAGATTTAGCAAGAGAAATTAATAATTTTACTACAAATCAAGTAGATACATCAGCAAGCAATTATATTACCATTGAGAGAACAAAAACAAGGTTTATGAATGAACTTAGGCAACGAGTTAATACTTTGTTTTATGATTTATATACACCCATGTTTTTCCCTGCGGGCAGAAATATTACAGTATCTTATCCTGAACAATTTCAAGCACTGTTTTTAAATAAACTTAATGATGCAAAATCAGTAGATATGCTTTTGATGCAGTCGTTTATTTTACACTCTAAATTTTTATTTGATTATTTTCGTGGTAATACTTTTGATTTAATAATTAAAAATAATACAAACCCACAAATGAATAATATTTTGCAATTTTTTAAAAATCATGCAGAATATATTTTAAAGGGAAAATATGATAACATTGGTGGCAGTGAAAAAATAATTTACAAAAATTCCAATAATAAAGCAAATAATAAAGGTGTTCCTTTAAATATTGCTTCATCAGGACAGCAAGAAGCTATAAGAATTATACAAGATTTATTTTATGTGTTGTATGAAAATCAAAAATCTTTTAGAATCATTGAAGAACCCGAAGCACATTTATACCCCAAAGCACAGAAAAAAATTATAGAATTAATGGTTTTGGTTGCTAATAAAACACAAAGTCAATTTATTATTACTACACATAGTCCGTATATTTTAAGTATTTTAAATAACCTTTTAATGTATTCTGTTGTTTCTGAAAATAATACAAATGCAATAAATAGTATTAAACAACATTTTGGAACAAGTAATTTAGATACAAATTCTGATGAAAGAGTAAATATTCAAGTCAATGAAATTCAGGCTTATGCAGTAAATCAGCAAGCTGATGTATATTGTCATTCCATTATTGACCAAGAAACGGGTTTGATAGGCGAAAATTATTTAGATACAATAACCGAAGAACTGAATAATGATTTTGATGTGCTTTACAACTTAAATTTTCAAAAACAGTAAATTATGCGAGAACAATTTATTTCTAATCTAAGAACTGTTTTTAGTGAACATAATTTTACGGAAACAACACTTGCGAATAATTTGCTATTTGTTTATGAAACAGCAGGTTTGAATTTAGAAGGACTGTATAAAGCATTTACAGTAATGACTAATATAACTCCTGAAACAAAACATTTTGAAATTATTAATAATATTGCTGAAAATGAGGTTACACATATTTGTATTGATGGAGATTTTATAGCTTATGGACAAGAAAAGTACGATATTAACAGTTTTAAATATAGTGAGGGAAGACCAGATTTTATAGCTTTTGATGACAATACTTTCTTATTTGTTGAATTAAAATTAAATCAAGAAGATGTTACTTTTAGTAATGAAAATACAAAGTGGAAGTCATTTTTCAAAGGAGCAAATCAAATTTTAGATTTTGTCAATTTTTTAAGAGGTAGAGGTTTTGAAATAAAAAACTATTATTCAAAAATTTATGGCGTAATTGCTATGCGTTTTGAGCCTAATTTTTCTAGCAATACACAAAGAAACACTATAAGATTGAAAATTTCGCAACAACTCGGCTTTCCTATTACTGCACAAAATTATTTTGAGCTTTAAAAAACATACATAATTTTACCATTTTATCAAATCGAGTTCAGATATGCTTGGAAAATACTATAAATCATATTGGAAATGGGACGAGAGTTATAACACAAGTTCTTTTAAATTAGGTATGTCTATACAAGATATTCCTACTGACATAGAATTTAAAATAAGTGAGTTCGATATTGATGATAATGACGATAAGAGTTATTCTACTAATTACGAAACATTATTTGGTTTCGGTACTTATAAAGGTCTAATTTATAGTCTTGCATACAGGAGAGAAATAAGTTTTTTTCAGCCTACTTTATGGGATAACGAAGATGCTATTTTTATTGAAGAAATGAATAAACACTTAGTAACAAGTACACCCTACCCGAATGAAGATTTTTTATATGTACATTTCAGAGATGGTTTTGTTCAAATTGCTATGATAATTAGTGGTAAAATTTTAAATGCAAAAAGAGAACAAGCCATATAAAAGAAACTTCCTATTGTAAGTAGAGAAAACTTATTTCCGTATTTCTGAAAGTTCATGCAACAGATGAGAAAAATAATTTTGTAACTTCCATCTAAATTTCCTATCTTTACCGCACTTGAATAGCAGTTGTAGGCTATTCTTCACCAAAAATTACTATAAAAATGTCAAGTAATCTAATAAAAATCACCTTGCCTGATGGTTCAGTTCGTGAATATCAACAAGGTGCAAGCAGTATGGACATAGCTTTATCGATAAGCGAAGGTCTTGCAAGAAATGTATTAGCAGCCAAAGTGAATGGAAAAGTTCAAGATGCTAATCTACCAATCAATGAAAATTCGGCGGTGCAACTCCTCACTTGGAATGATGATGACGGAAAAGCTACCTTTTGGCACTCAACGGCACACTTAATGGCAGAGGCTTTGGAAGCTATGTATCCTGCAATTAAATTAGCTATTGGGCCTGCGGTAGAAAACGGATTTTATTATGATGTAGATTTTGGCGGAAAATCATTTTCGTCTGACGATTTTGAGAAAATTGAGGCTAAAATGTTAGAATTAGCACGCCAAAAAAATCCTTACAAACGTCAAGAAATTTCAAAAGCTGAAGCTATTGAATATTTTACCAAAAAAGGTGACCCTTACAAACTCGAATTATTAGAGAATTTGGAAGATGGTAGTATCACATTTTATACACAAGGCAATTTTACAGACCTTTGTCGTGGAGCACATATTCCCGATACAGGTTTTATTAAAGCTGTAAAATTGTTAAATACTGCGGGTGCATATTGGAGAGGTGACGAAAAACGCCAACAATTAACTCGTATTTATGGCATTAGTTTTCCAAAAGATAAAGAGTTAAAAGAATATTTAACTTTATTGGAGGAATCTAAAAAACGTGACCATAGAAAATTAGGCAAAGAATTAGAATTGTTTGCTTTTTCTGAAAAAGTGGGTGCTGGTTTGCCATTATGGTTGCCAAAAGGTGCAGTTTTGAGAGAAAGGTTAGAAAATTTCTTAAAAAAAGCACAAATTAAAGCTGGTTATTTGCAAGTTGTTACGCCACATATTGGCAGCAAAAAATTGTATGAAACTTCGGGACACTGGGCAAAATATGGCAAAGATTCTTTTCAGCCAATTATGACTCCCGAAGAAGGCGAAGTTTTTATGTTAAAACCTATGAATTGTCCGCACCATTGCGAAATTTATAAGACAAAACCTCGTTCTTACAAAGATTTGCCTTTGCGTTTGGCAGAATTTGGCACAGTTTATCGTTATGAACAAAGTGGAGAATTACACGGATTAACTCGTGTACGTGGATTTACTCAAGATGATGCACACATTTTCTGCCAACAAGAACAGGTAAAAGATGAGTTTAAGAAAGTAATTGATTTGGTATTATTTGTGTTTAGGGCTTTGGGCTTTGAAAAATTTACAGCTCAAATTTCATTGCGTCATCAAACAGATAGAGAAAAATATATTGGTAACGAAAGTGATTGGGAACAAGCAGAAAGAGATATTATTGAGGCATCGGCAGAGAGAGGTTTAGAAACTGTAATTGCATACGGTGAGGCAGCTTTTTATGGACCTAAACTTGATTTTATGGTACGTGATGCACTTGGAAGACGTTGGCAGCTTGGAACAATTCAGGTAGATTACCAATTACCAAAGAATTTTGAACTCGAATATATTGGTTCTGATAACCAAAAACATAGACCTGTCATGATTCACAGAGCACCGTTTGGCTCAATGGAAAGATTTATTGCGGTTTTGATAGAACATTGTGCAGGAAATTTCCCTATTTGGTTGTCGCCTGAACAAATTGCGATATTGCCAATTTCTGAAAAATATCAAGATTATGCACAAACTTTGTTTACAGATTTGCAAGAGGTTGATATTCGAGGTTATTTGGATAGCCGAGATGAAAAAATTGGTCGTAAAATTCGTGATGCTGAAGTTCAGAAAGTACCTTATATGCTTGTTGTGGGCGAAAAAGAAGCTGCCGAAGGCAAGGTTTCTGTCCGCAAAAAAGGCGAAGGAGATTTGGGTACTATGACGATTGAGGAATTTAAAACGCATTTTAAAGCTGAAATCGCAAGTGCAATGAAAGTGGCGACAGGGAAATAGCTAAATAAAAACCCATAAGACTTAAAGTCTTATGGGTTTTTTATAGCTCAAAATAGAAATACTAATATAATTATTATTTGTATTGTTTTACAAACTTTTACAAACAGCTCATTAATACTCAATTTAATATTTAGCCACCCATAATTGCGTACCCATTTTTTCACTTACTTCTTTTAATTTTGGTGCAGCCTCAGCTGTAGAACTAAAAGATTCACTATATACAACCCTAAATTGTTTGCCTTCTTTATTGCTAACAATTTTGGTATCAATACCCTTGCTGCCAATAGAATTTCTCATTTTTTCAGCCTTATCAGTCGTTGCAAAACTTGCTAAAACAATATAATAAGTACCACTAACAGCTACTTCTGCCTTCACATCATCTGCTTTGGTGGTTTTATTTTTATTTACCAATACTTCTTTATCTTCTTTTTCAGGTTCAGGCACATCGGTTGTGCTTGTTGTATTTTCTTGATTATCTGGTGCTACATCAGGTTTGGTTTTTTGGAAATTTTCATAAGATTTAGACTCCGAAACCACCGCAATAGGTGTGTCTCCACCACTAAAAAATGATTTGAATCTATCCATTGCATCTTTTTGAGCAAATAGATAAATTAAAAATCCAAACACAAATAGCAAGGGAATTACCAATAACCACCACACCAATTCAGATGTTTTGTGCTTATCTTTCACTTCTTCCATAGTCATTTTTTCTTCTATTATTTTATTTGTATTAGTTATGGTTTCTTTAATTGGTTCTTTTAATGGTTGAAAATTTACGGTTGGTAAACCAAAACTATCACCTAAAAAATTGTAATCTTCCATTTGTTGGAATATGAGTACCGCATTTTCATTCTTAGAGAATTTTCCTAAGCCTTTCACATCATACTGTCCAAAAATGGCAATTTGCGTTTTAATATCGTTGCTAAAATCTTTGATAGCTTTATCAAAAGTAATGGAATCTATGTCTTCATTTTTCATTACAAAATCACGTAATAAACCACCTTCATCTACTTCGTATTCATAAAAAGAAATACGTTTATGTGGTGGCAAAAGTGATGCTTGAGAAGCACCAATTTCTGTATGTGCAGTGGCGTAGCTTGATGTAAATGTTCCCAAATGTGGAACAGTTACTTTATCATATTGTGCTAAAAGGGTTTTAATATGTTTGACTAACATGAGATTTAGGTCTATATTTAATTGATGTTGTTGTTGATTTTGTACAAAATATACCACAGAATTTAATCTATGCTTTATCACAGACTAAAGTCTGTAGTACATTTTGTTTATTTATGATAAATTCTATTTAGAAACTAAAAAGTAAGCAAATTTAAAAGAAATAGCAAACAATACTAACAATTAAAATAAAAAATCTTAATTTTGCCAAAAAAATATCTGTATGATTTACCCAATTGTAGCTTACGGTGATAATGTACTAAGAAAAGTAGCCCGTAATATAGAAAAAAACGAAAAATTTGATGTTGAAGCATTTATTGCTGATATGTTTGAAACCATGTATCATGCTTCGGGAATTGGATTAGCAGCCCCGCAACTTGGCTTTGATATAAGAATTTTTATAGTCGATGGAACAGAAATTAAAGATGAACCAGATTTGAAAGACTTTAAAAAAGTATTTATTAATGCTGAAATTTTGAACGAAAACGGAGAAAAATGGCGAATGGAAGAAGGCTGTTTGAGTATTCCTGGCGTTAGAGAGCAAGTTGAAAGAAGAGATAATTTGCGAATTCGCTATTTTGATGAAAATTGGAATTTGCATGAAGAAGAATATTCAGGCATGAAAGCACGCATTATTCAGCACGAATATGACCATATTCAAGGCGTATTATTTACTGATTATCTTAGTCCTTTGAAAAAAAGACTCTTAAAAGGCAAACTAACCAATATCACAAAAGGCATTGTTGATGTGAGCTACCGCATGAAATTTTCGGGAAAGAAATAGTTAGATAGTTCTAAGTTTTTAATTGTATATTTGTTATCATCTAAACACAATAACCATGTTAGGAAATTTAGCAAATGAAGTGATTTTCAAAAAGGCTTTTACAGATAAATTTGTCCTACAATGTTTGGTAAGAGATTTATTTCATGTCGACTTTGTGCCTGAAACAGTGGAAACTGAAAAAAGATTTGAGCCTAAAATTGCTCATATAGATTTTAGCTATGATATTTTTGCACAAAGTCTTGACAAAAGAATTATTGTCGAAATACAAAAAGTTGATTATGATTATAATTTTGATAGGTTTTTACTATATCATAATATGGCGATTGCAGAAATGCAACGCAGTTCAAAAGAATACAAAACAGATAAAGTTGTTTACACCATTGCGGTTTTTACAGGAAAATATGTGCCTTCTGAAAGAATTGGAAAAGTTGTTGAAAGAGATATTTTATTTCACCACAGTAATTTATTTGACCTTGAAGGCAAAGAATTTGATGTATTTGGGCATAAATTAATTTTCTTAAACCACAATTACCTAAGAGATATAACTCCACAAGGTTATAAAGATTGGTTAAGTTTGGTTAAAGAGTCGATAAAAAACCCAGAAAACCCCTTAATCAATTTAGCAAATCAAGGTGTTAAAAAAGTTGCAGAACTAATTGATTATGACAAACTTAGCCCTGAAGAGTTGCGAGAAAATAAAAATCGGAATGCAGCAGAAAGTGCAAAAGATGCTTACAGATTGGCAGCAGAGTATGAAAGCAAAAGCCAGATTGCTAAAAAATTATTAAAACGTAATCTTTCAAATGAAGATATTTCAGAAGACACTGGCTTAACTCTCGAACAAGTGCAAAGATTAAGAGTTGAAATAAAATAATATTAAACACAAAAATATGCAAGAACAAAATGGCAAAACTTCAATTTTGCAACATTTATTGAAATATTATAGACCTGTCGATGGATTTGTTATCGAAGATAAAACGCCAAAAACAGATGCTTTTTTGGAAGATGTTTTGGCATATAAACACATAGATAATAGGTCTAAGCAAACACATTGGCATTATATTACGCTGGGTTTGAGTGAGTTATATGACAAAGAAACACAACATGAAACTGTTAGTGGTTTTGGTATTGAGCTGAGTTTCAGGCTGTTGTGTGGTGAAGAAAAAACACCACCAGTTTGGGTTAAGCATTTTCTCGAAAACTTGGCAGCATACGTTTTCAATAGTGCAGAAAGTTTTGAAGAATATCAATGTTTAGATGCTGGTGGGGTGATTTGTCAAGATGTCGATACACAATTA
>JAYTNF010000272.1:0-2186 GCA_043748455.1 Cytophagales bacterium
TGTCTTTGGGAGGTTCACTAAAAAAGCTGGGAGATTTGATAAATTTCTGAAAAGATTTCATCAATAAAACCGCCATTGTAAAACCAAAAATAGGTGAAATGATTAAGAAAAGCATGATTTCCTTTGCCTTATCCCAATTTACGCCTGCACCCAGACTGCCTTCTAACCATGAATAAGCCAATCCAACTCCTAAAATAGAGCCAATTAATGTGTGTGAACTCGAACTCGGCAGCCCAAAATACCATGTTCCCAAGTTCCAAATAATTGCACTCAATAACAATGATAAAATCATGGCAACATTTTGCCCAACATCTTGTGTAGCAAAGGCTTCAATGGGTAATAGGTTAATAATTCCCATTGCCACACTAATTCCACCAATAAAAACACCAATAAAATTACAAATACCTGACCACATGACGGCTTGCCATGGTTTGAGTGAATTAGTATAAATTACGGTTGCAACTGCATTTGCAGTGTCATGAAAACCATTAACGAACTCAAAACCACAAGCCGCTAATAGTGATATAAGGAGAAGAACAAAAGTTCCTGTTTCTAAATCAAAAATCATAAAATAAAATTTACAAAATAAAATCTACATTAAGTAACCGCAAATTTACAGTAAGTTTTCATAAAACAAGGTTAAGGTTGTGTTAAGATTCAAAGTAAATAAAAATATTACACAAGCAAACTCTCATTACCTCTTTGGTGTTAAACACCAAAATCTGAAATTCTTTTAATATTCTATTTTAAAATCAGATGCAATTACGATAAATTAGATATAGGGTATAAAAACCAATAAAAATTTCCTACTATCTTAATTTTATCTAAATTTTTTATACTTTTGTGTAATTACGCCCAAATTACATGATTATTGGTACAAAATATTTTTAAAAGATATTATGTAATATTGCAAGATGGCACTTTAACAAATTATTTTATGCAAGAACAAATAAACCAAATTTTAGACGATATTACAAACTACACTGCTTCAAATCGTGAACAGTTAGAGAGTTTCAAAAGTGCTTATACAGGCAAAAAAGGAGTTTTGACAGATTTTTTTGAACAAATAAAAACCATTGCACCCGAAGACCGCAAAGAATTTGGGCAACATGTAAACCGTTTGAAGGAAGCTGCACAAAATAAGTTGAAAGACTTAACGGAACAACTTGAAAATGCACAATTAAGCAAAATTGAGCAGCCGCATGATTTGCGTTTGCCTGTAATTCCTGATGGTTTGGGTGCAGTTCACCCTTTGACTTATACACGCCAGCGAATTATAGAAATTTTTGAAAGAATGGGCTTTAACCTTTCTGATGGACCTGAAATCGAAGATGATTTTCATAATTTCACAGCCCTAAATTTTCCACCAAATCACCCTGCAAGAGATATGCAGGATACGTTTTTTATTACCAAAGGAACGGAAAATGATATTGCTCTACGTACACATACGTCATCTGTGCAGATTCGCACCATGGAAAACCAAAAACCGCCAATGCGTAGCATTTCTATTGGTCGTGTGTATCGTAATGAAGCTATTTCTGCAAGGGCACATTGTATTTTTCACCAAGTAGAAGGTTTTTATTTAGACAAAAATGTAGGTTTTAAGGATAT
Organism: Cytophagales bacterium; assembly: GCA_043748455.1. GTDB lineage: Bacteria > Bacteroidota > Bacteroidia > Cytophagales > Thermoflexibacteraceae > JAAFKA01. The sequence continues at coordinate 1,612 of JAYTNF010000272.1, forward strand.
GAAAGATACTTTATATCATTTTGCTAAGGAGATGTTTGGCAAAGACACAAAAATTCGTTTGCGTCCTTCTTATTTTCCATTTACAGAACCAAGTGCAGAATTAGATATTTCTTGTTTTATTTGTGGCGGCAAAGGTTGTAATGTTTGTAAATATTCGGGTTGGGTAGAAATTGGTGGTTGTGGAATGATTGACCCAAATGTTATAGAAAATTGCAAAATTAACCCTGAAGAATATACGGGTTTTGCTTTTGGTTTGGGTATAGAAAGAATAACCATGTTGCGTTATCAAATCAAAGATTTGCGTTTATTTACAGAGAATGACGTGAGGTTTTTGAAACAGTTTTCATAAAAATTACTAATACTAAAATTATATTAGACTTCTTAGGGAAATTTTTTAAGATTTTAAAAAGCCTTAAAAGATTTTCCCAAGAAGTCCATTATTTTAAAATCACACCATGAAAAAGATTTCACTGATTATACAACGAGAATATTGGACAAGAGTCCGCAAACCTTCGTTTATTATTATGTCCATTTTAGGCCCTGTTTTATTGGCTTTACTTATGGTTGTTCCAATT
>JAYTNF010000273.1:0-1565 GCA_043748455.1 Cytophagales bacterium
TTTGGGTTTTTGATGTCTGCCTCGTGATTAGACTTTTTCTTATCTGCCATAAAATTTACACAATTATACTATTTTTACCTACTCTATTGACTTTTCGGTATCCGCCACCTGAGTTTTAGGAACTTCGGCGTTTTGTCCGTTAAGCACTATTTCTTATAATTGTGCCTAACGGAAAAGTATTTGTGCAGGGTGGGCTTAATAGCACTATTGCCCCACAAAGCACTAAACCAAATAGAAATCACAAAAGTTCAATAAAGCACTTTAACCCCCGCTTTCGCCAAGCCTCACGTTAGGCACAGTTATTGGTTTAACTCGGCTCGTAACTCTTGGATTTGTTCGAGAGTTAAGCCTGTTAGTTTAGAAATTATTTTGTCATCAAAACCTTCTACAAAAGCATTTTTAGCAATTTCAATATTTCTACGTTGTTCTGCTGCTAATTCATACGCATCTTTTGCACTTTCTGCTGCATTACGGTTTTTACTTTCTCGCAATTCTTCGGGACTAAGTTTTTCATACTCAATGAGTTCAGTTACTTTTTTGACACCTTGATTTTTTAAATTGATGTTTGGGTTTTCAGGGTTTTTTATCGATTCTTTTACCAAACTTAACCAATCTTTATAACCTTGTGGTGTGGTATCTTTGATGTAATGGTGGTTTAAGAAAATTAATTTATGCCCAAAAACGTCAAATTCTTTGCCTTCTAAGTCAAACAAATTGCTATGGTGAAATAAAATATCTCGTTCAACTACTTTTCCATTTCTTTCTGTACCTACATATTTACCTGTAAAAACAGCAATGGTGTAAACTACTTTGTCAGTTTTGTATTCTTTTGAATTTCGTTGTATTTCTGCAATAGCCATATTGTGGTATAACAAAAATCTATCAAAGTTATAATCATAATCAACTTTTTGAATTTCTACAATAATTCGCTGGTCGTGACTTTGTGCAAAAATATCATATTTAAAATCAATATGGGCAATTTTAGGCTCAAATCTCTTTTCAGTTTCTACGGTTTCAGGCACAAAATCTACATTAAATAAATCTCTTACCAAACATTGTAAGACGAATTTATCTGTAAAAGCCTTTTTGAAGATGACTTCATTTGCTAAATTTCCAAGTATCATATTTTGTTTCGTTTATATCACAAAGATACGGAAAAATAAAAAGCAAGCCTTATTTTGACTTGCTTTTATGGGATTAATTTTGATACAATGCTTTCACTTCGCTATCAGATAAGGCTCGGTTGTAAATACGTAATTCGTCTATCACGCCGTTTAACTGTCCCCAATAAGGCAAACAAGCACCACCTAACATATAAGGTTGTCCGTTAAATTGCACGCCAATATACATATTTCGTTGGTTAGGAACTCTAAAATCTACATTTGAGCCTGTTGTAGTTTTTACTAATTGCCCATTAACGAAGATTTTAATACTTGTTCCACTCAAAGTGTAGGTAATATGCCTAAAATTTTGGGTTGTAGTAAAAAATGTATGATTATCTAAGTTGCTGATTATCAATAACTTAGTAGAACACAGATGACACGGATTACGCTGATATTCACGGA
>JAYTNF010000274.1:0-4186 GCA_043748455.1 Cytophagales bacterium
AAACCTCGAATATTTATTTTTCGTACATAAAGCAAATTTAGTGAATCACGTTGTGTCAATTCTGTTATCAAGACAGATTCTACGCCTGTGTCCAAAATAAACCTCATGGTATCAGAACCATTAATAAACATGGGAATAATGATTAAATTATTAACCATTTTAAAAGGAATACTTACAGATTTTTGCCGACCACGTTTAAAAGCAAAGCCTTTTTCAAGAATTTGCCCAAAAAGAGTAATAGGTACTAAGAAAAATATAAAGATAAAAATTTTCATAGGAATAGTTTTTAGTTTTTTAGTTTTTTAGTTTTTAGTCTTTTTTTACTCAACACTAAAAACTAAGCACTAACAACTCATTACTAAGTTACGATTTTTTTGGAAACAACACTGTTAAAAAAAGTGAAAATTTTAATTTCTTAATCACATGAATTTACACATGAAAATTTGTAATTTTGCAAAACCAATAAACACTTATATTTAGAAAATTATGCGAATATATCTTGACAATGCCGCTACGACAGCCTTAGATAAAGCCGTTGTTGATGCCATGCTACCTTACATGACCGAACATTTTGGAAATCCATCATCTATTCATAGCTTTGGAAGCAAAGTTCGGGCTGCCATCGAACAATCACGCAAGAAAGTAGCTACATTGCTCAATGCTTCGCCTTCCGAAATTTTCTTTACATCAGGAGGAACAGAAGCTGATAATATGGCTATTCGTTGTGCGGTGCAAACTTATGGAATTAGTCATGCGATTTCTTCGCCCATAGAACATCATGCAGTTTCGCATACTCTGGAGGAACTTGCACACAATAAAAAAATAAATTTAAGTTTGCTTGATATTGATGCAAAAGGAAATATTAATCTTGGGCAATTAGAAAGTTTATTGCAAAAAAATCCTAACTCTTTGGTTTCACTGATGCATGGCAATAATGAAATCGGAACTTTAAATGATTTGGAAGCTATTGGAGAATTATGTGAAAAATATCATAGTTATTTTCATTCTGATACTGTGCAAACTGTTGGACATTTTCCGCTGGACTTAAATCACTTGAAAGTTCATGCCATGGCTGGGGCAGGACACAAATTTCATGGACCAAAAGGCGTTGGATTTTTATATATGAAAGCTGATAAAAAAATAAACCCATTTATTACAGGTGGTTCCCAAGAGAGAAATATGCGTGGTGGAACAGAAAATGTCTATGGAATTGTGGGTTTAGCAAAGGCTTTGGAAATTGCAGTAACAGAAATGGAAACACACAAACAGTATATTTCACAAATAAAAGCATATATGATGCAAAAATTGCGAGAAACTTTCAGTGATATTCGTTTTAATGGTGAGTCGGGCAATTTGGAAAACAGTCTTTATACGGTTTTAAATGTGAGTTTGCCACCTGCCGATGACAATGATATGCTATTATTTAATTTGGATATTCACAAAATTGCAGCATCTGGTGGCAGTGCATGTTCAAGTGGTTCAAGTGTGGGCTCTCATGTGTTATCTGCAATTAAAGCTGAAAAAGGTCGTGGAAATGTCCGTTTTTCGTTCAGCAAATATAATACAATAGAAGAAATTAATTATACTGTGAATAAATTAGCAGAAATTTATAAATTGGTGGAAGTAACAATGTAATTTTGTGTTATTATTAGAAATTTTATAGAGATGACATCTTTCGAAAAAGATGTCATCTCTATAAAATTTCTAATAATACTTTGTGCCTTTTTCATAAAATATAGTACAACTATGCAACAATCACCCGACATTTCAAAAATTTTAGCAAAATATATGCCCACAATAGCTGTTCCATTTATTGTTACATGGGTTTCGGAACAGCCAACAAGTATAAGAATTACAGCAAAACGCAAAACGGTTTTAGGCACATACATGTCGCCTGCAAACGAAACGGATAGACACACTATTACGATTAATGGCGACTTAAATCCTTATTCTTTTTTGCTAACTTTTGTTCATGAAATTGCACACCTAAAAGTTTGGCTCAAATATAAAAATAATGTGCAACCACATGGCAAAGAATGGCAGACAATTTACCGCAATTTATTGGCTAAGGTTTTGCACATTTTCCCAACTGATGCCGCTAATGCTATTAGTAATTACATGTTAAATCCTATGGCAGCTACATGCAGAGATGAAGATTTATATAAAGCATTGAAAAAATATGATATTAAGAAAACAGAACATATATTGTTAGAAGAATTGCCAGAAGAAGCAATATTTAGCGTGGAAGATGGTCGTGTGTTTAAAAAAGGGCAAAAACTTCGCAAATTTTTTCGCTGTATGGAACTAAAAACTAAGCAAATTTATAGAATAAGTGCCATGATGGAGGTAAAAAAAGTTAATTAGATTTTTTGCAAAAATCTTTGTCATGCTGAGCTTGCAAAGCATATAGCTTTATTACATAAAAATTATTTGTTAATTTTGATGCGGAAAACTTAATTTTCACGTGCCTATTTTGTTTAAAAATAAGTATTTTACTATGAAAAAATTATTTTACTACCAAAACTGTTCATAGCTGGAGCTACACACTATTATTACGCAACTTACATTAATTAACTTTTTTTGTTTTTTCTAAATTGCATTTCAAATTTGATTCTAAGTAAATCAATGTCATTTCTTGTCATCCTTTGCTTTACTTAGAATGGTAGTAACTTTTACAAAAAACTCAATCCCAAATTCAGATGAAACACTTTATTGAACTTAAAGATTTATTATTTATAGACATCGAAACCCTTGCTTTTACTCAAACTTATGAGGAACTTAGCGAAGAAATGCAGCAATTTTGGTTAAAAAAAGTCGCCTATTCATTAACCGAAAACGAAACCGTAGCCGAAAGTTATGAACGTAAAGCAGCATTATTAGCAGAATTTAGCAAAGTTATTGTTATTGGTATTGGGTATTTTTATCAACATAAAGAAAATGAGCTAAGTCTGAGAATCAAATCTTTTGTTGCTGAAACTGAAAAAGAGTTATTAACAAATTTTTCGGGATTGTTAAATCATAAATTTAGTAACCGCACAAAATTAGTAGCACATAACGGAAAAGATTTTGATTACCCATATTTATGTCGTCGAATGTTAATTAATGAGGTAGAAATTCCTAAAATATTGCAGTCTATTAAAGGGAAATCTTGGGATAATCCTCATTTAGATACTATGGAAATGTGGCGTTTTGGTGATAGACGCAATTTTACTGCCTTGCGTTTGGTGGCAAGTTTGCTTGGGGTCAGTCCTTGTGAAGAAAAAATAGATGGTAGCGAAGTTCACAAAATCTATTATAGAGAAAACGGCTTGGATAGAATAGCCAAATATTGTCGTTGTGATGTGCGAATGACTGCCGAAATATATTTAAAAATGAAAGGTATGCCGAGTATAAATCCTGATAATATTGTAGAGGTTTAATAATGACAAATTATAAGTTATCAATGTTGTTATCAAAATAAGGTGTAACAATATAATAATTTGTCAAGCTTGATTATTTATTTCAAAAAATAATCAAAAAATTGGACAATTTATAAGAAATTTTGTAGGTTTAAGAAAATGAATTTAATCATTGTCTAACCATTAAACAACACAATTTATGCCACGTATCATTAAATCAGGGTTAATTCAAATGAGCTTAGGAATGACCGAAGGCGAAGGTACTATTCAAGAAATCATGGAAGCAATGTTTCAAAAACATGTTGCTTATATTGAGGAGGCAGGTAAAAAAGGTGTACAAATTCTTTGTTTGCAAGAAATATTTAACACACCTTATTTTTGCCCTGGGCAAGACAAAGCTTGGTATGCTTCTGCGGAATCTGTACCAGGACCTACAACAGATAGAATTGCAGAATATGCAAAAAAATATAACATGGTTATCATCGTACCTGTATATGAACGTGAACAAGCAGGATTTTTATACAATACTGCTGCCGTTATTGATGCAGATGGCACATATTTAGGCAAATATCGCAAAAATCATATTCCTCACACTTCGGGTTTTTGGGAAAAATTTTTCTTTAAACCCGGTAATTTAGGATACCCGGTTTTTCAAACGAAGTATGCCAAGATTGGCGTGTATATATGTTACGACAGGCACTTCCCTGATGGAGCAAGATGTTTAGGGTTAAATGGTGCAGAGATAGTTTATAATCCTTCAGCTACAGTTGCAGGATTAAGCCAATACT
>JAYTNF010000275.1:0-3948 GCA_043748455.1 Cytophagales bacterium
TTTAAAGATTAATAACATTTACTTTTTTAATATTTTCAATAATATTATCACAATTAACAAACTAAGCAGAAGTTCTTGTTTTAGTCAAAACCTCGTCAATCAAACGATATTCTTTTGCTTCTTCTGCAATCATCCAGTAATCTCGGTCAGAATCTGCCCAAACTTTTTCATAAGGTTGTTTGCTATGCAAAGCAATGATTTCGTACAATTCTTTTTTCAATTTTTGAATTTCACGATGTGTAATTTCAATATCTGATGCTTGACCTTGAGCACCACCCATTGGTTGGTGAATCATCACTCTTGAATGTTGCAAGCCTGACCTTTTACCGTCTGCACCTGCACATAATAAGACTGCACCCATAGAAGCAGCCATACCTGTGCAAATAGTTGCTACATCTGGTTTGATAAATTGCATGGTGTCATAAATACCCAAACCTGCATAAACAGAACCACCTGGGCTATTTATATACATCAAAATATCTTTACGAGCATCTGTTGATTCTAAAAATAACAACTGTGCAATAATAATATTTGAAATATAATCATCAATCGCAGAGCCTAAAAATATAATTCTGTCTGCCATTAAACGTGAAAAAACATCAATTTCACGAAAATTAGTAGGTCTTTCCTCAATAACTGACCGAGTCATATTGCTCACACCTGCCACTGTATTGATATACGTGTCCATTGTTAAACTACTGATACCTTGATGCTTAATAGCATATTTTCTAAATTCTTCTCCGTAATTCATGATAGTGTTTTAAGTTAAATGTATAATTTATATTGCAAAATTATTGCAAAATGTTATAAAAATCTATGCGAAAATTAAACCAATTTATCAAACTGACAAAAAGGCATATTCATTTGCATTTTAATTGTCATTTTTACTTGTTTCTTTATTTTCATTATCTCCTTCGCCTTTCTTTTTAGAGAGAAGTTGCACCAATACTTTATCAACTTTATTGCCGTCCATGTCCATGATTTCAAAACGATATTCGCCAAAATCTACAATATCAGCTTCTTTTGGCAATCTTTCTAATTGATACATCATAAAACCTCCCAAAGTTGAATATTCATTAGTAAAACGGTGGAAATCTAAAATTTCTTTCAATTCATCTATTTTGGTATCTCCATCAACCAACCAGGAACCGTCTTCACGTTTAACAGCTTTTAGTTCATCATTTTCTGCAAATGCAGGCATTTCTCCAAAAATAGATTCTATAATGTCATGTAAAGTTGCAAGTCCTTGAATTTCACCATATTCATTCAAAATCATGGCTGCATAATTACGATTTTTACGGAAGTTTTCAAGTAATTGCAAGGCAGGCATATTCATGTGAACATATAAAGGTTGTTTAATCAACTCCTCTAAAATTACCTCCTCGAGTTCTACAAATTGTTTGAAGACATCCCTAATATAAACTACACCCAAAACCTTGTCTAAAGATTTATCACAAACAGGAAACATATAATAACCAGAATTAAAAATAACATGACGCACTTCCATTTCCGAACTATTAATGTCTAACCAAGCAATATCACTGCGATTCGTCATTAAAGTATGTGCTTTACGGTCACCAAAACGAAAAACACCTTTTACCAATTCAGATTCTTTTTTCTCAATAATACCATGTTGCGAGCCTTGTTCTATAATCAATTTAAGTTCTTCCTCCGTCATTGGGGCTTCCTCACTCATTTCTACATTTAAAATTTTAAGAATAAGTTTTGTAGAGATACTCAAAAAAGCAACGAGTGGAGAAGTAAGTTTTGCCAATAACTTCATAAAAGGGGCAAATTGCACCGCAATTCCTTCTGGATTATTCATACCAATGGCTTTGGGCACTAATTCGCCAAGAATTAAGGATAAATATGTTGTTGCACCTACAACCACCGTAAAACTCAAAATCTCTGCATAAGGTGCAATCATTGGTATTAAAGCCCATTCTGCAGCTAAGGCTTTTGTGATGGTGCTACCACCATAAGCACTTGCTAAGGTACTAACTAATGTGATGCCAATTTGAACTGTTGATAAAAATTTATCAGGTTCTTTTGCCAATTCTAATGCAATGAGAGCATTTTTATTTCCGTATTTTGCTTTTTGCTGCAAACGGGTTTTGCGTGATGAAATTAAGGCTATTTCAGACATCGAAAAGATGCCATTAATAATAATAAGTATGACAATGACTATTGCTTCAAACATTTAATTAGTAAGTTATGTGGCGATAAGATTTTTTGTTGAATGTATTTGATTAGTATTTTTGTAGAAATTCTATGAAAGTTTTATAAAAATTATCTTTAAAATTTGACAAACTTTTATTCACCTCAGAATAACAATTACAAGTTTAACAAAAAAAACATATTTTATATAGATTATAACTATTTTTTTGAGAAATATTATTTTGCTATAATGTTATGTGAGATTATAAAAAAATAATTTTACAATTTTTTTAGATAGTTTGAAGTTATTTATCTACATTTGTCTCGAAATAGTTGTAAAGCTAATGTTTAAACATGTTTTGGAGCTATTTTTAAATAATTTTCTAAATATTTTAATTCTCTTGTAGTAATGAAAACTGGTAAAGTAAAATTTTTTAATGATGCCAAAGGTTTTGGATTCATCGTTGATGATGCTAATCAAACTGAGGTGTTTGTTCACATCAGCGAAGTTGAAAGTGGTGTAAGATTAAATGAAGGTGATTCTGTGTCATTTGAAGTTCAAAATGGCAAAAAAGGTTTAAATGCAGTTAATGTAGTAAAACTATAAGTTTTATACCAAATTGTTTTTATTATTTTTCTACTTCTTTTAGCAATGAAAGAAGTTTTTTATTTTGCTGATATTTAGGACAATTTTATTGTAAAACTTTCTATAAATAATAAGAAATAACATATTTCAAATGTCTGAATAGCCTTCTTGCGAAGGCTATTAATTAATCTCTATGCCTAGTTGTATAAAATGTTTTATTTTTCTATTTTTACACCCACCAATAAAATATCATCTCTTTGAAATGTACTCTGTCTAAAATTATCTAAAGTAGTTTCTAAATTTATTTTTTGTGTTATAAGTGGCTGTTTATGTATTTCAGAAAGCAAATTTCTAAGTTTTAGAGAACCAAAAGCTATACGTTCATTATTACATTGGTCGGGATAGCCGTCTGTAAAAAGATAAAATACACTATTATAAGGCAATTCTATCACTTGTTTTGTGAACAATTTATCAAAACTATGACGCCCCCCAATAGAAAATTTATTACCTTTGGCAGTTTCTATTTCTTCCATTTGTGGAGACATATAATACAAAGGACGTTTTGCACCCGCAAAAGATAAGGTAAAATGTTCTGTTGATTTTGTGATACAAACAATTCCTGCGTCCATTCCATGGTTATTGTCTGCTTCTTTTTGCCTAAAAGCATTGTGGATTTCTGTATTTAAAGTCTGCAATATTTCATTAGGACTAAATATTTTTTGTACTTTAATAATATTTTCAAGCAAAGTATTGGCAATCATAGACATAAAAGCACCAGGAACTCCATGTCCTGTACAATCTACGACAGCAATAAAAATCTTACTCTCTATTTGTTCTATCCAGAAAAAATCCCCCGAAACAACATCTTTTGGGCGGTATAACACAAAATAATTGGGTAAAAATTTATTAATCTTATTTTCTTGAGGCAAAATTGCATCTTGAATTAATTTTGCCGCCTCCACACTTTGACGTACTTGTGAATATTGATAGGCTAATTCCTCATTGGTCTGTGCAATAAAATCTCTTTGCGTGATAATTTCTTCATGCTGTTGATATAATTCTTCATTCTGAACTACAATTTGGTCATTTTGCTCACTCACTAACAAATACGTTTTAGAATTTTCAATGGCAATACTAATATAAGATGCTAAGGTTTTTAACATTGTCAAATGTTGTTGCGTATAAGCACCTTTTTTATAAGACTG
>JAYTNF010000276.1:0-14590 GCA_043748455.1 Cytophagales bacterium
GCTTACTTTTGCTATAAATATGTCGTTCCTAACGGAACTAAAAAAATATAATTAATTGATAATCAAGTAATTAGCAATATTGCAATTTAACTTTCTTAGTTTAATAACATTAGACTAAAGTCCACACTACACAAAATTACAGAAAATCAAAGAAGAAAATCACTGCTGCATATTCTTTTTTACGCTTTGTGCTGAGCCAACCACGCTACCATTATTACGAATATCGCCATTTGACTCTATTTTGCCAAAAACAGAACCGTTTTTTCTTAGGTCTTGTGCCGAAATCGTATTAATGAACATAAAAAAACTTAAAATGCTGAATATTGTGATAATTTTCATTGTTTTGGGTTTTAAGTGTTAATTTTGGAAATTAAAGTAACAAAATGAAATTCATCATTCAAAATCAAAAGCTACAAAAAACCTTTTTACATGTTTGGAATTCTCCAACTTTTACAACTTGGGGGAGTTTAGCAGTAAGCACATTGCGGTTATCTGTCTTATTTTTTATTATCAAACGTCTAAGCAATGAAGAAGCCTCTGTTTGGTTTCTTTTCATGAACTTATTGGCTATTGGAAATTTGGCGGATTTGGGTTTTTCACCAACTTTCACCCGTATGACTGCCTACACATTAGGTGGTGTGCAAGGTTTTTCTCAATTTGGACAGAAAGTAAGTGCCACAATAACAAAAGATGCTTTAAACCCAGAAAAAAAGGAAATAAATTGGTCATTAATGCAACAACTTTATGGCACAATAGGTACGGTAAATTTAATTTTATGTATTTTAGCTGCAATTTTATTAGCAATTTTTGGTACATTATCTTTGTGGAAACCCATTACCACAACTGTAACACTTGAAAATCAAGAAATTTATTGGCAAGCATGGGCTGTTTTGTGTATTTCCATTGCGATTATTTTCAATGGCAAAAAATACGAGGCAATACTCAACGGACTAAATTATGTGGCATTAGTCAATCGTTGGAATATTATTTTTGGTATTTTATCAGTTTTGGCATCTTTGACAGTGCTATTATTTCGTGGAAATATTTTGCACTTGATGCTTGCTTCGCAATTTTTTGCTATAATTACATTATTTAGAAACCGTTATTTATTATTATACGAAGTCTTTGAAAAGAAATTTTCCACTTTCAAAACTTTTAGCTTTGAAAAACAGATTTTTGATATTGCCTTTGGAGCAGCTTGGCGACAAGGAATTAGCAGCTTTTTCGCAGTCGGAATTGCAGAATATACAGGCATCATGTATGCACAAGTTTCTAATGTCAGCCAATTAGTTTCTTACCAATTTGCTTTCCGAATTATCACACAATTAGCAGAATTTTCAAAAGCACCATTCTATTCAAAATTACCCGAATTTGCAAAATTGCGAGCCGCAAACCAAATAGATATTTTGACATTTCGTACCGAAAAATCTATGCAATTATCGTTGTTATTTTTTGTTGTTGTGGGTTTGTCAATCGGTTTATTTGCACCTTTTACACTACAATTATTGGGAATGAAAATAGTTTTTGTGCAAAAAAGCCTTTGGTTAGCCATGTTGGTTGCCTATTTTTTGGAAAGAATGATTGCCATGCACGCACAACAATATTTAACTACTAATAAAATGCCGTATCACAAAACCATTTTTATTACAGGTTTAATAAATTTAGCCATTATTTACTTATTTATCAACAATTTAGATGTTTGGGTTTTTCCAATAGCACAAATAATTTCTAATCTCGTTATTCATGCGTGGTGGCTTCCAAAAATTTCTATGCAAACTTTAAACAGACCACCTTTGCAATATTTGTATAATTCTTTGGCTTTGCCTTTGGGAATTTTGCTACTTGGTGCTGTAATTTATTGGATTAGTTAGATTTTCAACCAAAAATTCGCAATTTCAGATATTTTTTATAAATTTAACCGTCAATTAAATATTACGATTAACTACTATAACCTCATGTTATTTTGCAAATGGTTTTTTCTGTTGCTGTTTTTGCTATGTACTTCTTTTTTTACATCTGCACAGATTACTATTAGAGTGGTTGCTATTCCTGAAAATACGCCACCAGATGCCTCATTATACTTAGTTGGCAATTTTAATGCTTGGAAAACAGGGGATTCTCTCTACAAAATGACAAAAGAACCTAATGGAATTTTTAGCTTTACTTTTGGAATCTCACAAGATTCCTTAGCCTACAAAATTGTTCGTAATAACTCTTGGCACACAGTTGAAGGACGCAGCAATGGCAGAGCAAAACCGAATAGAATTACGATTAATAGCACAAAAAAACCATTAACTGTTAATATTAAGATTGCAAGTTGGGAAGATTTATCAGGACATTCTTTAAGTGCTTATATTTTGATTTTGATAGTTGCTGCCATTCAAGGTTTTATTTTAATTATGGCTATCAACAAATTGCAAAATAATAATCGCAAGGCAAATAGAATTTTATCGGCAATTTTACTTTCAGTTTCCCTTTCTTTATTAGGTCGTGTGGCAGTAAATTATCGTGATATTTTCTCTGAAACGCCAAGTGTTTACTTAGCATCTGATATTGTTTTGTTTAGTTATGCACCATTATTTTATGCTTATTTGCAAGAATTACTCACAATTCAAGTAAAAATTAAATCAAAATGGCTTCCTTTTGTGCCTTTTCTTATACACACATGTATTTACGCATACCTAATTTTATTGCCTAAGCAAACCTTTATTGACCACATGGTTGATAATGATTTTATGTGGATTTTTGCTTCCGTTGGTATCATCTCCTTAGTTTATAATATGATTTATTGGCTAAAATCGTTGAAAATATTGCAAATTTATAGGAACAATGTGGCTCAAACACATTCTTTTGACCAAAATTTAACTTATCTTAATTCTGTTTTTATTGTTCAAGGTTTGTGCTTATTGGCATGGCTTTTTGTGTTTTTATACAGTACATTAGGCTGGATTTTTAAGTACAATTATTTAACAATCACAGAATACAGTATTGATGCGGTTTGGATTTTGTTTTCTGCCATAACCTATTGTTTGGGTTATTTTGCGATGAATCAACCCGCAATTTTCAAATTATCAGCAGTTGCAGGAGTTTATCAAACTTCTGCAACAGAGTTGCCTAAGATGATAACACAGACAATATTACAAGAAATTAATGAAGAAATTTTGGACTTAGCAAACGAATTGCAAATAACATCACCAAACGAATTACAACAAATAACATTACAAGAAATAGAAAAACTGATGCCTGCAAAAGAAGCAATAATTTGCTCACAATCAGACGAAACTCTAATTATACAGCATTTTTATCCAAAAAATGAGAAAAAAGATGAGGAAAAAAATGCAGAAATTCATGCAATAGCAATAGAAAAGCAACTTGACATTGAGCCTTATAAACAACAATTAGAACTATTAATTATCAAAGAAAAACCTTATCTTGAAGCCCAACTAACACTGCCTGAATTGGCAACACAAATGCAAATTGGGGTGCATTTATTGTCAAAAGTAATTAATGATGGATATAACAAAAATTTTCATGATTTTATTAATTCTCATAGAATAGAAGAGTTTAAGGTGTTGATTATCAAACCTAAATATAAAAACCAAACCATTTTTGCAGTTGCCTTAGATGCTGGTTTTAACTCAAAAACAGCCTTCAATCGTGCATTTAAAAAACTTACAAACAGCACGCCAAGAGAGTTTTTAAAACAACAGTCATTAGAAATAAAGGAAAAATAGCTATGAAATTATATTTAGTGTTTGCTATTTTTTTACGCAAAAAAAGGACTACATTTGCAAATAAATTTAACAAATTATAGAATAAGATAATGTCTAATACCATAATACAAGTAGAAAATTTGGCAAAATGCTATGAAATTGGACACGAAAAAGCTGAAAGGTACACAGCTTTGCGTGACGTGATAGCTAATAATCTAAAATCTTTTGCAAATAATTTTAGAAGTTCAAAACAAGATAAATTAAGTACAAAAAGTTCTGATGCAACAGAATTTTGGGCTTTAGATGGCGTTTCTTTTGATATTCAACAAGGTGATAGAGTCGGAATTATTGGTAGAAATGGTGCAGGGAAATCAACATTATTAAAAATATTAAGTCGCATAACAGACCCAACACGAGGAAGTATTAGCATAAAAGGCAGAGTAGCAAGTTTATTAGAAGTTGGTACAGGTTTTCACCCAGAATTAACAGGACGTGAAAATGTATATTTGAATGGAGCTATTTTGGGCATGTCAAGGCATGAAATTAAAAGAAAATTTGATGAAATTGTAGCTTTTGCAGAAGTAGAACAATTTTTAGACACTCCTGTAAAACGTTATTCTTCGGGCATGTATGTGAGATTAGCTTTTGCAGTAGCAGCACATTTAGAACCCGAAATTTTGATTATTGATGAGGTATTAGCAGTGGGAGATGCGCAATTTCAGAAAAAATGTTTGGGTAAAATGGAAGATGTGAGCAAAAATGAAGGAAGAACAGTTTTATTTGTAAGTCATAGTATGCCAACAATTACTTCGCTTTGCAACAGAGGTATTTTATTAGAAAGGGGTAAAATAATAAAAATGGGTAAAACTTCTGATGTAGTTATGCAATATTATAGTTCGGGAGTTGCTTCACCAACTTTCATAACATATAGAAATGAACAAAAAAGACCTGGTGATGAGTTTGTAAAACTAATTGAAGCAAGTGTTAAAATAAATGATAATATTTCTGAAACAGAAATAGATATTCGTCAAAATTTTACAATAGAAATGGAATTTGAGATAATAAATAATGCTAATAATTTGTTATTTAATGCCTTTTTCTTCTTTATTACGGCTGATGGAACTATTGCTTTTATTGCAGGCTCACCAGAGAAGAAAAGTTTTTTAGAAAAAGGAGTTTATTCTGTAGCTATTAATATTCCTGGTAATTTATTGAATGAAGGAACATATTTTATTCATTTGGGTATCAATTCTCTAAATTTAGGAGTCCAAGTACACATTAACGAGAGTAATGCACTATCATTTAATATCAAAGACCCTATTGATAATGTGCCAACAAGACATTCAGGATATAGTGCTATTCTCCCAGGTATAGTAAGACCCTTATTAGATTGTAAAACGAAAAAAATTATATGAAAGTAGTTATTTTTGCAGGAGGAATGGGAACTCGGATTTCTGAGGAATCTCACCTAAAACCTAAGCCTATGATAGAAATTGGGGATAAACCAATTCTATGGCATATTATGAAAATCTATTCCCAATATGGTTTTAACGACTTTATTGTCTGTTTAGGTTATAAAGGTTATGTAATAAAAGAGTATTTTATGAACTATTTTTTGCATAATGCTGATGTTACCATAGATTTGGCAAATAATAAGTTTGAAGTCCACCATTCAAAAGCCGAGAGTTTTAAAGTTACCTTAGTAGATACAGGTTTAAATACCAAAACTGCAGGCAGGCTAAAAAAAGTGATGCACCATATCGGCAATGAGGATTTTATGCTTACATACGGAGATGGTGTGGCTGATGTAAATTTAGAGGAATTGCTAAAATTTCATAAAAGCCATAACAAAATTGCAACCGTAACAGCCATTCAACCTGTTGGACGTTTTGGAGTTATGAATATCAATGATGACCATACTGTTGATGTATTTAAAGAGAAAGTAAAAGGTGATGAAGGTTGGATAAATGGCGGGTTTTTTGTTCTAAAACCTCAAATAATAGATTATTTGGACGGAAATATGGATAATATGATGTGGGAAGAAGAACCTTTACGCAATTTAGCACAAAGTGATGAACTTATGGCATATAGACACGAAGGGTTTTGGAAATGCATGGATGCCTTACGTGATAAGCACGAATTGGAAGATTTGTGGAATAGTGGTGAAGCAAAATGGAAAATTTGGGAGTAATTATAAACACCAATTCAAAAATATTCAAAGCACAGACTAAAGTCTATGCTACAAATAATATGCAACTTTTCAATAATATCTACCACAATAAAACTGTATTAATTACAGGACATACAGGTTTTAAAGGTTCATGGTTGGCTTTGTGGTTGCACCAATTAGGGGCAAAAGTTATAGGTTATGCTCTTGAACCAGCTACAAAATTAAATCATACTGGCTTGCTAAATTTACCAATCATCTCTATTATTGGTGATGTAAGAAATGGAACAAAATTGCAAGAAATATTCACACAATATCAACCTGATATGGTGTTTCATTTGGCTGCACAAGCCTTAGTGCGTGAATCATACGCCCAGCCTGTTTTGACTTTTGAAACTAATGTGATTGGTACTGCACAAGTTTATGAAGCTGTGAGAAATACGCCAAGTGTAAAGGCTATTATCAACGTTACAACAGACAAAGTTTATCATAATAATGAATGGATTTGGGGATACAGAGAAAATGATAAACTTGGTGGACATGACCCATATAGTAGCTCAAAAGCCTGTGTAGAATTATTGCACGAAAGTTATAAAAAATCATTTTTCAAACAAGCAGGAATTTTATCCGCAACTGCAAGAGCTGGAAATGTTATTGGTGGTGGTGATTGGGCAAAAGACCGTTTAATTCCTGATGTTGTAAAAGCAGCCGTTGATTATCAGCAAGTTAGCATTAGAAATCCTCAAGCTACACGTCCATGGCAACACGTTTTAGAACCTTTGGCTGCGTATTTATGTTTGGGCAAAAACTTGTTAGAGAAAAATTTAATTGCAGAAGATAGCTGGAATTTTGGACCCGAAAATGAGGGAAATGTGCCTGTGCGTACTATTTTAGATGCAATGAAAAATCATTGGGATAAAATTTCTTGGCTTGATGTGTCGGCACAAGAAAAGTTACACGAAGCTACTTTATTGCAATTAGATTGCACAAAAGCTAAAACTTTATTGGGCATAAAACCTATTTGGAATATTGCAAAAACAGTGGAAATTACTACAAATTGGTATAAAAATTATTACGAAAATAACATCATAAATACCAAGCAAGATATAGAAAATTACGTGGCAGATGCTAAAAAACATAATGTAATTTGGACTAAATAAGTAGAATAAAATTTCATATCTTTGTTCAACCAAAAATAATTGCTATGCGTATTACAAAACTAAAAATACAAAATATTGGAGTTTTTGAAGACCAAGAAATTGAGTTTAAAGAAAAAACTATTCCTGAAAAAGCCGAAATCCACATTTTTACAGGTGAAAATGGTACAGGAAAAAGTACGATTTTGTATGTTTTGGCAAGTTTGTTTGATATAAATTTAATTTCGAGTAGATTTCATAAAACTAAAAAACCTTATTTTGAAATTGATTTTGGAGACAATAGTAGATTATTTCCTTTCAAACAAGATGGGGAACTTCTTCTTAGTAATTCATTTATAATTAATTGTTATAGATTAAATATAATTGCTTTTTTTGCCTATGCAGGTTATAGAAATGTTGGAAATCATACCATTAGTGCTATTCAAGAATTAGCAGAAAATCCATTAGAAGGAGTTTTGAATTTTAATCGTGAAATTCCTACACAAATATTATTGCAATGGATAGCGAATAGCAAAACCAAAGAAGCCTTAGCAGCCCAAAAAAATAACTTGCCAAGAGCAGAAAAATATAGAAAATCTATTGAAAGAATTGAGTTTGCCATTTCAGAAATTACAGGTAAAAGTATAAAATTTATTTTTGAAGATGAGCCAATTATGCAAGTTTTAGTACAAGTAAATGATGTGGAATTGAGTTTTAATACATTGCCCGATGGTTTGAAATCTATTTTGAGTTGGGTTTCAGATTTGTTGATGCGGCTTGATAGAACTCCTTGGGCAACTGATGAAGACGTTTTTGATAGAAATTTTATCTTATTTTTAGATGAAATAGAAGTCCATTTGCACCCTGCTTGGCAACGAAAAATATTACCCGTTATTCAAAAATTATTTAAAAATGCACAAATTTTTATTTCTACACATTCGCCTTTTGTAGTTGGTTCGGTAGATGGTGCTTGGGTATATAAGTTGGGGTTAGAAAATGGCAATGCAAAAGTATTAGAAATTACAGAGTCGAGTGTTGGAGATAGTCTTTCGCTGATTTTGGAAGAAGTTTTTGATATAAAAACGCAGTTTGCAGCACCAAGTATAGAAAAAGAATTTAACGAATTTTATGTCTTGAGAGAAGAATTATTGCATAAAAATTTTGCTAACGAAACCTTGTTTTTAGACAACGCAAAATTATTAGCCTTGCATAGCATAGAAATTCAAAATATTGTTGGCAGAGAAATCAGGCAATTAAATAGAGTATTACAAAAAAATTATGCATTATGATGAAACTTAACAGACCTACAATTCCGACCTTTTTGGCTGAAAATTGGGAAAGTTGGGTTTGATGAATTGTTATTAAAACCAGACGAACTTGATTATGAGTTTTCAACGTATTTCATCATTAATTTTAATAATGGCGAAATCAACATCAATCCAAATGCTTCAACAATACAACAAGAAAGAGCAAAATATACAAAAGATTTTCTGAATTTAAATGATATTGTGGTTTGCAATGCACGTATGAATGAACTTAGAAATTTTGTGTATGTGCCTGATAATCAAGTAGATGATTATTCTTATAGATATTTATTTTTGTAAATATAGCTAATAAAATTATCAAATGAAATTTATAAAAACTCCTTTACAAGACGCATATTTGGTTGAACTCACTCCTTTTAAAGATGAAAGAGGTCAATTTGCACGTACTTTTTGTATGAAAGAATTTGCAGTAATAGGTCATACAAAACCTTTTGTGCAAATAAATCACTCAATGAATGTAGAAAAAGGAACTTTACGAGGTATGCACTTTCAACGCCAGCCCAATAGAGAAATTAAATTGATTCGTTGTATTTCAGGCATTGTATATGATGTAATTGTAGATTTACGCAAAGATTCGCCTACTTTTTTACAACATTTTGGCGTAGAATTGAGCAAAGAAAATGGTTTGATGATGTATGTTCCCGAAGGTTTTGCTCATGGTTTTCAGACTTTGGCAGCTAATTCAGAACTTTTATATCACCACACAGAATTTTATACGCCAAGTGTGGAAGGTGGCGTAAGATATGACGATAAAATACTGAATATTGAGTGGAAATTACCACCAATAAATCTTTCTCAAAAAGATATAAGTTACGCCTTTTTAGACAAAAATTTTGAAGGAATTTAACAAGCCATTGTATTTTATGTAGGAAAATTGAAATAACTTACATACTTTTGCAGCCTTAAAGATTAGTTTAAAATAAAAAACAATTTTATGAATTGCCGTTTTGATAATTTGCCCATTAGTCAAGAATTTATAGACTTAGGTTTTAGTCCTGCTTCAAATTCTTTTTTGAAACCTGCACAGCTGAATGAGCCAGAAGTTCATTATCCGTTAAAATTGTATGTGAGTGAAAGGACTTTTTTGGTGCAAATAGACGAATATAAAAAAGCAGACGAGATTTTTAGCGAGGATTATGTATATTTTTCATCTTTTTCTACTTCATGGCTGGCACATGCTAAAAGTTATGTAGAAAAAATGATAAGCCGTTTTGGGTTTAATCAAAATTCGCAAATGATAGAAATAGCTTCTAATGATGGCTATTTATTGCAATATTTCAAAGAAAAAAACATTCCTGTTTTGGGAATAGAACCTACATTAAGCACCGCAAAAGTAGCAAGAGAAAAAGGAATTGAAAGTTGGACAGAGTTTTTTGGGGTTGAGTTAGCAAATAAATTAGTAGCACAAAATCGTCAAGCAGATTTATTGCTGGGCAATAATGTGTTGGCTCATGTGCCAAATTTGAATGATTTTGTGGGCGGAATGAAAATAGCTTTGAAACCACAAGGTGTGATAACAATGGAATTTCCACATCTGATGCAGCTTATTGAAAATAACCAATTTGATACCATTTATCATGAACATTTTTCATATTTGTCTTTTCTTACAGTTAAACAAATTTTTGAAAAACATGGTTTGGTTATGTTTGATGTAGAAGAGATACCAACACATGGTGGCTCTTTACGAATTTATGCAAAACATAATACAGACAATAGCAAAGAAATATCTACAAATGTTCAAAATTTATTAGACAAAGAAATAGCAAAAGGTATGAATACCTTAGCATATTATAAAGGATTTCAAGAAAAAGCAGAGAAAGTAAAATATGATTTTCTAAGTTTTCTGTTAGAACAAAAGAAATTAGGTAAAAAAGTGGCTGCTTATGGTGCTGCTGCCAAAGGTAATACTTTATTGAATTATTGCGGAATTAGAAAAGATTTAATTAGTTTTGCGGTTGATTTATCACCACACAAACAAGGTCGTTATATGCCAGCAAGTCATATTCCTGTGGTCAATGAACAAGTTTTGAAAGATGAAAAGCCTGATTTTATTGTAATTTTGCCTTGGAATATTAAGGAAGAAATTATGAAACAGTTGGAATATGTGAAAGAGTGGGGCGGAAAGTTTGTGGTGGCAATACCAAATTTACAAGTGATATAGTAAAATTTTAGAAGTATTAAACATAGTTAAAATGAAATCTATAATAAAATCAATATTACAAAGCATGGGTTTGGGTAGTGTTGCAACTAAACTTCACTATGCTTTAACAGCTTTTAATCCAAATACTACACACCCACACCGTTTAGAGAGAAGATTTCACGAGCAGTTTTTTGGTAAGGGAGATTTATGTTTTGATGTAGGTGCTAATGTTGGTCATAAAGTAGCAATGTTCTTAGAAATTGGAGCCAAAGTAGTAGCCATAGAGCCACAAAGCATCTGTGTAAACCAACTTAAACAAAAATTTACAAATAATTCTTCTGTAAATATTATCCATAAAGGTTTATCTGACAAGGTTGGTAAAATTCAAATTGCTATTTGTGAAACAGATAACAGGCTATCTACTTTCAATGACAGTTATACTAAAGACAGTATTTTTGCCAAACAAGGTATTACTTGGGAACAATTTGAGGAGGTAGAAATCACAACCTTAGATAACCTAATTACAGAATACGGAATGCCAAAATATTGCAAAATAGACGTTGAAGGTTACGAATATCAAGTATTAAAAGGATTAACAAAACCTATTCCTGTCGTTTCTTTTGAATTTAGTGCAGAGCTTTTGGCAGATGTAAAGCAATGTGGTGAAAGACTTTTGCAAATTGCTAATTATGAATTTAATATTAGTTATGGAGAAGCTGTTCATTTAGCCTCTCAACAGTGGTTTTCTTTACAAGAAGTAATTATTATTTTAGAAAAAGAGAAAGCAAATAAGACTTACCATGTGTGGGGTGATATTTTTGTAAAATTAAAATCTTAGATAGTATAAAAATAAGATAAGAATATGAAGAAAAAGACAGTCTATTTGTGTATATTTTCTGAAAAAGGGAGAGAGTCTGTCTTGTGGCATAGAAATTTAGGTGACTCCTTAGAAGAAATGGGACATACCGTCTTGATTCCACAAGGTATTCCTTTATTAGCAGCTCTTCATCAAGCCAATGATTTGATGTGGAATAAAGCTCAAAGAGAAGAATTATCAGAAAAAATATTGCTTGACTTCAAAAAACAGTTACAAGCAAATAAACACATAGACCTTTTCATTGCTTATTTATTTCCGCAGCAGTTTTCGCCTCATCTTTTTACAGAAATTGCCAATTTAGGAATTCCGACAGTATATTTTTTCTGTGATAATTTTCAGTATAGAGATATTTTAGCGGCTGACTATGCCAAATATCCAACTTTAAATTGGGTGCCAGAAATAGATGCAATTCCTTTTTTTAAAGCCTCAAAGAGTAATTATATCTGGTTGCCAATGGCAGCTAATCCACATTTATGTAAGCCTATAAAAAAAGAGGAGCATGTAGATATATCTTTTGTGGGGGCAAAACTAGCTTATCGCAGAGATTTATTGAGTATTTTACTACATCAAGAATTTTCTTTTCGTGTTTATGGACAGGGCTGGGCTGCACCTCAAATAGGAAATCATGTTAGTCCACTAGATACAGCAACTTATTCACATGATAACATGTTTAGATTGCAAAGTTACTTAAAGTTTAAGTGGTTAGGTTTACAAAATCGTATTTCCAAACCCTATATACAAAAAAATATGCAATTATTTAGTAATCTTGGTATTGAGTATGAAAAAGATTTTCAGCAAATAGCTTCACAAGAATATTATGAACTGACAGATATTTATGCACATAGCAAAATAAGTATTGGCATTAATGACCAGATAGATGTACTTAATAAAAATCCTATTGTAATTTATTCTAAACTACGTGATTTTGAAACAACCATGTCAGGAGCTTGTGTACTAACACAAGGCACCTCAGAACAGCCTCATTTGTTTGAAATTGGTACAGATATAGAAGTTTATCACACAAAAGAAGAACTATTAGAAAAAACTAGATACTTACTAAAATCTCCTGCAAAAAGATTGGCTATGCGAGCAAAAGCCAGAGAAAAATCTTTGAATTCTCATACTTGGCAACATCGGTTTGAAAAACTTTTCAATTACCTAAATATTTTTTAGCCCCAAAACGAGCTAAAAAAGCAAGGAAAGGAAAAATTTTATTGAATTTTGCACAATTTAAAAAGATTTGATTAGCTTTGCGGAGTATTTATTACCACACCAGTAAGGTTGTTATATGCTCTTAAGTAATATTCCTGCGGTTAATGAACAAGTTTTGAAAGACAAAAAGCCTGATTTTATTGTAATTTTGCCTTGGAATATTAAGGAAGAAATGATGAAACAGTGGGAATATGTGAAAGAGTGGGGCGGAAAATTTGTGGTGGCAATACCAAAGTTGGAAATTGTATAACTTAAAATACACATAATTATGGCATTTTCAGATTATAAAACTTATGAGGCTGTGCAAGCCAAATATCCACAAATAGTGGTAAATAATCAAGAGTTTATACCACAAAAATTGGGTTTAACAAGGGTAAAACCTTCCTTAAAAGAAGAAATAGACATAAACTTGCTTACTTATCGTAGTAATGAATTTTATGCAGCAGAAAATTTGGTTTCGCCTGTGTTACGTGCTGTGTGGCGAAAATATATGACTGAAATAAATATGTGGACACACCAAGCCATAAAATATGATACAGATTTGAGTGGTGTGCCTGATTTTATGTTTACAAATTTAGATAAAAAGCAATATGAAATAATGTCTTACCCGATAATTACTTCGGTGGAGGCAAAAGCAGAAAATTTTGTTGAAGGTTGGTCGCAGTGTATTGTTCAGATGTTGGCTTGCCAAAAAATTAACAACAAGCCTAATATAGTTATATTTGGGATTGTAACCACAGGAAAACAATGGGAATTTGGCAAATTAGAGGGTAATATTGTAACAAAAAATACAACAGGTTGCGGCATTGATAATTTAGCAAAACTGATGACGATTTTAGATTATTTATTGAGTGAGGCAAAGAAACAGTTATAAAATTATGGCAAATATTTTTCATCATACATCAAAAATTAGTTCTTTATCTTCTATAGAAGTTTCTTCAAAAGGTACACACACTTACATAGGTGAGAATAGCGTAATTGATGATTTTGTTAAGATAAAACACGTAGGTGGATGTGGCGATATAGTGTTAGGAGATTATGTTTATATTAATTCAGGTTGTGTTTTATACTCTGGCAATGGTATAAAAATAGGTAGCCATGTCTTAATAGGACCTAATTGCAGTATAGTTCCTGTAAATCATGAATTTCATAACCCTAATGTACTAATTCGGTTGCAAGGTTTTGCAGCAAGTAAAGGAGGTATTGTTATAGAAGATGATGTTTGGTTAGGAGCTAATGTAACCATACTTGATGGAACTTTTATTGGTAAAGGGGCATTAATTGGGGCAAATAGTTTGGTAAATGGGACAATAGCTCCTTATAGTATTTATGTTGGGAGTCCTGCAAAGTGTGTCGGTTTTAGAAAATAAACTATATTTATGAAAGTAAATAATAATAAAATTAGTGAGATACTGTACAACAAGACAATTGGTATTGTTTCCAACGGTTTTGTTGGATCAAGACTTTACAAGTATATACAACAAAATTATCCAAAAAATAGAATAATAGTGCTAGATAGAGTTAATATTAAAACAGTTTTGACAACCACTGTATTTGATTATCTCTTTAATTGTGCAGGAAATACAGGAGATTTTCGCCAAAAACCTTTTGAAACCATAGATTCTAATTTATTACTTACACGTCAATTATTAGAATACGCCCAAATAAAAGAAGCCTTAATTTACCTAAGTTCTACGAGAATTTATGGTTTTACTACGGAGAAAAACTTAGTTTTTGATGAAAATTACATAGCAACAGAAAATCATTTGTCATCAGACTTCATTTATAATGGAACGAAAAAATTGACAGAAACTTTTTTGATGAATGTACAAAAAGATTATAAAGTAATTATTTGTCGGTTGTCAAACTTAATTGGAGATTATAAAACTTCAGATTTAGATGATAGCACTTATTTGAAAGTCCTTTTAAGGCACAAGATAGAGAATAAAAGTATTATTGTTAAACAAAATATTTATTCAAGTAAAGATTATATCTTAATTGAAGATGCGTTAAGAGGTAT
>JAYTNF010000277.1:0-18928 GCA_043748455.1 Cytophagales bacterium
CAACTCGTTAAGTTCGTGATAATGCGTTGCAAACAAGGTTTTTGCAGCAAATTTTGGGTGATTATGCAAATATTCGACAATAGCCCACGCAATAGAAATACCATCATAAGTACTTGTACCTCTGCCGATTTCGTCCATCAAAACCAAACTTCTATCACTCAAATTGTTCAAAATACTTGCAGTTTCTGTCATTTCCACCATAAAAGTCGACTCACCTTTCGACAAATTATCTGATGCCCCAACCCTCGTAAAAACCTTATCCACCAAGCCAATATTTGCCGAACTTGCAGGCACAAAACTGCCCATTTGTGCCATCAAAACTATCAACGCTGTTTGTCGCAACAATGCCGATTTTCCCGCCATATTTGGACCTGTAATAATCATAATTTGCTGTGTTTCGTCATCTAAAAACACATCATTTGGCACATAATCCTCGCCAATAGCCAACTGTTTTTCTATAACAGGGTGTCGTCCATCACGAATATCTATAATTTTACTATCATTTAAAATGGGTTTTGCATAGTTATTTTTGCGAGCCACCGCAGCAAAACCCGACATACAGTCAATTCTTGCTATAATTTTTGCATTTCTTTGAATAGGTGCAACAAATTCCTTTGCTTTTTCGACCATTACCCAAAAAAGTTGCTGTTCTATGGCTACAATTTTATCTTCGGCAGTCAATATTTTTTCCTCATAAATTTTCAATTCCTCCGTAATATATCTCTCCGCACCCGATAAAGTTTGCTTGCGTATCCACTCTTTTGGCACTTTGTCTTTGTGCAAATTGCGAACTTCCAAATAATAACCAAAAACTTTATTATAACTGATTTTTAGCGAAGGAATGCCTGTTCGCATTGCTTCTTGTTGCTGAATTTTCTCTAAATAATCTTTTCCTGAACCCGAAATTCTCCGCAATTCATCGAGTTCTGTGTGGACATTTTCACGTATCAAATTGCCTTGATTTGCCACTAAGGGAACTTCGTCTAATAACTCTGCATCTATTTTAGTGAGTAATTCTGTGCATAAATCCAATACGCCAAGCCCCCCAACCCCCGAAGGGGGAGTAAAAACTCCTTCCCCTTTGGGGGTTGGGGTGGGGCTTATTCCCCCTTCGGGGGTTAGGGGGCTGTTCAATAATTCTTTAATCGGAATAATATTTTGCAAAGCACGTCTTAATTGGTTCATTTCTCTTGGATTAATTCTTCCTGCCGAAACTTTGGAAATTAACCTTTCCAAATCTCCAATATTTTTTAAAGGTCGTGTAAGATTTTCTGTAATTTCTTCATTTTCATAAAAATATTGCACAATTTCTTGGCGTTTTTCTATTTCTTCGACAGATTTTAAAGGCAAAACCAACCAATTTTTTAGCAATCTTGCACCCATTGGCGTAATGGTTTCATCGAGAATATCAATTAATGGAACTCCATTTTCTTGTTGTGGATACAGTAATTCTAAATTTCTAATCGTAAATTTATCGAGCCAAACATATTTTTCTTCTTCTATTCTGCTTATAGTCGCAATGTGTTTTATTTCGTGATGTTCGGTATTTTCGAGATAAAATAAAATTGCACCCGCAGCAATAATGCTATTGTGTTGATTATCAATGCCAAAACCTTTTAAATTTACCGTATTAAAATGCTTTGTCAATTTTTCGTGTGCATACTCATATTGATAAACCCAGTCTTCTACCGTAAATAAATTATATTCTTCGTTAAAATAACTTTCACATTCTTGTCTTTTGGCTCTGCTATAAATAATTTCGGAAGGTCTAAATCCTTGCAATAGTTTTTCGATATAAGGTAATGTTCCCTGTGTAACCATAAAATCACCTGTCGAAATATCTAACAAAGAAATTCCTATTACATCTCCTTTACCAAAATGTAAGGAAGCTAAGAAATTATTACTTTTTATGTCTAAAACAGTGTCATTATAAGAAACTCCAGGGGTTACTAATTCCGTAATTCCACGTTTTACAATTCCTTTTGCGAGTTTTGGGTCTTCGAGTTGGTCGCAAATAGCCACTCTTTGCCCTGCACGTACCAATTTAGGCAAATAATTATCTAAGGAATGGTGCGGAAATCCTGCCAATTCAATAAAAGTTCCTACGCCATTGCCTCTTTTTGTAAGCACAATGCCTAATATTTTGCTTGCTTTGATAGCATCTTCGCCAAAAGTTTCATAAAAATCACCCACACGAAACAACAAAATTGCCGTTGGGTGCTTTTTTTTGAAAGCATTATATTGTTTCATCAAAGGTGTTTCGGCAACATCTTTTTCTTTGGTTTTTGGAGTAGGTTCGTCAGGATTAAAAAGCATTGTATTGATATATGTGTGTGATTTACAAGTAGATTTGCCTTTTGGCGAATGAAAATTTATTAATCTCCAAACATACTAAAAAAACAGTTTTTCTACAAAAAATATAGAGTTTTGTTTGGGAAAAGAAAATAATTTTGCCTAAATTAAATTAAAGCAAATACCCAAAAATAAGTAGTTTTCACAAAGTTTTGAAGTTTTTAAAAGCTGCTTGAACTTTGAATTTACAAACTACATCTGAAAACAACTAATAAAAAATTATTTATTTTTTATCACTTTGCCATCATTATGGCAGTATTATAACACTAATGTTTTTTAGCACAAAAAACTAAGTACTATTCCCAAAAAGCATTATATTTGTAATACGACCTAATCAATGCCTATTAAATTTTCAATCACACATAAAATATTTTATTTTGGACACAGATATTTCAATTATTGCCATAGCTTTTATAGCTTTTTTTGCGGGTTTCATAGATGCTATTGTTGGTGGTGGAGGTTTGGTACAAGTGCCTGCTATGTTTATTATTTTTCCACATTTTGCTGTGCCTCAAATTATTGGTACTAATAGGTTTGCATCTTTTGCAGGAACAAGCGTGGCGGGTTATCAATATTCAAAAAAAGTTGTTATCCCTTGGAGAACTGTTTTTTATGCGGGAGTTGGTGCTGCGGTAATGTCTTTTTTGGGTGCCACAATATCAAGTTTAATTGATGCAGCTATTTTAAAGCCCATAATGTTGGTGCTGATGACTTTGATAGCTATTTATACTTATAAAAATAAAGATTTTGGGCAAGTAGAAATTACAGAAATTGCAACAAAGAAAATACATTATTATGGAATCATAATTGGGTCATTGGCAGGGTTTTATAATGGATTTATTGGACCTGGAACAGGAAGTTTATTGGTTTTTGGATTTGTGAGTGTGGTAGGTTATAATTTTTTAATGGCTTCGGGAGTTTCCAAAATCGTAAATGTTGTGGCAGATATAAGCTCTTTAATTTTCTTTCTTTTTAAAGGTTTTGTTATCTTCAAAATTGCAATTCCCATGATGATTTGCAATATGTTAGGGTCTTATTTGGGGAGTAAAATGGCAATTTCAAGAGGTAATTCTTTTGTGAGAATCATGTTTTTGGTGGTTGTTTTTGGGTTAATATTACGATTTGGATATGATATTTTGATACTAACATTTTAAATTTGTCATTCTGAGCTTGCAAAAAATCTAGCTTATTGTATCAGATTTTTCGCAAGCTGGTGGCAACCCCACTCAGAATGACAAAATATATAAACAAATTTGCATTGATGCTTATACATTTTTATTTGCCTATTTCATATAAAAATAATTATTTTGCTATAAAAAAGTTAGCTTTACTAATAAAACAGTGCTTGGTTATTGGCACTCACTACATTACTGTTTCACAAATCTTTTTGTTGCAAAACCTTTATTAGTTTGCAAACGCAAGCAATAAGTACCCGATGCCCAAGACGAAACATTGATATTTTGCTCAATGAAAACCGAATTTTTATCTATTTTTTGCTCCCACAACACACGACCTAAAACATCTGAAATCTTAATTGTTGTGTTACCAAAATATTCGTTATCCAATTCCATTTTCAAGTTTTCAGTTGTCGGATTTGGATAAACTTTTAAGCTATTTTTCAGCATTTCGTCTTCGGTTCCTGTTACCATATTTATAAATTTATAGGTTTCAGAACTTGCAGCACAACCTTCTTCTGTGATGAGGTTTACTTTATAGTCTCCAAATTTATTAGCTTCTGGCGTAAAAGTTTTGCTTGTTGCTCCAGAAATCGGACTTTCAAAATAGAACCATTGATATTTATTTTTAGGGTTTCCGTTGTCAATGACTGTAAAAACTCCGTTGTTATTTTGCAAAATCGGTTTTATATACAAGATAATCATAGCTTTTGCCGAACTTTCTATATCTCTAACAACCGTAACTGCAAAAATTGTATCAATGGCTTGCTTTGGCGTAAATGTAACTGTGCTTTTGTTATTTGTTATAATTACTGTTGTTCCATCATACCAATTCCACTTTGTAGATGGTGCTTGCGTGCCTTGTGCAGTCAGTGTTACCGAACTATTGCCTACACAATAAGGCAGTGGTTGCGTAATTTGTGGTATTGCAGGTACAACTTTCACATTATAAAAATACGTAATAGTCAAATTTGGCAATAAATTATTTTTCACACTACATATATATCCACCTGTACTTTGTGGCTGAATATTTTGAATAGTTAAAATACTTGACGTTGGCGTTGTTACCGCAGTTTGTGCAGTTGTACGCCACTGATATAGGTTTTGTGTGCCACCGGCTTGTGGGTCTAAATCCATTTTTTGACCTGTGGCAATCGTAACCGCAACTGTATCTTTTGCTATTTGTGGACTATACTGAAAACTTGCAATGCGAATTAAAGATTCTAAACTTTCAAAACCTAACTTGTTATTTTTCACGTCTAATGTTCCCAAAACATTCAAATTTTGCAAATTTGGTAGTTTTGCAAATTCATTATCATTCAAATAAAGTTCTTGTAACAAAGTCAAATTATTAATTTCAGAAGGCAAAATTCCTGTAAACTTATTATTGTTAAGAAACAAAACAGATAAGCTTCGTAAGTTTCCTAATTCTTTTGGAACAACACCTGATAATTGATTATTGTCTAATGCTAATGTAATTAGATTTGCTAGATTTCCTAAGCTACTTGGAATTGTGCCACTTAATTTATTGCCTCTAAAATTTAAGTCTTCCAATTCTATTAAGTTTCCAACAGAACTTGGAATTGTGCCATTCAAATCTGGATTTGCACGAATATTTAACTCTTTGAGTTTTGATAAATTGCCGATAGAAGTAGAAATAGTGCCTTTTAATTTGTTATTTGATAGCAACAACCTAATGACACGACCAATATTTTTATCCAAAACCACACCAAACCATGTGTCCATTGGTTGCGTTAAAATCCATTTTTTATCCCAACCTGCACCATTTGTACTGTTGTATAAATCTACCAAAGCTAAGGAATCTGTCCTCAATAAAGTTGGTTGATTGACAACAACAGTCAAAATTTTACGAATTAAAGTTAAATTTGGTATCACTGTATTGGTAATTTTACAACTGTATGCACCCGAATCCGAGTATGCTAAAGAGCTGATTTTGTAATCAGAAATTTGGGAATTTGTGCCGATATTTGTGTTACTTTTTGTCCACTGATAGCTGTTTGCAGTTCCTGAAGTTTGAGTTGTCAAAGTTAAGGAAGTTGCAAAAACAGCCTGAATGGTTTTTGTGTCATTTATTGAGGCTTGGGGCGAATAACTAAAACGCAAGCCTGATGTTGTTAGTAAGGCTTTGTTAGGTTCTAAATCTCCAAATGTCAATTTATTATTTTCTACACTTAATCTTTTCAAGGTTGCAATGCCTGTGAAAGTTGGCATGCCATTAAAATTATTGTCATTTAATAACAATGTTACTAATTTATTTAAAGAAATAAAACTTGCAGGAATTGCATTTGTTAAACTATTTTCACTCAAATCTAAATAAGTTAATTTTGTTAAATTTCCAATCGTTGTAGGAATTTGTCCGATAAGTTTATTGCCCGACAAGTCTAAACGGTTTAGACTTTGCAATTCACCAAATCTCAAAGGAATGCTATCTCCTAATTTGTTTTTTCGCAAATTTAGTTCCTCCAATTTTGTCAATAATCGCAGAGAGTCTGCAATTTTTCCGTCTAATTTATTATCATTTAACCTTAAAATTACAACCCTATCTATGCTTAGAGTTACGCCATACCATGTGCGTATAGGCTGCGATAAATTCCATGAATTTTCCCAATTTTTACCATCAGCACTTCTGTATAAAGCCACCAAGGCTAATGAATCTGATACATTTACACGAGGATTACCAACATTTAATATAATTGGATTGCGAATTAATGTCAAACCTACAACTTTTGTACTCGTAACATCACAAGAATATACGCCTGCATCATCAATAGCAACACTGTTGATAATATACAGACTGTCATTAGCAACTGCAGCATTCCCAAGTGCAATATTCCCTTTTCTCCAACGATAAAAGTTTGCTGTACCTGAAGTATTTGTACTCATTTTTATGCGTGTGCCTATTGTGGTTGTGGTACGAATGGTGTCATTAATTGTTGCTTGTGGTGCATACAAAGCAGGTTTAAAGTTTGGAACTGTGATATTTGGCTCCAAATCTTCAAAAGTCAAACGGTTATTATAAACTGCAAGACTTTTCATGTTTGTTAAATTTGTCAAAATTGGCAAATCTTTTAATTCATTATCATTTAATACTAAGTTTGTGAGTGTTTTAATGCCATTTAAAGTTGGTGCAACTCTGCCACTCAATTTGTTAAAACTCAAATCAAGGGTACGAATTAGCACAAAATCTGTCCAATTTGGAATGACACCTGTAAATTTATTGTTTGATAGATTTATCGTTACAGCAAGAGAAATGTCATGCAATAACAAAGGCAAAGCTCCTGAAAATTCATTTTTCTGTAATTGTAACTCAATTAAACTTGATAGATTTGCAATGTTATCAATAGTTCCTGTGAGTTTATTTTCTGATAAATTTAGGAATTTGATGCTGCTGCCCATGCTCGTAGGCAAAGTTCCTGTAAATTCATTTTTGCTTAGGTCTAATTTTTCTAATAAGTTTTGGTCATCAAATAAAAGCACTGTGCCATTAAAATTTAGGGTTCCTGTTAAATTATTGCTCGACAAATTTAATACTTTTATAAATTCCATGTCTTTAATTTCTTCGGGCAATGTGCCTGTAAATTCGTTTACACTCAAATTAAGGTTTGTAATATTTGGAATATTAAATAACTCAATAGGCAAATCTTCATTAATAGCATTGTTGCTCAAATCAAGTTCACTAAGGTATTGCAAGTTTTCTAAGTCCAATAAATTGTTGGCAGTTTCCAAAGAATTACTACTTAAATTAAGTACTACTAAATTTGCAATATTACTAATTGTAGTAGGTATGTCATCTATTAAGTTATTGGATAAATTTAAGTGTGTTACCTTTAATTTTCCAAAAGTAGTAGGTACAATACCTGTAATTTTGTTATTACTTAAATCTAAACTTTGTAAACGTGACATTCTGCCATCGTTTGCCATAATAAAGGCAAAATCAGTCGGCAAGTTTCCAGACAAATCTTTGTCTGATAAGGAAATACTTACAACTCTTTGCACAGGCTCTTGATTCCATGTAACCCCTTCCCATGTTATAGGTGTTGGTGAGCTCCATAAAGTTGCAAGTGTGGGGTAAGCTGTTTTAAGTGTTTCAAGTGCTAATAAATCAGGATTTGAAAGTGTTGGAATAACCGTTGTTACGCCACAAGTCATCGAGACTTCAAAACCACTTCTTTCTACATTGGCATCAGAATATAACAAAAATGTCATGTAACCTCCTGCATTTGAACTTGTTATGGTAGCAGTTGGTAATTGTCCGTTGTGAAAAGTGCCAATTAAATTTGCGTTAAGTGTGTCATTGCTATTAAATACTTTTACCAAATCATAACTTGCTTCTACATCAAATCTTGTGAATGTTGCTGAAATTTGTCCATTTCCATTTGCAAAACTCGAACTTTGAAAAGTTCTGAAAACTCTACTATTAGCAATATAAGGAGCTGTTAAAGAACCAATATTATATAAAGTTGGTGTTGCAACTCCACAGTTTACTCTTGGCTCTTGGGCTACACAACTGATATTGTATGTTACTGATGAACTTACAACTGTTGAATTAACAACAACGGTCATGGTTTCTGAAATAGAAGTAAAATCTATTGGAATAATAATATTTCCTGTATATTCTGCAATTAAATTAGCAGTATTTACTGTTGTTCCATTATAAATTCTTAGAAAATCTGTACCCAAATTCATAGCTGTAATTTTGAATTTTAGGGCTTGACCTGCGGTGGCTGTGTAATTTATGTTTGCTTTCTGAATTCCTGTCCATGTTGCTGTTGGTGTTATTGGTACAACTGCACAATCTACAACTACATCATTATCAACGATTTGCATGGTTGCATCAGGAGTCAAACCCACAAAATAATCTGGCAACGGCATGGTGGTACTTGCTTGTAAAGTCAAAATTATGGTTTCTGCGGGGTTTATCACAAAATCGTCAATAGGCGTAATTGTAATTTCTGCACTTGTGCTACCTGCTGCAATTACTGCTGAGGTTGAGGTTGGAGTTCCTACAATATTTATGCCTCCCGATATTAGATAACGGGTAGTATTTGCAGTTCCCGAAATAATATAATTAACTGTTGTATTGGCAGCAATTGGAGAATTGAAATTAATTACAAATTTTCCTGCAACTGCATTTGTTTCCTCTGCATCAGTTCCTAAAACTATATTTGCTTGAGGGTCATCATTCTTAATTGTAATTGTGGAAGTAATTTCAGTAGCAACAGAACTTAATTGATAACCAACAGGTATTGGATTTATCAAATCTAAGGTTACAGTTCTGTCTACATTAATTGCATTATCATCTATTGGATTTATGGTAATATCTACTGAATTTGTATTCATGGGCATGAGTACAGTTCCCGAAGTTCCCGAAAAAGTAGTAGCACCTGTTACTGTATAATTTGTTCCAAAAATTGCCGAATTTGGGCTTAGTGTATTGATATTAAAACTAACTGTAATATCATTTGCTGTTTGGTTTGGTTTGCTAATGGTAAATTTTGCGGTTGTACCATTTTCTGTTGCAATACCTGTTTTGGTAATTGTTACAGCATTAACATCATCAAGAATGGCTATGGAGCTTTGATTATCGGGTGCAGGTGCAACTACATACGTTTTTGCTGGTGTTGTGTGTATGACTGTCAAAATAATTGTTCTTGGTGCATTTGATACAAAATCATTTATTGGATTTATGGTAATGGTTACAGAAGTTGCATTTGCAGGAATAATTACAGTTCCTGAACCTGCTAAATAAGTTGCAGCACCTATTATGGTATAATTTGTTGGAAATATTGCAGTTCCTGCCACTGTAAAATGAACAGTTAAAGGCGTTGTTTTTGCAACACTTCTTGTAAATGTAAATGTTCCTGTTGTTGGAGTTTCTGAGGGAGTTCCTGCTGATGTTACTTCTACATCGTTTGTGTCGTCAATAATATTCTTGGTTGCAATATTTGTTGTACCAATTAAATATGTTTCTGGACTTTTTGGTGAAACCGTAAAAATTACTGTTCTATCACCACTTTCTGTGTAGTCATTTATTGGGTTTAGTGTTACTACAACACTATTTGTATTTGCAGGAATTATAACGGTTCCTTCTGTATTTGTGCCATTAATACTTACGCCACCTATGGCAGTTAATGTAT
The DNA here is from genome assembly GCA_043748455.1 of Cytophagales bacterium. Classification (GTDB taxonomy): domain Bacteria; phylum Bacteroidota; class Bacteroidia; order Cytophagales; family Thermoflexibacteraceae; genus JAAFKA01. The sequence goes on from JAYTNF010000277.1 coordinate 9,686, forward strand.
AATGTGTGTTTGCGGTTGCAGTTCCACCTATTGTAAATAATACAGATAATGGCAGTGCGTTGCTACCTCCCACACGAGAAAATGTATAAGTTGTGGCAACAGGATTTCCATCTGTACCAGATTCAAAAGCATCAGTTACTGCCGAAGCAATAGAAACTGTATTTTTGTCATCAATAATACTTATTGTGGCACTATTTGTTGGTGAGGGTGCAATAAGGTATTTTTGTGGAGTAGTGGGTGCAATAGTAAAAACCACAGTTCTATCATTATTAATTTGATTATCATTTATTGGCGTTAATGTAACAACAACACTTGCACTACCTGCGGGAATCGTAACAACACCCTGAGTTGCATCATAGCTTACAACCCCTGTAAGTGTATAACGTAATAATGCAATAGCCGAACCACCAATAGTAAAATTAACGGTTAAAGGAAGAAAATTTCCCGAATTAGGGTTAGTTCGTGAAAAAGTAAATGTCGTTGGCACAACCAAACCCGTGATGACGTCTGCTTCAAAAGCATTGCCTGTTGTAGTAATGATAACTGTATTTTTATCATCTTCTATTGTTGCATTTGCAGTAAAGCCCAACGGTGAAATAACGGTATAAGTTGTGCTTGGGGTAATGGTTAGGGTTGCTATACGGTCAGTGTTTATTGTATTATCATTGATAGGTGTCAGCGTAACAACCACACTTGTTGCCCCCGCAGGAATTGTAACAGTTCCTGTTGTAGCAGTATAGGTAATTGTAGCACCCATTGCACTTACAGACAAAGTATAATGTATTAAAGCCGTTGCTGTTCCTGAAATGGCAAAATCTACAGGCAAAGCAAAAGCACTACTGCCACCTGTACGTGCAAAAGTGTAAGTCGTAGGGTTGGGCATTCCTAATAATATGGCATCTGCTTCTTTTGCATTAACACCTGATGAAACAACAGAAATAGTATTATTATTGTCAATAACCTGTATTGTTGAGGAGTTATTTGGAGTCATGTCAATCAAATAACTTTGAGGAGTTGTTTGAGCAATAGTCAATGTAACATCTCTATTTGTATTGGTCTGATTATCATTTATTGGTGTTAAGGTAACAACTATACTATTTGACAGAGCAGGAATTATAATAGTTCCTTGTGTATTTGCACCATTTAGAGTTACATTTGCAGATAACGTATAGTGTGTTAAAATTACAGCATTACCACCAATATTAAAAGTAACTGGTAGTGCCAAAGAGTTTCCTGCAATGGCATTAGTTCGTGAGAATGTAAATGTAGTAGCTACAGGCAAACCACCAGCACCCACTTCAAAGGCATTACCTGCAGAAATTACAGAAATTATATTTTTATCATCTTCTATCAACACATTTGCAGCATTTGTAGGCATTGCAGCAATTAAATAACTTTGGGGAGTAATTGGTGCAATGGATAAGATGACATCACGATTATTATTTATCTGATTATCATTTATTGGAGTTAAAGTAACAACCACACTATTTGACAAGGCAGGAATTATAACAGTGCCTTGTGTATTTGTACCATTTAAAGTTACATTTGTAGACAAAGTATAGTGTGTTAAAATACTTGCATTCCCACCAATATTAAAAGTTATTGGCAGAGCCAAAGAATTTCCTGCATTTGTATTTGTACGTGAAAAAGTAAAGGTTGTAGTTATTGGAAGTCCTGTTGCACCAGCCTCAAAAGCATTGCCTGATGAAGTTACAGAAACGGTGTTTTTATCATCAATAATATTCATTGTAGATGTATTGGCAGTGGTATTAATAATCGTATAGTTTTGGGGGCTTCGTTGTGCAACTGTAAATATCACATTTCTATCTGTATTAATTTGGTTGTCATTAATCGGGGTTAGTGTTACAACAATATCATTTAAACCTGCAGGAATTGTAACAGTGCCTTGGGTATTAGCCATATTGAAACTCACACCACCAGTAGCCGATAAACTATAATGTGTACCCACTGTTGCAGCACCTGCAATAGAAAATGTAACAAGTAAAGGATTGGTATTTAGCCCATTTGTGCGTGTAAAAGTAAAAGTTGTTGCAGTTGGTGTACCTAACATGCCAGCCTCAAAAGCATTGCCTGTATTAGCAACTGAAACAAAATTATTGTCATCAACAATATTCATTAATGCCGCATTGTTTGTAGCATCTATAATATACTGCCCTGCTGTCAAAGTTAAGTTTAAGGTTTTGGTGGTGTTAATTGCCCAATCATTAATGGCTGTAATGTCAATATCAGCCGAAGCAGTATTTGCAGGAATTACAACTGTACCAGAAATAAAATTTGCTCCTGCTTGCACATAATTTGTATTTAAAACAGATGTTCCTGTTACAGTAAAATTTACGGTAACATCAGGTCTGCCAACAAATTGTGTTCTTGTAACCCTAAACTTACCAATTACTAAACCTGATTTTGTGGCATCAGCACCAATTTTAGCAATAGAAATTGTATTTGCATCATCTAAAATTACCATAATTGCTGAATTTGCCAAAGTTCCCGATAACCGATAAGTTCTTGGCAATGGTAATGCAGGTGAATTTGTCAAAATCAACTGCAAATTACGGTTAGGATTACTCACAAAATCATTTATAGGCGTAATACTTAATATTACTTCTGTTGCATTAGCAGGAATTGTAATAGAACCTCCCACAGCATTATAAGTCAAGGATGCACCCGCAGTTGGCGAACTTGCACTATAATGTGTCGTAAATACTGCATCATTTCCTACTGTTCCAATAGTAAAACTTATTGTAACAGGAAGTGTACTTGCACTTAATCTTTTTATCACAAAATTACCATTTACATTGCCCACTTCTGAGGCTATGGGGGTGGCAGCTACTGAAATATCTATAATATTTGGGTCGTCATCAATCGTAACCGTAGCAGTATTAGCAGGTGCTAAGGCAACTGCAATGGCAGGAGTACCTGAATTTAAGGTAATTTGTATCGTTTTTGCAGCATTGAGAGCTAAATTATTAATTGGTGTTAAGGTTACAACAACATTATTTGACAAAGCAGGAATTACAACAGTGCCTGTTGTCCCTGTAATATTTATACTTCCACCACTCAATGTATAATCTGTAATATGTGTAGCTGTGCCCCCTAATGTAAAGTCTATGGTTTGGGCTAATGTATTACCACCACTACGAATAAAAATAAAACTTGAATTGACTCCACTTTCGTTAGCATTACTACCTCCTAACATACTAATTTGTCTGTTACTATCATTTACTATAATATTTGCAGAATTTGGTGCACCTACCGTAAATAGTGTTGTTACCATAAATACATAAGTGGCAGAAGTAATTGTAACATCTACACTTCTTGCACCATTAATAGTATTATCTTCAATGGCTGCAAGTGTAACCGCAACTGATTGACTTATACCAGCAGGTATAATAACTGTGCCTGAATTACCTGCAAATGTATTAGCACCTGTTACATTATAATTTACAGAGCCATTTGTACTAACAGAAAAATTTACAGTAACAGGAAAAAGGAAAAAACCAGTTCTTGTAAAGGTAACAGTAGCTCCAGCACCATTTTCACTAATTGGAGAAGTAGCTGTAACAGTTACAAAAGAAGAACCAGCAGGAGCAATATTCATTACTTGTGCAGTAACTGTTCCAATGGTATAATTTGGAGTAGGTGCAGGTGTTAATGTAACATTAATGCTACCGACAGTTGTGGATATATCAGCATTAATATTTAAAGTAGCAGTTGTTAGTCCGTTAGGAATTACAATAAAACCACCACTACCAGCCGTAAAAGCAAAAAGACTTGAAGCTGTTACATTGTAAGTAGGTGTTCCTGAAAGTAATGCTGAACTAAAATAGACAAATAAATTACCCACAGTATTTATTCTTGTAAAAGTATAAGTGCCTATATTACCTCCCGAAACAGAGCCTGAAGAAAATAAGGTTATTTGATTGTTATCGTCTAAAATGGATAAATTTCTTGTATCATTAGGTGCAGCTGCTATATTATAAGTAGCTGGACTTGTAGCAATAGTTGTGGCAATTACTGTTCTTGGGCTATTGGCTACAAAATCATTGATAGGGCTAATAATTACGTTACGATTGGTACTACCTGCAATAATACTTGTTCTCCAAGTATTACCCGACACAAAAACTGCACCTGAAACACTATAATTTGTATTTGCAATAGCTGTTCCTGTCAAATCAAAATCTACAAATAATGTTAATGTTGTAGCACCTGTTCTTGTAAAAATAAAAGCACCAGCTCCCGCACCCTCTGTAGGTGTTCCTGCGGAGGTTAAACTAATTGTTGGTACTGCACCATCTGCAATAGTCAATGTTGCCGAATTATCAGGTGGGGCTGCTACCGTATATTCTGGTGGTGTACCCACACCTAAACTAATTATAACAGTTCTGGCTGTATTAATAATTTGGTCATTAATAGGTGTAATTGTAATAGTAACAGAAGATTGTCCTGATGTCATGACTGCAGTGCCACTTCCGGCATTAAAAGTTAATGGATTGGTAGAAGAAGCAGTGTAATGCGTTGGATTAATTGCAATACCACCAACTGCAAAATTGACAACAACTGCACCAACAGTATTAAGTCTTGTAATGGTAAAAGTGCCTGTTGTGCCATCTTCTGTGGGACTACCTGCCGCTATAATTTTGAAAGTATTGGTGTCATCGTTGATATTTATCGTTGCAGCACCTGTACCACCAATATTATAACTTGGCGTTGCGGTTAAAGTTATGGTAACAGTGCGAGCAACATTAACTAAATAATCATTAATTGGAACAACGCTAAGACTTGCCGAAGTTGCACCTGCGGCAATGGTAAAAGTGGTTGCTGTTACAGCACTCACATTAGTACCTGCAGCCAAGGCGTAATTTGCAGGCGAAATTGCAGTACCCGATAAAGCATATTGCACCACCAAACCACCAACAGGGGCAGGGTCTGCCAAGGTAATTGCAAAACTTCCATTTACCGTTGGTGTACCTTCCACTGCTGTTATACCTGCTGAAATGGTTGCAATTTGTGTAATGACAAAATCTGCAATAGATAAAGTTGCAGAATTATTGACATTAGAAATTGTATAATTTGGAATTGCCGAAGGTACAATACTTAAAATAACGGTTCTTGCAGTATTAACAGCCATGTCATTTATGGGCGTAATGGTCAAAATTGCAGAATTTGCGGCAGCAGGGATTACGATTGTACCCACAGTTGCATTATAAGTTGTAGCACCCGAAACGGTATAATGTGTAGTAAAATTAGCAGTTCCACCCACCGAAAAATTCACCGTAATTGCACCAACCGTAGAGGTTGCTCGTGTAAACGTATAAGTTCCTATTGCACCATTTTCTGTCGGAGAACCTGCCGAAGTTACTGTAAAAAGGTTGTCATCATCAGCAATATTGGCTGTTGTGGCAGCAGTTCCAAGTATATAATTTGCATTTGCAGCAATAGTCAATATTGCAGTACGTGTAGCATTGAAAGTAAAATTATTAATCGGAATTAAGTTAATAGTTGCCGAAGTTTGTCCTGCACCAATTACAAAACTTGTTGCTGTTACTGCACTTGCATTTGTGCCTGCGGTTAAGGTATAATTTGTTGTTAGGGTGGCAGTGCCAGATAAGGCATAATTTACAGTCAAACCGCCAATAGGTGCGGGTTGCGTAAGTGTAAAATTTAAAACACCGTTAATGGCAGGAGTTCCTTCCTTAGCATTTGTACCTGTTGCAACACTAATTGTCGCAAGGGGCATATCAGCAATGCTTAAAGTTGCCGAATTATTGACATTTGAAATCGTATAATCTGGAATTGCTGAAGATGCAATCGTTAAAATTACAGTTCTTGCAGCATTAATTACCATGTCATTTATGGGCGTAATGGTCAAAGTTGCAGAATTTGCAGCAGCAGGAATTACGATTGTTCCCGCAGTTAGATTGTAAGTAAAAACATCAGCACTTGAAACCGTATAATGTGTGGTTAAAGTAGCAGTTCCACCCACCGAAAAATTGACCGTAATTGCCCCAACTGTAGAAGTTGCACGTGTAAAAGTATAAGTTCCTATTACGCCATTTTCAGTTGGTAAACCTGCTGATGTTACAGTAAAAAGGTTATCATCATCAGTAATATTGACTGTTGCAGTGCCAACTGTGCCAATTTTATAATTAGGAAGGTCTGGAGTAATATTCATAATTACTGTTGGCGAAATAGCGTCATAAGTAAAATTATTAACCGCAACAACTTGAATAGTAGCAGTAGTTACGCCCGCAGCAATTACAAATTGTGTAGCCGTTAAACCCGATACATTTGTACCTGCCAATAGCGAATAGTTTGCAGGATTTATTGCTGTACCTGCTAAATTATAGAATACTGTCAAAGGAGTAGCCGAAGCAACATCTAAGGTGATGGTAAAAACACCATTTATATTAGGTGTACCTTCCTTTGCCTGAGTTGTTGTGGCAATGTCTAAGTCAATGGGTGCAGCAAGCAGTGGCATAAAAAGACTTGCTACAAAGAGTAGGATAGATAAAAGATATTTCATATTTATAAGATATTTAGTTTGATAACTATTTGTCAAATACGTATTTTTCATAGCAAAAGTTTAGGAAAAATTATTTGCATAGACTAACAAATATATAAAATAAATCAATATGAGTGCCATTTAAAAATAAAAAATAAGGAAACATTTTTTGGTAGGGGTAAAAAATGTACATTTATATAAGTTGTTGATTATCAATAACTTATATTGAATATACATTTTTACCACTACCAAATAATTATATTTTTATTGTTCAAAACTTGTAATAAAAGCATCTTTGAAATTTAATTTTCGTATTTCTTGTAACAATATTTGTGCAATTTCTAAACTTTCGGCTTTACCAACCAAATAACGATATCTTTTGTTGTTTTCGTCATCTTCTGTAACAACCTCATCAATTTTATAACTTTTTGCAATCAATCTATTAAAATCATAATGTTTCATCGATATTGGAAGTTTAGAAGACGATATTTGTATTCTGTAAATAATTTTTGCTTTCTTAGCGTGTTCCTTCTCTTCTGCTTGTACTTTTTCATATTTTTTAGTAGCTTCTTCTATCTCTTTAATCAATTTTTTAGTGGTTTCGCTATTTGATTTTGCTAATACTTCTTTGGTTTCCTTCATTTCTTTCATTGTTTCAGGCAATAAATGTACATGATTATATTCAGACTTTAAAAACCTAACCAAACCATTTAAAATAGCTTCTGCTATTAGCTCCTGACCATCTTCAGAATTTAAAAACTTTTCTTCTTTTGCATTACTTATAAAACCAGCCTCAATCAAGACACTTGCGGGTTTTGGGTATTGCAAAACATATAATGAAAAACCTCTATCTCTATTAGTAAATATTCCCAAACTCTTACGAAAAGCCACATTTTGAAAAGCCCTATCTATCTGTATAGCAAGTTTTTTACTTTTACGAAAGCCATTGCTATGAATGTGCATTTGTGTGCCAGAAATTTCTTTATTTGGATTAGAATTGCAATGAATACTTAGAAAAATATCTGCCTTTTCATCAGTTGTAATCAACATTCTTTTCTCTAACTTCACATACACATCACGTTTGCGAGTCAGCACAATGTCAGCCCCAATCAGCCGCATAAGCATTTTTTCATGCAATTTTTTGGTAATTGCCAATACAATATGCTTTTCGTCTTGATATTTTTCGTTTGTTTTTTCTTTTCCTGGGTCATAACCTCCATGACCTGCATCTAAAACAATTTTTACAGGAATAGGCTCTTTATCTTTATTATCAGCAATAGCTTTTTTATTTTGTGCTACTATTAGATTAGAAAAAGGTGTAAATAATATGTTAATCAATACAATTAGAAAACGTAAAAATTGTTTCATGCTATAAGTTATGCAAATGTTTTATACAAAAGAAATTCCATTTCGTATGAAATGGAATTTTTAAGAAATTTAATTAATGTTATGAGTAAATACAAAATTAATTTATTGATAATCAATAAGTTACAATTTACAACCATTTATTTCGTATTTACAGCTTATTTTTTACCCATTTCCTCTTTCAACAAATTCACTTTTTGTTGAACAATTTGATAATCAGCATTATTTTCGCCCAAAGATTTACGTAAATCTAATACTTTAAGATACAATTTCATCGCCTCTGTATTATTTTTGGCTTTATGATACATTTCTGCCATCTCAAATTGATTATTTGTATATTCAGCACTTCTGCCACCATAATAAGTAAAATAAATTTGCGAGGCTTGTTTCACAAAAGTTTCTCCTTCTGTAAATTTATCACGTTTAATGAGTAACTTGCCAATATTATTGAGAGAAGAAGCATAATCTGGAGACCTTATTCCTGGCACTTTTTTACGAAGTTCCATCGCAACCCTAAATATAGAATCAGCCTTTGCAAAAGCCTCATTTCTTTGATAGAAAAAAGCTAAACTGTCCAATTTCATAGAATATTCAGGCTTTTTTTCAGTCAAACTTGTTTTTCTTTGTTCCATTGCAGTCAAGAATAATTTTTCTGCCTCATCTTTTTTACCTCCAACTACATAAAGTTTTGCTATTTTATCCAAAATATCTGCGTATAAAGGTTCATTTTCTTTTTTCATGGCTTTCATACTTGCTAAAGCATTTTGATAATATTTTTCAGCCTCTGCACTTTTATTCATTTTCAAATACACATCACCCAAATCCATTGCATTTTGCAAAAATTCATTGCTGTTTTCGCCTTTTACTTTTTTAATAATTTCACCCTTTTTGACTAATAATTTTTCTGATTCTCCTTGTTTAGACATGTCATTAAACAATTTAATATCTTTATTTAATGCTTCCAAGTACTTTGCTTGGTCGCCACTTTCCATAACTGTCAGAGATTCATTATAATAAATCACAGCCTTATCATAATTTTTAATCATTCTATAAGATTCTGCCATGTTATTATAATAATTTGCCATGCCATCTATTTTTTTACCTGAAACTTTTAGGGCTGTCAAAAACACATCATATTGTTCTACTGCTTTCTCATATTTCTTAAGTCCATATGAAACATCAGCCACATCAGCCAAAAGCTCTGTATAATCTTCGCTTTTTGCACCTAAAACTTCTTTTGCAGGAACAATAATGGCATTGTATTCCATCGCAGCTTTTTCAAATTTCCCCGCATTTTTATACATATCAGCCAATTCGTGGCGTGTTTTTATATAATCAGGGTGAGTTTCTTTTTG
>JAYTNF010000278.1:0-4159 GCA_043748455.1 Cytophagales bacterium
TGCCAACTTTCATTACTTGTTTTACCAATAAAGATATTTATAATTTCCGTAAGAGGAATTGCAACACTTCCATAAATGATGTCAATAACAAAAATAAATAGCAAAAAGCCACTAAGTAATAATAATTTCATGAGGTTTTTAAATAAATTTTATTCAAACAAAGCTACAAGTTAAATCACAAAACCACATATAAAATATTTTGTAACTTTTAATTCATATTGTTGTTTTTTATGTAACAATTTATTAACATTGTATTCATATAAATAAATGTGTTATGAAAGAGCTATTTTTGATACTTGCAATTTGTTTTACAACAGTAATAAGTTATGCACAGACACAGATAACGAGTGTTGGGCAAAATAATGGGCAATACATTGGCGTAATTACACTAAAAGATGACACCATTCTTGAAGGTAATTTGCTTATTGATTTTGAAAAACATGTAGTAAAGATAGTAGAAAATGGAGAAAACCGTTTGTTATCATTCTCGTCGATTAACAATTTGTTAATCTATGACATTGCTACACATACACGCAAAGAATTTATAGGACTGAAACATAACGATTTATATGAAATTGTGTTGGCAGGAGAACTTTCATTATTACGTCATTATAGTGAAAACCCACATAATACAGATGCAAACCAAACAGTATTAAGCTATTTTTTATATGACACACAACAAAAAAATATGTTTGAAGTGGAAAATATTAAAGAGAAAATGCAAAATATCTTTCAAGAAAACACAGCCTTAATTAAAAATATCATTCAAGTAAAACAATATGACTTAACAAATTTGCAACATATTGCTTCACTTATTCGTTACCAAAACCAATGTAAAGCAAAAACTATTGCAATGCGTTAAGTACAAATTTATTTGTAGCATAGACTTTAGTCTGTGCTTTGATTATCAAGGGATTATGAGCTTTTGGAAAGTCTCAAACTTTCCAAAAGCTATGTGTATCAACTAAAAATAAAACCCTGCCGTAAACACCAAATTAGTACGTGAAGTTTGAAAAGTAGCAACAGGTGGGTTTCCAATACTTTTTGCCAAGTCATTACTATAATTATATGGAGAATATGCAACTGTATTTGTTTGTTGCACAAGAGTTAAATCAAAATAATTCTTCTTGTTATAATAACCTACACCGCCTGTAATAAATAATTTTGGCGTAGTAATATCATCTTTCACTTTATAAGGTGTTCCATATAATGCTCCACCAAGACGCAAACGAAACTTATCTAAACGTAATTCGCCACCACCACGCAAGTTTATTGCAGAACCATAATCATTTTTTATCGTATTATTGCTGCCATCAACATTAAATTCGGCACTTACTTTGGCGGAACTATAATTAAGATACTCTGCATCAACACTTAAAAATCCTTTTTTAGCAATGATTACAGAAGTTCCTACATTTAAACGCAAGGGAGTTGTTAATGTTAAATCACTGTTTATTTGCACCGTTCTACTTGTTACATCTCTTAAAACCCGTGTTGTATTACCTTCTGTAACGGTATAACCATTATAATTTACTGCCAAATCTGCATTATAATTTTCTGTAATACTGTGCCAAGTTGGAGAAGTAAAACTTGCACCAATTCGCCAAACATCAATAGGACGTACAATAATGCCTACATTAAGATTAAAACCTGTACTATTTTGTGTCAAATTATCAGTAAGTGTTAAATCATTGAAAATTTTAGGAATTGGATTTCCATTCCTATCTCTTGCAGGAAACATCGTTTCTTGTACTTCTGTAAAAACTCTTTTGCGTTGATAATTTAAAGTTTGTATGCCAATACCACCACCAATATAAAGAATGTCCTTGTAATTTGCTCCGTATGCAAGATTCCATTGATTTTGTGAACCTGTTTCTGTGATTTTTTCACGCTGTAAACTGCTCCCAGGAAAAACATCAGAATCAAAACCACCACTGCCATTTGCATTTTGGAAATAATTGATTAGATATGTATCGTACGCCATTGCCTCATTATCAAAAATTCCATTTCTTACCTGATTATCTAAATTACTAACAGAAAAATTGCGGTTTGCATTATCTAACCAACTATCAATAATGGAATTTTTATCATTTCTACCCGAATAAATACTATTATTATTAAAGTTATTAATTCGTGTAAAAGTAATCGCAAAAGTTCCACCTTTCCAATCATTACTTGCCCCGTCTTTTGGAAAAGCAAAAGCCACCCCAAATTGATTAAGATTAAAATTTACTCTATTGTCATTTGTAGTATTCCCAATGAAACTTCCATCTGTACCAATAATAGCCAAAGAAGGTGAAATGGAAAATTCCGATTTACGATTAAATCCCAAACCCGCAGGATTAAAATATGCTGATGAAATATCTCCACCTAAAGAAGTTCCTGCACCACCCGTTGCCTGAAAACGTGCCGAACCTCCAAAATTTGTTTGTGAATATCTTAAGGCATCTCCTGCATATTGTGCAAATGCGTTATCTTGAAATCCTAAAATGCACAAAGCTGTGCCAATGATGTATTTTTTCATGTTTGTGTGATTATTTGATATTTTACTCAATTTATGACAAAAATGTTATACAATTTAAACTTTATAATGTAAAACTAAGTTTATTTAACATATATTTAAGAAAAGTATAAACTTAAAATCATGACAACAACATATAGTGTAAACGAAAAAGGATATTATGGACAATTTGGTGGTGCATACATTCCTGAAATGTTATATCCAAATGTAGAAGAATTAAGAGCCAATTATCTTAATATTATACATAGTCCAGAATTTCAAGCCGAATTTCATGACTTACTACAAAATTACGTAGGCAGACCAACTCCTTTATCTTATGCCAAACGTCTTTCTGAAAAACATAAATGCCATGTTTTCTTAAAACGTGAAGATTTATGTCATACAGGCTCACACAAGATAAATAACACCATTGGGCAAATTTTGGTTGCAAAACGGTTAGGCAAACACAAAATCATTGCCGAAACAGGTGCAGGACAACATGGCGTAGCAACTGCAACTGTGTGTGCATTAATGGGCATGCCATGTATTGTATATATGGGTAAGCATGATATGGAACGTCAAAAACCAAATGTAGAAAGAATGAGAATACTTGGTGCAACAGTTGTACCAGCCACAAGTGGAAGCCAAACTCTAAAAGATGCAACCAATGAAGCTATGCGTCATTGGATTAATAATCCAGACGATACACACTATATAATAGGCTCTGTTGTCGGACCTCATCCATATCCAGATATGGTTGCACGTTTTCAGTCTGTCATCAGTGCCGAAATTCGTAAACAACTTAAATCACAAATGGATAGTGAGCTACCAGATTACGTAGTAGCTTGCGTAGGAGGTGGTAGTAATGCCGCAGGAACTTTTTATCATTTCTTAGATGAGTTAGAAGTGAAATTAGTAGCAGTTGAGGCAGGTGGTAAAGGTATTGATACAGGAATGTCCGCAGCAACAACCGCATTAGGACGTATCGGAATACTTCATGGCAGTAAAACCCTACTCATGCAAACAGATGATGGACAAGTTATAGAACCTTACTCTATCTCTGCGGGCTTAGATTACCCAGGCATAGGACCTATCCATGCACATCTATATAATAGCAAACGTGCAATCTTTATGAATGTAACAGATGACGAAGCTATGAAAGCTGGATTTGAAGTCAGCCGTCTTGAAGGCATTATTTCAGCAGTAGAAACAGCCCATGCCTTTGCAGCACTTGATAAAATGACATTTAAAAAATCAGATATTATAGTTGTCAATCTTTCAGGACGTGGTGATAAAGATTTAGAAACTTACATTAAATACAATAATCAATAATTTTACTATAAAAATCCATTTATTTTACAATAAGTGGATTTTTTTTTGGGGTAATTGTTTGGAATTTAGAGATTAATTTTCAACCTTTGCAGCCCGATAAAGAGAAAGATTTTTTAAAGGGAAAAGGAGTTTAAAATATTTTGAAATAAATTTTGCGAATTGTTTGGAATTTAGAAATTAATTTTGAACCTTTGCAGCCCGATAAAGAGAAAGATTTTTTAAAGGGTAAAAATAGTTTAAAATATTTTGAAATAAATTTTGCGAAATATTTGGAAGTTAAAAAATAAAGAGCAACCTTTGCAGCCCTATAAAGAGAAAGATTTTTAA
>JAYTNF010000279.1:0-14207 GCA_043748455.1 Cytophagales bacterium
CCTGGAAAGTGTGTATGCGGGTAACTGTATCGAGGGTTCGAATCCCTTCCTCTCTACAAAATACCATTTTGTTTGCATATAATTTAATTAAACACAATAGAATAAAAAAGGTGTCATCTTTCTAATGGTGCGACATTTCGCAAGATGACACCTTTTTAATACTCTTTTAAACCTTCTCCAAACTCACCTGATTATTATGGTGCAATTCCGTATCTTCCTCCTCGTCTTCGTGTTTGGTATCTTTTATTTTGAAAAGACGTTTGAAAAACGCCATAGTTTTGTCCGTTGCTTGATAAACCACAGGCACAAAAACCAAAGTCAAGAACATAGAACTTGTCAAACCGCCAATTAAAGCCCAAGCCAAACCTGTTTTCCACTCTGCACCTGCACTTTTGGCTAAGGCAATCGGCAACATACCAAAAACCATTGCAATCGTAGTCATCAAAATTGGACGTAACCTTTCTTTTCCTGCCTCAATAAGTGCATCAAAAGTATTGTGTCCTTTTTCTTTTTCGCCATTCGCAAAATCCACAATTAAAATTGCATTTTTTGCCACCAAACCCATCATCATAATTAAGCCCAAACCAGAGAAAATATTTAAAGTTTTCATCGTCAAAGCTAAGGCTAAAAATGCCCCAATTAATGCCATAGGAATAGAAAATAAGACCACAAACGGATACACAAAACTGTCGTACAAAGCCACCATAACCATATAAATAAAAATCAACGCAGCCAACATTGCAATTCCCATACTTCCATCTGCTTCACGTTGGTTTTTAATATCGCCGCCGTGTGTCATTTTCGTACCAATAGGCAAAGACGTTTTTGCAAGAGCTTTGTCCATTTCCACCGCCACATCTCCCGCAGGTCTGCCTTGCACTTGCACAAAAATTGTAATGGCTGCATTGCGGTTTTCACGTTGCAATTTTGTAGCTCCCAAACTCTGTTTTATGGTCGCAAATTGCTGTAATTCAACCTGTTGCCCTAACCGATTAACAAAAGGAATTTTCATTAAATCTTCGGTTTTGTTACGGTCAAGTTCGTCTAATTGAATACGAATGTCATATTCTGTGTTGTCAATATCTCTAAATTTCGAATCATCATTACCTCGCAAAGCAATTTGTAAAGTTTGCCCAACTTCGGCAATATTTAATCCAAAACTTGCTAATTTTTCACGATTAATTTCTACTCTTGTTTCTGGTTTTCCGTCTTCTGCCGACAAACGAATATCCGTTGTACCTGCCGTGCTGCGTGCAATATTTTCCATAATTCTTGCAGCTTTTCGCACACTGTCTAAGTTTGTACCACTAACCACCATTTGAATTGGCGTTTGGTCTGCACCACCAAAAATACCAATAGGCGAAACACGAGGTTTAATAGTCGGAATTTCTGCAAGTCTATCTTTCACATTTTTAATCATTTGTGCAGTTGGCGTTGTGCGTTGCGAAGGAGGCAATAAGGTTACTACAATTTCACTAATATTATTAGATGATTGTGCCACAAAACCCTCCGCACTTACACCGACATTGGAGTAAACACTTGCCACTTCTGGAAAATCCGAAATGATATTTTCTACTTGTTTTGCCATTCTATTGGTTTGTTCAATGCTCGAACCTGATGGCAATTCGATAACGACTGAAAACTCTCCTTTGTCGGCTTTTGAAATAAATTCACCACCAATAAAACCTTTTGTTACTAACATAAATGAAGCTACTAACATTCCAATAGCTACAAAAGCTGTAATCCAAGCATAACGCAAGCACCAACTCAACGCAGCAGCATATTGTTTGACTAACCAACTAAAAAATTCCTCAAAATAATAACCAAATGCACCCATTAAAGTATTTTTTGTAAGTGGTTCAAATTTCGAAAAACGTGATGCCAACATTGGCGTAACGGTAAAAGAAACGAACAAACTCATCAAGGTAGCCACAAGAACCACTATCGCAAATTGTTTCATAATATTTCCTACAATGCCTTGCAACAAAGACAAAGGAAAAAATACTACGACATCAACAAGCGTAATTGCAATGGCAGTAAAACCAATTTCATCACGACCTTCAAGGGCAGCAACACGTGGTTTTTTACCCATTTCTAAGTGTCTGTAAATATTTTCTAAGACCACAATACTATCATCGACCAAAATACCAATTACCAAAGACAAGCCTAATAAGGTCATTAAGTTTAACGAAAAGCCAAAAAGGTACATTGCAATAAATGTTCCTACTAAGGAACAAGGAATAGCAACCATTACAATTAAAGCATTACGGAAACTGTGCAAAAATACCAACATTACAGCACCTACCAAGAAAACAGCTATCATCAAATCGTGAGTTACTGCATCTGCTGCTTCCATTGTATAAATCGAAGAATCTTGTGCAACTACAAATTTTAATTCCATTGCTGCATAATCTTTCTCAATTTTTGCTAATTCTTTTCTTACTAAAATGCTCATATCCACCGCATTAGCATCACTTTGTTTCAAAACTTGCATACCAATTGCCTGAATACCATTCAAACGGTTTACTTGTTTTAAATCTTTGATACCATCTTGAATTTCGGCAACATCTTTCAATTTTATATCTCCGCCTGTACGTGAAATACCTACAACAATTTCTTTTAAATCTTCAACCGTTGCCACTTTTCCCGCCAAACGTATTGTAAATTGTGAGTCGGTATCTTTAATATTTCCCGTAGGAAGTTCAATATTTGATGCTTTTATTACATTGGCAATATTGGCAATGGAAAGGTTATAACCACGTACTTTTTCCATATCCATATTGACCTTAATTTCACGTTCTTCGCCACCTAACAAAATAATTTGCCCTACACCTGTGATATTTGAAAGGCGTTGCACAATGTTATCTTTTAGGAATTGTGTGAATTTTTTAGGCTCCATTTTTCCTTCAACGGACATTCGCAAAATAGGAAATTCATCTAAGGCAATTTTGCTAATATTTGGCGACCTCACTCCTGTTGGCAAAGTTCCTGTGATTTGTCCTATACGGCGTTGTGCATCTTGCAAAGCCAAATCTGGTTTGATACTTTGTTTCAACTCAATAACTACAAACGAAGTATTTTCTTGCGAAGTAGAACGAATGGTGCTAATTCCTTCCAAAGTTGCAAGGGCATCTTCAATAGGTTTTGTAACATTGGTTTCAACCTCCAAAGGCGAAGCACCAGGGTAAACTGTTGTTACGGTCAAAACAGGCGGACTAAATTTTGGCAATAATTCATACTGCATTTGCTTGTATGAAAACAAACCAACAACCGTCAAAGCCATAAAAATGACGATAATAAATGACGGTCTTTTAATTGATAATTCGGTGATACTCATTGTTTTATGTAGTTATGATTTTAAGTTTTTTTGGGTTTTGTAAGTTTATTTTATACTACTCTCAATTTTAATTTTTATTGCTCTCAAAATACTAACTATGTTAAAAATATCCTCTTGGGTTGCATCATAAGCATTACTTACCGAATATTTATTTTCAATTATTACCACAAAAAACCAAAATCTTCCTATCACATAACAGCCATATAAAGGCAAATTATCAGCATTTAAAGTTTTTGCAGCCAACATTTCTACCAATAATTGCCCCAAAGGGTCATTACTCCCTTTTTTTTCTTGCTTATATTCGTGTAAGAAAAAGTAAGGTTTTTCTGGCACATCAATGCCTTTTGCCAATACAAAATCTACGATTCCATTGAGCTTAATATCATTGAGTTTTGCAGAAATATTGCGTTGTGTAAAAGCCTTATAATGAGGACTTTTAATGTTTGCAGTGTATATTAATTGGCTGATAAAGAAGAATTTTAGCTCGTCTTCATTCCAAATATTAGCATTGCTTTTTAGTTCTTTTCGTAGCCTATTAAGTTGTTCTTTTTCCAAATCCGTACAAGGAATTTCCGCACTTAACCACTCGTCTAACAAAGGCATTTCTTCAACTTGTTCTAAGCCAAAACTGTGATATAATTCGCCTATTGTCCAATTTTCAAAAGTTTTCATAAATCAATATTGGTTTAGAGTAAGTTTTTTTTTGTACGTTGTCAATGGTGCTTTTCGCACCTTGACAATCGTATAAAAGTGAGGTTAATACGATTGTCAAGGTGCAAAAGCACCATTGACAATCGTATTAATCATTACAAAACCTTCACTTCCATTCCATCATTCAAGTTAATTTGTCCATTCACAACCACTTGTTCACCTTTTTGCAAACCTCCAAGTACCTCGATATAAGTACCAATTTCTGCACCCAAAACCAAACTTTTTAGCTTAGCTTTATTTCCTTCAACTACATAAACTTGTGGATTTTTTGAACTTCCCACTAAGGCTTCTCTTGGAATAGAAACCATACTACGACTTGGCAAATTGCTAAAACTTGCTTTACAAAACATTCCTGCTTTTAAAGGTTTTTCGCTATTATTTTGCAATACAATTTCAATAGGATAATTATGTGCATCATCACCTTTCACACCAATTACATCAACCACGCCTTTAAAAACCGTTGAACCATAAACATCAGTCGTAATATCAACTTTATCACCACGTTTTACTTTAAAAACTTCTTTTTCTGCCAAAGAAACTTTCACTTTTAAGGTCGAAATATCTATCAAAGTTGCAATAGAAGTTGGCGGAACTGTTACTAACATTGTTCCTACCTCTACACTTTTTGAGTTGATAATGCCCGAAAAAGGTGCAACAATATTTGTATCTCTTAATTGGCGTTTTGCTGCCAAAAGTTGTGCTTCTGCTGCTTTTAAGGCAAAACGTGCTGCCTCAACTTGCGATTCTGTAATGGCTTTGTCTTTGAAAGCTGCTTCAAAACGGTTTACATCTGCTTGTGCTTTGTCAAAATTTACTTGTGCTGACATCACATTCACGTTACGAAGTTCGCCATCAACTCTAACCAAAGTTTGACCTTTGCTAACTGTTTGACCATTTTCAAATAGCACATCAAGAACTTTGCCTTGTGTTTCTGCCATCACATTGATTTCACGATTAGCAATAACAGTTCCCAAAACTGCTAAATTGTCGCTAAAAGTTTTTTCATCAACCGCAGCCACTGTAACTGCAACAGCTTTTAAAGCTGGAATTTTCTTGCTTTCCTCGATAACTGCTTTATTTTTTGTTAAAACAAAGGCTGTTCCACCAATTAAGGCTAAAACGACAAGAATTATAATAACATTTTTCATTGTAAGTATTTGATTTTAAGTTAGTTATGTTTTTTGAAATATGAAATATGAATTTTGAAATTGTATTTTTGTTAGCTTCCTTAATTTTATTTTGAAATATAAATTTTGTTAACTTAAAAACCTGATAATCAATATTTTGCAGCACACAGACAACACTAATTTAACACAAACAAAATTACAAATTATTTTCCGTGTTTTTTCAGTGTGTTTAGTGTCATCTGTGTTCAGCTAAACTATTGCTAATCAACTAATAAAAACCTATTCCAAACCACCCACAGCCCTTTCCAACCTTGCCAAACCCATTTCATAATCAACACTTGCAGAAGTCTGCGAAATTTTTGCATTTAACAAAGAAACCTCCGCATCAACCAAATCAGAACTCAAAGCCAAACCATTTTTTACACGACTGTTTGTAACTCTGTAATTTTCTTCGGCTTGTTTTACTGTTTCCGTTGCCAAATTCAGACGAGCAAGAGCATTTTTCAAACTCAAAAAATGTTGCGTAATTTCCAAAGCAATATTATCTTTTGTAAAACTATTCAATTCTTGTGCTTGCAAAGCCTGCAATTTATATTGTTCGGCTTGATATTTTGGCGTGTTCCAAGTCCAAACGTCCCAACTTAAAACCAAACTTGCATCAGCCGTTTCTTTAAAAACCGCAGTTTGTGGAAAATTACGCTGATTTGGATTTGCATAATAACCGTTTACTTGTGCAACAACTTGTGGCATATAACCCGAATTAGCTATTTTTTCGCCAACTTGTGCCGTTTTCACACGCATATCATTAATTTTCAATTCGTGGCGTTGTGAACTTGCTTTTTCTATCAACTCTTGCATTGTGCCTTTTACCACATAAGACGTATTAGGCGTAGTTGTCAAATTATTTATAATTGCCAATTCCTGATTTAATACACTATTTAAACCTATATTTGCAATAGAAATTGTATTTTCCATCTCCGTTTTTTGCAACTGTATGTTATAAGACTGCACTTTCAGTTTCAAAACATCATTTTCTGTTGCTAAACCTAATTTTGCTAAGTTTTCGAGGTCTGCAATACGATTAGCAACTTGTTTTTCAGAAATTTTCAACTGTTCCAAAACCTGTTGAGCTTTGTATAAATTCCAATACGAAAGTTTTGTATTCAGAATTACGTCTGCTTTGTCTTTATCGTACTCAATTTTTGTAATATCTCTGTTAATTTCGGCAATTTTAATTCCCAAATTCACTTTCCCACCCGCATAAATTACTTGTTGTACTGTTAATTGTGTATTAAATTGGTCAAGAATTTGCGGATTTAAGTTTGTATTTCCACCTTCGCTGGCTTGTGGCACAGTGGGAGGCAAACCATTTTTTGCATTCAAGGCATTTACCCCTGCATACAAAGGATTAATAATTGGCGACAAAGAACCCGAAAAATCCAAAGCAAAAGGCGTAATATTATTGCTTAGTCGGGTATAACGACCCGTAAATTTGATAGTTGGCAACCTTCCGACTGCTGTTTCTTTGAGTTTGAAAACAGAGGCTTGGGTTTTGTAATTATCAATTTTCAGTAATTTGCTTGTGCCTGTGGCTGTTTCTACGGCTTGCTGCAAACTTAAAGCCGTTTGTGCCTGCGAAATATTGTGGGCAAAAACGCCAACAACTGCCAAAATAAAAGTTTTTACTATTGTATGCTTTTTCATATTTTTTGTTTGACGATTTGTTTAATTATTCGCAAAATGTAAGTTAAGTTAGTAATGCTTTGAAAATTAACTAAATAATATATCAACTAATTCTGATTTGCTCATTTGAAAATGATTTGCTATTTCATTTAAAATACTCGACAAAGTTCCTATTTTTAATGGACTATGATTAGGTATTGTTGCGTGATGTTCCCCTTTTGATAAGTTGTAACTCGCAAATGACTACCTGTTTGTCGAGTAACTTCATAACCCAACTTGCCTAATTTTTTAGCAAGTTCTGCTCCTGTTATATCTCTTGGTGTTTTCATAATGCAAAAACTTCTTCTTTAACAAAATGTAACCGTATAATTTTAGGCATATTTTCCATCTCAAAATGGCATAAAATAGCATCTTTTATCATCGTTTTAAGTTCTGCAACAGTATCAGCTTGTGTAAAAATACTTTCGCCCAAAGCCTTAGCCACAAAACCACTTTCGCTGTCTTCTTCCACCAAAAAAATAAGTTCCTTGTTCATAATTATTTTTAGTTTAGTTAGTAATGCTTGTTTTTTGTTATTTAATTTTTCTATGTATCTATGTTACTATGTGGTAAAATAAATAAAACACATATTACATAGTTTTTTCCATTCCCTTAATTTCCGCCTTCAAATTTTTTTGATATTGCCGAAACATAAAATCAAAAAAAGGTTCTAAATTTTCTATATTTCTTGCTTTTTCCAAAGCATCAATATATTTTAGCCTATCCTGTTTATAAACTATTGACAAAGGCAAATCAAAATAACTTTGCACATAATTCATCAATAACCTCGAAGTTCTGCCATTGCCATCACCAAAAGGGTGAATACTCACAAATTCAAAATGCAATTGAAAAGCTATTTTACATTTTGCTTCAAAGCTACTTTGCAAATGACTTTTCAAAGCATCATTTGTTATTTTACATAATGTTTCTACCAAATCAGGTACTTTTTTATAGTCTGGAAAAGTCCGATTTCCTGCCCGAACAGCACTTAACCTAAAATCTCCTTTCGCAATATTATAAGTTCCTAAAACCGTTTGCACAAAACCACCTGTACTATTCATTGTTTTTTGTGCAATTTCTTTTATAAATTCTGTACTCAATTCACGTTTTTTTTGTGCTTCTGTTACCACAAATTGCAAAGCCTGATAATGGTCAAACACCATTTGGTGATGTTCAAAAGGCTTATTTTTCGCAGTTTTACCATATTCCAATAAATCTACAACCTGCGTTTCTGTCAATGTACTTCCCTCAATAGCCGTAGAATGATGCGTAATTGCATAATAAGCATACTTTTCATAATCTATCACACCTTGCGATAAACTTTTATGTTTTGTAGCTAAATTTTCTATGCTTTGTATATTCATTGTTTTGCAATATTTTTTCTATGTCTCTATGTTACTATGTGTTTAATTTTTTTACCACATAGGAATATAGAAACATAGTTTTTTTGTAATTTTTCACCTCACTATTTTCCTTCTTATCTCCTTTGTTTTCTCCGATATTTTTGAAATTGTTGTGTCTGAAATCGTAATAATATCTTTTTGTACTAACTCTAAAAATACACAACCTGAATTTTTATCTATCATCTCTTTTAAATTCTTGGACAATGGTTCTGATTTTGTAGTAATTTTTACCTCTTTATAAATTTGTTCCAATTCCTTAAAGTCATTTTGAATATGTTTTTCTTTATCATAAGGAACAAAAAAACTAAATACTATCATAATTTGTTCCAATGAAAATTTTTGGTCTCCTATTCTTTCTTTCCATTGATTTAAAATCGTTGTATCTGCTTTATTTTCTTGCAATTTTTTGTATGATAACAAAGTTTGGTAATTCATTTCTACAAACACACCAACTAAGGTCAAAAAGTTTTCATAATTTTGTTCTATTGTTTTACTACTATCCAAAATTCTGTCATAACCTCTTTGTGTTTCATTTAATAAATTATCAAAATTATCTTCATAAACGAACTTTGCTATACTATCAAAGTGAATATGATGTTCTATTTTTAAGTCTTTTGCTAATTTTTTAACTTCTTTTAAATACGCTGTATCTTTTAACTGATATAAATTGATGTAAGCTAAATTTACTGAATAAACTCCAAGTGCTAAGGCTTTTTGGTTATTTGTGGTGTAATTATTTCTAATTTCACATAAATTTTTAGTTTCAAAAGTCGTAATATTCCATTTTGTTGCCATTGCATTATCAAAAGGTGAAGGCACACTTGCTAGCATAAGTCGTATAACATTTTCATCAACTGCTTTCGGCATTAAGCTATCTCCATTCACAATATCTAAATATTTATCTTCTTTTTCAGTTTCCAGCTCTTGACTTTCTACTTTGCAAGCCAATAAAAATAACGCAAAAACAAATACTAAATACTTGATTTTCATTGGCTTATGTTGTTTTGTAATAATTAGTTTGCAATTAATAACTTAGTTTCCAATATTTCTTTAAATTTTCTTAATGTTGCAATAACAGTAAGTAAATCCGTTTTTTCTATTACATTATACGGTTTTGATACAAAATATTCCTTCTTATGTAAAACAACAAATTTCCAAATTGCCCCATTAATTTCACAACCATAAATAGGATTTTCATTTTTATTATGCTCATGTGCTATCAATAAAGCCTCTAATAATTGTCCCATCGAATCACCCGTCGCATTTTTTTCTGGTTTATATTCTTGAAAGTGAAAATATGGTGTTTTAGGCATATTCAAAATGCCTTGTGCTATCATAAAATCTGTTTTCGTTTTCAGAAAAACTCCTTCTACTGTTGCCGAAATTGTTTTTTCAAAATAGGTGTAATATTTAGGTTGATTTCGCAAATGTCCCAAACGCAGAACAAAAGAAATAAACATCATTTTCAAATCTTCTTCCTGCCAAGTGCTTATATTTTGAACTGCATCAGCATAAATATCCTCAAATAATTCTACTTCTGTTGCTGTAAGTACCGTATTTTGAGTAATCCATTCTTGTAAAAATAAATTTTGATTACCTATATTTCTCACTAAACCAAAAGTATCTATAATTTCTGCCTCACTATAAGATTTTTCTTTCTTTGGATTTGCCATAATTTTTGTTTTGAGTTTATTAAACAAATATAGTTTTTTATTCTATGAAAATTTAAGAAAATATTTTGTTTGGTAATCAAATTTAGCATTTAAAACACACAACTTTTAGGCAATATACAAATTAGGATATTTGCTAACTAATTGCATATCAATACATTTAATCAAATCTTTCAAAGTCTTAGCTTTCTCAATTTCTTGGTCTGCCAACTCAATTTGAAACGTATTTTCTATCGTAACAATAAGCTCGACAAACTCCAAAGACGATAAACCCAAGCCAGAACGAAGATATTTTTCAGGCGAAATATTTTGATTAGTCAAATAAAAATTTTTGGCTAATACATTTTCTAATGTTTGATACGTGGTTTTCATATTTTTTATATTTTAAGTGATAACCTAAAATATTTTAGGTTATTTTTATTTGTAATTATTTGGTAATCAATAAGTTAATTTCATATTTCATACCTAATATTTCATATTTAGATTTTAAATGAATTTGCAAATTCTTTGCGTGCCTCTTCTGTCATCATTCCTTCCATAATAATCCGAAAAATGCTATTAAAAGCCTCCAAAGGCGTATAATTTGCATTTTGTAAATTTTCTGGACTAATAATGTGTTTAATAGAACCATAATACATTGCCAACACCAAATCTACATTAATATCAGCCCTAAAAACTCCTTCATTAACACCTTTTTGTATCAAATTTTTGAAATCGGTATGAATAGATTCCTTGCGAAACTCCTCTATTTTTTGCCAAAGTAAAGGCACATTCCGTTTAAAATCCATCATAATATCGTTACCTATCTGCATAGCATTGGTGGAAATAAAAGCAGATATTTTACGCAAACGAGCAATAAAATCAATTTTTTCTCCCATAATTTGATTAATTGCACATTTGTGCATCGTGCAAATATTATCTGTAACAGCCTCACATAATTCCTCTTTTCCTGCAAAATGTTGATACAAAGTTTTTTTGCTCATTCCCAACGAATACGCCAAGTCGTCCATACGCATACGACTGTATCCATATTTCATTAATTGCCCTCTTGCTTCTTCTATTATTCTGCTTTTCGGTTCCATTTTAGTCCTCTTTTTTATAGGTTTGTCTTGTCAAAATCATAAATTCTTGCGAAGTATAATGATTGCCCGACTTAAAATAATTTTCTAAATATCCATAACTTTCAAATCCTACTTTCTTATAACCATAAACAGCTTTTGCATTTTCAGCCACAACAGTCAATATAATTTGTTCTATTTCAGGGTTTTTAAAAGCCTTTTCTATACAATGTGTCAATAATTTGTTTCCTATACCTTGCCCTACAAAATTTGGATTTAAGTACATTTGGACTATTTCGCCACGATGCTTTGTTTTTAGCCTTGTTTCTCTCAAAAAACCACAAATTCCAATTAAATTGCCTTCAAAATATGCCCCAAACATAAAACTATCAACATTATTTGTTTCAATAACATTTTCTAATTTCAATTTTGTAGCTTGATAGGCTTCTTCGTAAGTTGTGCCAAAATTATCAGGAAAAAGTTCCAAACATTCTAACCATATTTGACGATAACTCTGAATATCCGTTTTTTGCAGAAGTCTATAATATATCATTTTTCTGTTATTCGTAATTTATTTACAATTTTGTAATAATTTAGTAAACTTTTAAAGTATTTTAAGTTTTCTAAGTTTTCTAAAAAAACTCTATAAAATGGTTGTTTTGTAGAGTTGCTTATTTGGTTTATTCGTTTTTGTGAATTGTATATTTTGGAAACTTTTAAAGTATTTTAAGTTTCTATACGCAAAGGAATAATAAAGGTTTCGTATTTGCAAAAAATATTTGTCTTTTTTGCAAATATTTACTTTTCACTAAATTAATTATAGATTACAAATAAAAAAGCTACTCTTTCAAGTAGCTTTTTTATTTACATATTTTTGATAATCTCATCTCCAAATTCAGAACATTTTAGCAATGTTGCACCTTCCATAAGTCTATGAAAATCGTATGTAACTTTTTTGCTCGCAATAGAAGCTTCCAAGCCTTTATAAATTAAATTTGCAGCCTCATTCCATTCTAAATGTTCGAGAAGTAATGCTCCTGAAAGAATTACAGAACCTGGATTTACTTTGTCCATACCTGCATATTTTGGTGCTGTGCCATGCGTTGCCTCAAAAATTGCGTGTCCTGTCATATAATTTATATTTGCCCCTGGTGCAATACCAATTCCTCCAACAATAGCTGCAAGTGCATCAGAAATATAATCTCCATTCAAATTTGCAGTTGCAATAACCGAATAATCAGCAGGACGAGTTAATATCTGTTGTAAGAAAGCATCTGCAATAGAATCTTTAATCAAGACTTTTTGTCCACTTGTTGCTTCAGCCATATATGCCTCAGCTTTTAGTTTGTCTGTTTTTTTAATTTCTTCGTATCTCTCCCACGTGATAACTTTGTCGCCAAATTCTCTTTCTGCCAAAGCATAACCCCAATCTTTAAAACCACCTTCGGTATATTTCATAATATTACCTTTGTGAACAATAGTAACAGACGGTTTTTTATTATCTATGGCATATTTAATGGCTGCACGCACCAATCTTTCTGTACCTTCAATAGAAATAGGTTTAATACCCAAAGAAGAACTTTCTGGAAAACGAATGTTTTTAACTTTCATTTCATTTTGTAAGAAGTCCATTAATTTTTTCAACTCTGGTGTACCTGCTTTATATTCTATTCCTGCATAAATATCTTCGGTATTTTCTCTGAAAATAACCATATTTGTTGTACTTGGGTCTTTCACAGGCGTTGGCACACCTTGAAACCATTTTACAGGTCGCACACAAGCATATAAATCTAATTGCTGACGCAAAGCTACATTCAAAGAACGAATACCACCACCAACAGGCGTAGTTAAAGGGCCTTTAATACCTACTAAATATTGACGAAAAGCATCTAAAGTTTCTTCAGGAAGCCAACTTCCTGTTGCTTTAAAGGATTTTTCACCTGCCAAAACTTCTTTCCATTGGATTTTGCGTTTGCCACTGTATGCTTTTGCTACTGCTGCATCAAAAACTTTTACAGAAGCAGCCCATATATCTGGCCCTGTTCCATCGCCTTCTATAAACGGAACCACTGGTTGGTCTGGCACTTGAAGTTTGCCATCTTTAATGCTTATGATTTGTTCAGTCATGATAAATATGTGATTTTGATGTCTAAATTTAGTTTAAATTCTATAACCTGCAATTTTAAGTAATTTTTTTTGAGAAATAAAAAATTACACATAAAATTACATACATTATTTATAAGACCTATACAAAAACCTATGTTACTATTTTATCAGTGCTTAAAACTGATTTCCATTAAAATTTATTTGTTTTTTGAGATAAAATTTGACTTTTAATTACAAATGATTAGTTTTGGTTTTTGACAGTAAATTCTAACAGTAAAATTTAATAGTAAAAATCCTAATTTGTATTCATAATTCATTAATTTATACTTTCTATGTTAAACATTGTTTTGTTCGGACCTCCAGGAGCAGGGAAAGGCACTCAAAGCCAAAAATTAATTGATAAGTACAACCTTATTCACCTTTCTACTGGTGATTTGCTACGTTCACAGATTGCGGACAAGACAGAGCTTGGGCTTAAAGCACAAGAATATATGAATAAAGGGGAACTTGTACCTGACGCAGTCGTAATTGGTATGATTGACGATAAAATTAAGGTAAATAAAGTAGCAGCAGGTTTTATTTTTGACGGATTTCCACGCACAGCTACACAAGCAGCAGCTTTAGACAAGATGCTACAAGACAATCAAACAGCAATTTCTGGTATGATTGCCTTAGAAGTTGATGAAGAAGAACTCACAAAACGTATTTTATTGCGTGGACAAACTTCGGGTAGAGCTGATGACCAAAACGAGGAACTTTTGAGGAAAAGATTTAGTGAATATAATTCAAAAACGAAACCTGTTGCAGATTTTTACGCTTCTCAAAACAAATTTGTTTCTGTTTATGGTATTGGTGAAGTAGAAGACATATTTGTGAATATTTGTAAAGCAGCAGATAAGTTGCCCAAATAATCAAATCAATTAAATTATATAATTAAGTAATTTTTAAAATTTATAATTCTAAACAAAATTGTCAAAATATTTTGTTACAATTTTGTTTAGGATTATAAATTTAAGATATTCTTAAAAGTATATATAATAGGTTAAATAATTGATTATCAAATCATATTTTTT
>JAYTNF010000280.1:0-1675 GCA_043748455.1 Cytophagales bacterium
GTTACGCAAATAAGAGTAAACACCTCTACTACAATTGACGTAAGTTGGAATGGTGCTATTGTAATAATTACAACAGCAGGAGTGGTATTAACTGTACCCGCAACATTACCCGCTAATTTTACTTTTGACGCAATTACACGCCCAAATGCAACTTGTAATTTTGCATTAACAATACCTAAAACTTGGGTAAACGGCACACCAACAATTGTATCTGAAAAAAGTACGTTTGTTTTTGTAGTAGATAGTTTGAATAGTAATGAAATTTATCTTATAAAATAATGGGAGCAATAAAACGATTTACTTTTGGAAAAAGTGCAGTTGATTACAACTTTGATGTAACTGCAAACTGGTCAGGTAATGGTGTTACAAGTGCTGCAACATTTATTTCTTTTATGAATAGTAGAGGAATGTCTAGCATTGTAATTACAGTTTTTAATTTAGTTGGCAATAGATTACAGATGGCTTATACCGCAAGTGCTGCAACTTTAGATTTAAGATTTTTAAGCGTTACAGATTATCAAAAAGGTGCAAATGCGTTATCGGGTTTGCAAAATTTAGATTTAAATTTTAATGAATTAACCATTTTTGACCCAGTAGAACCCTGCCCTATAAATTTATTTAATTTATCAGTATCATTTAATCCATTATCATATATAAATACTAATAAAATAAATTTTATAATATATAATATATCTGCAGGTGCAACAAACACACTGTCATCATTTGTATTAAACAGAAGTTTGCCTAATTTGGAATTAATTATTTTAGGTGGCAATAGATTAAGTACTTTAGGAATAACAGCAGTACAATCAAATTTAACTTTTTTAGAGTTAGCAAACGGAAATACTTTTAGCACATTTGAATACGGTAATTTATTTCCTAAGTTAGCATATTTAGCTTTTTCCAGTCAACAGTTTGTACGATTTAATCCTACTATTCCACTATCAAATACTATAAATACAATACAATTTAATGGATGTAAATTTACAACGCAAGGTTACATAGATAGTGAACCATGGGCAAATTCTTTAACCGTTAGACCAGGTCGTGGAACAATAAATTTTCAAGATAATCCTGCAAGTGCATTAGGTACTAATTTAAAAACAATACTAGAATCAAAAGGGTTTACAGTATTGAGTGGTGCTAGTTAATTACAAATTAAAAATTATGATACAATCAACAATACCATTAGTTTACGATAGAAAATCACAAGATAGAGCAATTATAAAACGAATTTACAAATCATTTACATTTGATATAATTAGTACAAATAATATTTGTGAATATGATGATTATGCCGTATTAGATGATGGTG
This sequence comes from Cytophagales bacterium, assembly GCA_043748455.1. Classification (GTDB taxonomy): domain Bacteria; phylum Bacteroidota; class Bacteroidia; order Cytophagales; family Thermoflexibacteraceae; genus JAAFKA01. Next base: position 1,316 of record JAYTNF010000280.1, read on the forward strand.
CATTATTATTTATAGAAAACTTTAAATACTCAATGTCGGCAGAAGATACACAAGCTTTATTTGAAATGCTTAAAGAACCTATTTTAACCTCTGACCAAATAAGAGAAAAAGTTAAATCTTTAGTTATAATTGGAGGTTTGTATAAAACACAAACTAGTTTAAATAAAGATAAAACTACCGATTATGGTGGACAACCTGAAAACTGGGAAATAACAATAGAAAAATAACTAACATATAAAATGGCAGATACAACAAATATATCTACAGGTTTAAGTGTGCAAACACAAATACCTTTAGATACAATTAAATTTATACAAAATGAAAGTTTATTATCAAATTTAGGTCAAAATAATAATTTAG
>JAYTNF010000281.1:0-10955 GCA_043748455.1 Cytophagales bacterium
GCTTGGTCGTAATATTTTGATTGTATGTCATTCAATAACATCTTATCAAAAATACTTAAAGCTTCATCATATTTCTCTTGATTTGCCAAAATCACAGCCTTCTGAAAATATAAATATTGCTTATCAATACTTTGTATTTGCTCTGATGTTTGTAAAATATTTTCATAACTTTTTAAAGCATTTTCATAATTTTTACTCACATAATAACAGTCTGCCAACCGAATTTGTGCATCTGTTTTATTAGCCAAATTAGATGTAAGTTCTATATACTTTTCAAAGTTATTTGCTGCATTTATGTAATTATTTCTGTTATAGTCTGCATAACCTTTGCTATAAAAAGCCTCGTTAAATTCTTGTGAATTTACTGTTAAACGGTTATAATAAATCAATGCAGAATCATATTTTTCATCATAACTATACATTTCACCCAAATAATAATTTGAGGAGTTGGATAAATCTTTATTTATTGGGAATTTTAACGATTTTCTCAACATCATTTCAGCATCTCTATAACGGTCAGTGTTAAATAGTTCCACAGCTTGATTATAGGCAAGTCGTTGATAAGTTGCTTGTAATTTCTTAGTTTTATTTGGCGTTTTTTCTATATAAGTCAAAGCTTGCATATTATTTCCAGAGTTTAAATAGCTGTCCGCCAGCATGTTAGCAATTTCTTCTGTATGTGTGCTATTTGGAAAAGTTCTTTCAAAATACTCAGAACCTTCAATAGTTCTGATAAAATCTTTTAATTCGTGACAAATTTTTACATAATCTAATGCAGCTTGTTCTTGGATAAATTTATCAAAAGTCATTTTTCGAGCTTTGTCAAAAGCATTAATTGCAGGTTCTTTTTGCTTAATTGCCAGACTAACTTTGCCCAAATTATAGGCTGCACTTTGCGATAATGTATCATTTTCTTCCGCAACTATTGAAAAATAGGCTTGTGATTTTATATTATCACCAGCTTCTGATAACGCATAAGCCAATTTATAAGCAATATTTCTATCTAATTTAGGCTGATTTTCAGCATATTTATCTAAATATTTTGCGGCTTGTAAATACTGTTTTTGTTGATAATAACTATCACCAAGTATCATTAACTCATTGTTTGTCAAGATTTTAGTGCTACTTGTCGAGTTATTTTCTGCACCAACACAATAATCAATAACTTGTTGATAATCTTTACGTCTGTAATAAATTAATGGAATAATTTTATCAGCTTCAATTTTATATACATTATCATTTTTTGCTCTTTCTAAATCTGTAAGTGCCTCATTATCATTGTTTTGTGCGTATTCAATGTAACCTGCGTAATAACTTGCAGCATACATACGAATATTTACTTGGGCATGATTTTCAGCTTTTATTTTATCAAATGAAAGTTTTGCAGCATCATATTTCTCTGTCATAAAATAAGCATAACCCAAATTAAACAATGTTTTATAAGCTGTTTCGGTTTTTGGGTTATTACTTGGATTATCATTTTTTATGGGTTCATAATATAGAATAGCATTTTTATAATCATTTTTTTCAAAATAATAATCGGCAGTTTTGCTATATAAATTTGCAGTTTGTAATGAAGTTGGATATTGATTTGCAAAATTTTTAATCTCGTTTTCAAGACCATTTTTGTCGTTATTCTCTCCCAGATACAAACTTGCAAGTAACTGATAATATTTGCCTTGCATAATTTGTTCAGGGTTTAATGACAATTTTAAGTAATTTTCAAATTCCATTTTTGCAGCACTAAATAACTGATTATCAAATAGTTGTATGCCTTTTTGCAATAAAACATTTTGATTCATGTATGTTTGTGTATGTTGTGCAAAGGCACAAGAGGAAATATAAAAAAGGAAAATAAAAAATGTAGATTTCATACTTTTAAGATGCTTTTAAGAATCATGGTTTGCAACTAAAATTTTGGTAATTGAGACAATTAAGTTTAATTTCATCATTTTACAAAAAATTGCAAAGAGGTATATTAAATTATATCAAATAATAATTTTCCTATTAGCAATCACAAGTAAAGTCAATCAAACCATCATAATTTGGCGACATTTTCCCTGCAACAGCAATAACTTTGTCTAACCTTATAACTTCGCCTGTAAGTAAAAGCATAAACTCTTCACCTTTTTGAGTATAAACATCTTTAATCACAGATGCAACTGTAATTAATTCACGTAAATCTGTAAAATATTGAATTTTGCAATATTCTTTTAAAGTAGCTTTTGCTAATAGAAGGTCGTGAAAATCGCAACTAATGGGTGAGTAATTTGAGTTTGTCATTTTTGTATGGGTTGGTAAGTATTTTGTGCTTAATCATTGCAATCCCTGCTTTTTACTGCCTGCAAAATGATATAAATTTAGCGTTAATTAATGGTTAATTAATGTTCATCACCAACATTTTTTTATCCATGACCACCGTCCACATGCCTATAAATTTTCCATTTATTGTAAAAGGAGCAGTATAGATAATTGCATCATTATCTATTTTTTGGATATTTTCTGTAAGTTCCTTATCATTTAGGCTGTTATAAGTATAGGCTTGAAAAATTTGCTTTTCTTTTTCATACTTTGCTTGTGTTTCTTGGCAAACCAAACGATAATTCATAACATACATAAATTTTGTATCTTTTGGCAAGTATTGTGCAATTTGACAATCAAAAGGTTTTGAGGCATCTATTTTTGGCAAAATAATTTCATTGAGCTTATTTATAGCTTTTTTGCCAAAATCAGTAGCCGCACTTAGTAACTGTGCATCTGTTACTCTTTTTATTTTGCGGCTTTTCATGCCTTCTGCAATAAAATCACGACTTTTACGGTCTTGTGGTGTACATGCAGATACACACAAATAGACAAAAATTATGATTGCACTCAAATAGTTTTTCATATTTATTACATAATTTGTTGCAGTTATGTTGCAACAATAGGTTCATAGTCTTCTCTTAACACTTGTTCTAAGCCCTTTGTTTTATAAATGGCTTGGTCATATTTGCGAATAACAATATTAATATCAAATTTTTCTACAGCTAATTGTCGGCTATTTGCTCCCATCTTACGCAGCATAGGCTCACCAATCATTAGCATGATTTTCATTTTTTCGGCTAAGTCTTTTGGGTCTTTCACATTACATAAAAAGCCATTGAAGGCATCTTTTACGGTTTCTCTACAACCAGGGACATCTGTTGTGATGATAGGTTTTCCTAAACTTGCTGCTTCAATCAAAGTGCGTGGCACTCCTTCACGATAAGAAGGCAAAATCACACAATCAGCATCATTAATAATGGGTTTTACATCTTCAACAGTTCCTAAATACTCAATTAAACCCTCATTTACCCATTCTTGCACTTGTTCAGATGGAATTCCAAGCCCTGCATTGGTGTCTATTTTGCCCAATAATTGGCAACGAACAGCTATGTTCTGTGATTTTAATATTTTTATGGCTTCAATATATTCTAAAATTCCTTTGTCATATAAGACTCTTGCTATCATCAAAAACGTAAAGACATGATTATTTTTAAATGCTTCAGGTTTAAAATCTATAACATTTATTCCAGAACCAGGAAGTGTGTCTGTGATATGTGCCGAAACCAACTTTTGCTCAATGAAAAGCTGCCTGTCGTCTTCGTTTTGAAAGAAAACGCATTGAGGAAATTGAAAAGCAAACCGATACAAAACCTTGCCTATGAGTGAGGTAAAATTTTGGCGGATAAACAAAGTTCCCAAACCTGTTACATTATTAATAGCCGAAATTCCTAACATTTTTGCAGCCAATGTGCCATAAATATTTGGTTTTACGGTATAATGTAGCACAATGTCTAACTTTGCTTTTTTGTAAATATCATATAATTTATGCACCAATAATAAATCCTTAATAGGATTACTACCTTTAGCCTCAATGTCTAATTCATAAAATTCACAACCTATTTCTTCTAATCTTTCCCCATAACCATCATTAGGTGCAATGGCAATAACTTCATGATTCTGGCTCAAAAAAGATTGAATTAAACCCATTCTAAAATTATAAATATTCCACGAAGAGTTAATAACGATTCCTATACGCATAATCTTGATAAATAAAAAGGTTAAATACTAAAAAATATATTCAAATATTGTAGCCTTTTCTCATGTTTGTTGGTTTGTGGTGTGGTATAAAACTATTTACATTAAATTGTATGCTAATTTTAAGCCAAATATTACGCAAGTTTAACATTTTTTAATAAAAAATCATAAAAACTTAGTGAATAAAATATTAAACTTGTAAATTTTATTTGTCATAACAGCTTTTTTCTTTGTGCTGCCCTCCAAAATTGGTCATCATAACGTCTTTCAAAAGGAATATACTCGTGTTTATAGCTAAAATTCTTACATTCTTGCATGATATTAAAGCCACAAGCAGAAATAATTTTTTCGGCATGAAACATCAAATTTTGAGTTTCAAAGGTATTTATCACTTCAATATCATAGATATTTATTTGCAATAAGTTATGTAATGTTTTTAAAAATTTAATAATATTAGCTTTATTAATTTGAGAAATGATAATAATTTTGGAATTGGATTTTTGTATGAACTTTTTTTCTAATGCGTATTCTAATAAAATTAGCAATTCGTGTAAAGGCTCTGAATGAATAATAAGCCAAAAAGAAGTTTTTAGATAGTCATGCTGATTATTTTGTGAGTTTGATAATGAATTAGTAATGTCTTTATCAAATCTACTTTGAAGAGAATTTAGTCTAAGAGTTTTCATAAACTTGCTATTTTGTGTAATAAAAGTTAAATGTTCTATTTCTAATTCCTCTACCACAAAACTTGTTTCAAAAAATAAAGGTTTGATGATGAGTTGTTTATAACTTTTCCATTTTAAACGTCTGTTGATACTATAAAATTTTATTTCCGCAAAATTAGCCAATAATTCAGTTATATTATTCCATTCTCCAACCAAACCACAAGGAAAAACATCAACATAAATTTCACCAATATTTAATTCACTTATTGTTTTAACTAACCATTTTTGGTAGTCTTCTAAACCATGTGTTGAGTTATTTCTTAAATCATTTTCAAAATTTTGAGGAATTAAAATTGGTTTTATATTTTGTAAATTGTTTGGTAATTTTGGGTTTGATATTGCAATTCCTTTTATATAATTGTTTAGATAATGAGAGGAACTTGCTATAAAAACTTGATATATTACCTCCTCATGGCTAAATAATTGTAGCCTATTAATCATGTGCATGCTACGTTGTAAATGTCCTAAACCGCCACCTTGTGCATAGAAAAGAATATTTTTTGTCATTAATTAGAGCTTATTAAGGTTTTCTATCATAGACTTTAGTCCAATGCTATTAAGCTAAGAAATTGTAATAAGTCTTAACAGACTTAAAAAATGATTAATTATTTTATTATTAATAAATTAATACATTATAATATATTAATTTATTTTCTTAGCTCAATGGCATTGGATTTTAGTCTGTGGCACCAACACTATGCAACTGATATCAAGTAGCAAATATAGTTATAATTAACTATTTAATTTATAATTTTTATGCAAATAAATTTCAGCACCCCAACCTTGTTTCCATTCCAATAAACCTTTATTAATTTCATAATCTTTTCGTGTATTACTGATGCCAAAACTGAAATATTTATAATTTTTAGCTGTTTCTAGTATAATATTAGAAAACAATAAATCTGTTGCCCCAAAATTTTTACCAACTTCATTTGCTGCAATATATTGAGCATGAACAGTATTACCATAATCAAATAATAATGTGCCAGCAACAATATGGCTGTCCTTTTTTGCCACATAAAGACTAATTTTATCAGGAAAATTGTAAGCTAATTCAATAATTTCTGCTAAACTATGCACAGGATTTAAACTAAAACGACTTTGCATATTTTGTATTAATAAATTCCAAAATTCCTGATAATCAAAAAGTTGCGACATCATACACACTTTTGAGATAGTGATATGATTTTGTTTTGCTTTGCTAATATTGCGAAGTTTACGTTTTTGCCAATTAAAGGGTTTTCTCAAATCTAAAACTGAATTTATATCAACTGTTGTTTGTATAGCATCGTTAGCTTGCCAAAAATAATGTTCTATTTCATCGGATACAAATTGCAAAAAATTAGGTAATTGCTTGATTATCAAATTTTTAAAATTGTTATTTTTAGTGTATGCAATTAGCTCTAAAATAATCTTTTCTTTAGTTTCAAAAGATGTTTTGGGTTTTGTAAGCAAACCTCCAAAAGTTAGACCTTGATGTGAATATAAATTTTGAGAATGTGATTTCTCCATATCTTTATTTGCGGGAAATAAGGCAATAAGCTCTTGATTTTCAAATATCAACAACGAGTTATCAATAAAACGATGCTGATGATAATCCATAAAACTGCGATAAAATAGCAATATCGGCGTATTACTCAAAGCCACAAAATTATCCCAAACAGTTTTATAGCTGGAATTATAAACAATAATATGCAATTTAATTAGATTTTAAACAAATAAATTGTAGCATAGACTTTAGTCTGTGCTTTTCAACGCATATAAAATAGGTTTGCTTGGACTTGCATCACTTTCAAAACTTGCAATTTGTAAATTTAGCAAATAATGTCCATCTTCTATGATATTTGGCACAAAAATAAGTTCAGTAATTGTACAATCTTTACGAACTTTATCAAAATTTATACCTTCATTTTTCGGTGGCAAATTCCAAAAATCGTGATGATTTTGCAATACACCATTATCCCATTCTTTATCCACAGAAGGCAAATCTAATAGCAAATGTTTGATACCAATTTCTTTCAAATATTGTCCAATTTGAGGCTCTAAATATGGTGGATTTGTTCCAGAATAATGTCTTGTCAATTTACTATTCTCATTGGCTAATGTTCTGATAATCAATGCTTCAACTTGACCAGAATATTGCATAAGCCTTTGTAAAGAGTCTTGTAAACTTTCTAATTTAATAATTTCATCACCATTTCTAATTTTATGAATAGGCACAGAAATCAAGACCGAAAAAAACATAAACTCTTTTAAATTGTCGTTAATTGTTGTGCTATTTTGCATATCATTTGCAACAATGTGTCCATAACATTCTGTATGTGTGCCATTGCCATGTGGCGTAAAACTGATACGCTGATAATTGCAAGAACCACCCAAACTCACACTGCCTATAAAATCGCCAACTTCTATCGTTTCATATCGCACAGGTGCTGCATAATAGCAATTTACGGTTTCTAAACCAGCTTTTAGTGGCATAGAAATATCAATAGGTTTTGTAAAATCTGCTTGGTATTTGTTATTTTGATAATTAAAAATTATATTTTTTATCATTGCTATAATTACTTTTGGCTGCAAAATTGCATTTAATATTTGTAATAAATGACAATCTTATGACAAAAATTTATATATTCGTACTACTTATTTTTCTTCCTTTCTTGTTATTGGCACAACATAACAAAGTAAATTTCAAGGTTTTAGGTGTTAAAGATGGGCTTTCTCAAAATATTGTTACAGCAGTTTGCCAAGATAAACAAGGGTTTTTATGGGTTGGCACACAGCGTGGATTAAACCGTTATGATGGTTCTCAATTCAAGTTTTATGGCAATGAATCACAAAAGCTAACTTCGTTGCCTTCAGATTTTGTTCAAAGTATTTATGAAACACAAGCTGGAGAATTATGGATTGGTACACGCAAAGGATTAAGTCGTTATAATCGGGTTAAAGATGAGTTTGAGCATTTTTTTCCTAACCATCAAGATGCTGATTTTCAAGTGTTTACAATTTATGAAGATAGAAAAGCCAATCTTTGGATTGGTGCAAATTCAGGTTTATATTGTTTAGGAAAAGATTACAATAAATTCATAAATTACAAATTAACTTATAATCAAACTCATAAAAAAGACATTGCTGTACGGGCAATTTATGAGGATTCAAAGGGTAATATTTGGGCTGGAACCTCTCAAGGTTTAGCAAAATTAGACAAAAAAGAACAGTTATTTATTATTGCAATTCCTAATATTATTGTGCAAACTATTGCCGAAGATTTAAACGGAAAACTATGGGCAGGTTGCACAAATGGCTTACATACTATTGATTTGGCAGATATAAGTGCTAAAACGCAGCAATCTTATCTTATTGAAAATCCTATAAATTCATTAGTTGTAGATAGCAATAATGTTATTTGGATAGGCACAAATTTAGGGCTTGCACGTTTAGACCAACGTAAAAACCAACTCTTATTATTTGATAGAAACCATGGCATATTACAAAGTAATTACATAACTACATTATATATAGATAAACAAAAAACACTGTGGGTTGGTACTTACAATGGTTTACATTTTAATAGTACTTATTTTCAACCTTTTGTGCATATCAATTACCAACATTTACAAACTAATGGCATTAGCAGCGACACAATAAACTGTTTTTTACAAGACAAAAAAGGCAGAGTTTGGATAGGAACTTCCAATGGTTTGAATGTCTATGATTCGATAGCAAATCATTTTTATACATATTATCAGCAATTAAATGCACAAGATGGATTAATTACTAATAAAATACTAAGTTTGTATCAAGACAAAAAAGGCGGAATTTGGATTGGAACAGACAAAGGTTTAAGTTTATTTGATACTGCAAAACGAGAATTTCAACACTTTTTGCACGAAAAATATCCGACAATTACAGTTCCACAAATCACAGCCATTACCGAAGATACAGATAATAATTTGTGGATTGGGACAAAAAAAGGAGAGTTATTATGTTGGTCAGCCGATAAAAGACAAGATTTAGCATCAGAAACATTAAAGAAATCGGACAAATCAACTAATTTAATTATGCCTGATTTTCAATTAATAAAGCATTTTGCAAACAAAGAATTAGACATGAAAATTCAGTTTGTTATCGCAGATAAGCAATATTTATGGTTGGGGGTTTATAAAGCTGGTTTATTTCGTGTAAGTATTAAAGGGCAAATGATACAAGGACTTTTTCAGTTGGCAAGTCAAAATAAATCTCAAGATGTAGCTCAAACCTATAACAAAAATAATATTTCTGTGTCAAACCAAGACTTTTTAGCTATTGCTGCCATAGAAAGTAATTATATTTTTTGTGCTGCTTTATCTCGCCAATCTCGTTTATTGGTGGGAACTTCAGACGGACTTAATATGTTGAATACCAATACTTTAACACTTGAAAAACTTTATACAACTAAATCTGGTTTGGTTGATAATCAGGTTATGGGAATTGTAGAAGATGGTAAATATTGGTGGATTAGTACCATCACAGGCATGAGTCGTTTAGAGCAATTTACAGAGGTTTTCAAGAATTTTACCATCAAAAATGGCTTAGAAACTTATGAATTTAATGCAGGTGCTGTGCTGAAAACAACGGGTGAGGAAGTGTATTTTGGTGCTAATAATGGCTTAAACCGTTTTGCGTTGAACTTGATGAAAGACAATCCATATCCACCAAAAGTTGCAATAACAATGTTCCGATACTTAAATGAAAAATCAGAATTAGATTCTCAAATCATTACTAAGAAATATATTGAATTGCAACATACAGACAATGCTATATTTTTACGTTTTGCAGCCTTAAATTTTGTAAATGTAAGTGAAAATAAATTTATGTATCAATTAGAAGGTTTTGATAATGATTGGATTGAAAACGGCAATCGTAATTTTGCAAATTATACAAATTTACCCTCAGGAAATTATATTTTTAAAGTTAAAGCAAGCAATGGAGATGGTGTTTGGAGTGAAGTAAGTAGATTGTATATTGCTATTAAAGCACCTTTTTGGCAAAAGTTATGGTTTTGGGTTTTTGTCAGTTTTGCAATATTGACTTTGCTTTATACTTATTTTCAAGTCCGTTTTTATAGGCAACGTGCAATCCGCCGAGAATTAGAAAAACAAGTTGCAGTTCGTACAAAGCAATTACAAGAACAAAAAAACAAGGTGGAAGCTATCAATGTTAATTTAGAATATTTGGTTCAAGAAAGGACAAAATCTCTGACCGAAACCATAGCAACAAATGAGCAAAATTTGACAGAATTGCAACAAGCAAATTTTGAGTTAGATACCTTTACTTATCATGCATCACATGATTTAAAAGCACCACTAAGTTCCATTTTGGGTTTGGTGCAGATTGCAAAAATGGAACATCAGCCTGCCATGTTGGGTATATATTTGGATATGATTGGGCAAAGTGTACAAAAGTTGGATAATTTGGTGGTAGATTTATTGGCACTATCACACAATAAACGTACAGAAATTAACTACGAAAAAATTGATTGGTTGCAAGAAATCGACGATTCGCTGGCACAATTACAGTATCTGAATAATTTTTCATTGATTCAGATAACTAAAAACGTGATTGGAAAAACAACATTTTATTCAGATAGCAAACGAATTAAAGTCATATTAAATAACCTTATTTCTAATGCAATAAAATATCAAAAAATTGCAGAAGACGAATTACTAAACCAATCTCTAAATCACTTTCCAAGTATAGAAATTTGTGTAGAATTAACACCAAACCAAGCTAAGATTATAATTACAGATAATGGATATGGTATTGCTAAAGAATATCAAGCAAGGATTTTTGAGATGTTTTTTCGGGCAACAGATAAGGCAAATGGTTCAGGATTGGGGCTTTATATTGCCAAATCTGTAATTACAAAATTGGGAGGAACTATTGGACTTGTTTCCGAATTTAATAAAGGTACAGAAGTAACTATTTTGTTACAAAATGGGCAAATGTCATAAATACTGATGCAAATTATTTTGTAAGCACTAATACAAAACTAATTGTATATGTTTTTTTCATAACTCGTTGATAATCAAAGCACAGACTAAAGTCCAATGCTATTAAGCTAAGAAAGTCTTTTTTAGTGCCCTTAGGCACGAAATATTTATAGCAAACGTATATTCTTCCTCCCAAAGTGCC
>JAYTNF010000282.1:0-13867 GCA_043748455.1 Cytophagales bacterium
GGGGCTTACTCCCCCAGCAGGGGGCAGGGGGGCTGTTTACCTTTTTGCAGACGAATTTACCAATTACAATGATGTGGAAATGGGAATTACTGCCATAAAATTATTGCAAAAATTGGGTTATGAAGTCATTATTCCTACTCACGTTGAAAGTGGTCGTACTTATTTGTCTAAGGGTTTGTTGAAAGATGCAAAGAAACTTGCCATAGAAAATGTTGAGTTATTGAAAGATAAAATTACAGACGAAACTCCTTTGATTGGTTTAGAACCTTCGGCAATTTTGACGTTTAGAGATGAATATTTGGATTTGGTGAATGATTATCAAAAGCCTGATGCTCAACGAATTGCAAAAAATGCGTTGCTGATTGATGAGTTTTTGGCTCGTGAAATTGACAAAGGAAATATCACAAAAGCACAGTTTACGACTGAAAAAAGGTTGATAAAACTGCACGGACATTGCCACCAAAAAGCCTTAGCAAGTTTGACACCAACTAAAAAAGTGTTGGAATTTCCGCAAAATTATGAGGTGCATTTAATCCGTTCTGGTTGCTGCGGAATGGCGGGAAGTTTTGGTTACGAAAAAGAACATTATGAGGTGTCGATGCAAGTCGGCGAATTGGTGCTTTTCCCAACGGTGAGGCAACAACCTGAAAATGTGATTATTGCAGCCAACGGCACAAGTTGCAGACACCAAATTAAAGACGGAACTGGTCGGGTGGCGAAGCATTTGGTGGAGATTTTGTGGGAGGGGTTGAAGTAAGTTACTACCTTTCCAAAAGTTTTAAACTTTTGGAAAGGTTTTTTTATTTTTTTAGTATATTCGCAAAAAATATAAATACTTATTTATGTCTATTTCTCGCATTAACCAATATTATGTAGAACTCGAAAGATTAAAACAACGAGGCAGTAAAAATGAAGGTTCTATAAAACCAGCTTTCAGAGGTTTGTTAGTTTTTTATTGCAAACCCAAAGACATTGAAGTTGTGGAAGAGCAGACACTTGCAGGTAGTAGCAAACGACCTGATGGTGTACTAAAAAGTGAAGGATTAATTTATGGTTATTGGGAAGCAAAAGATGAAAAAGATGATATTGAAGCCGAAATTATTAAGAAACAACGACTTGGCTACCCAATGTTTAATTTTTTGATAGAAAATTCTATTGAGGCAGTGCTAATTCAGGGAGAGAAACGGGCAAAAATTAAAATGTCTAACAAGGAGGCTTTGCATCATTTGTTGATAGAATTTGTCAATTTTGAAACCATTGAAGATAAAGTATTTAAACAAACTATCAAAAAATTTCAGGAAGATTTGCCACAAATCATTGAAGTTTTAAGAGGAATGATAACAAGAGAAAGTAGCCCCCTAACCCCCGAAGGGGGAATTAATCAGGCTTTTATAGATGCAAAATCTAGTTTTTTTTACTTGTGTAAAGATGCAATTAACCCAGCTATCAAAATTTCAGATATTGACGAAATGTTAATACAACATATTTTAACGGAACAAATTTTTAAATCTATTTTTGATGATGAGATGTTTCACTCAGAAAATAACATTTCAAAATCTTTAAATGCTATTGAAACTACGTTTTTTGTGAGTGATACAAAACGTAAAACTTTATCGTCTTTGCAACCTTATTACACACAAATTAAGGCAAGGGCTGTCGAAATGCAAGACCATAACCAAAAGCAAGATTTCTTAAAATATATTTACGAAAATTTTTATAAGGCTTATAATCCTAAGGCTGCCGATAAATTAGGCATTGTCTATACGCCAAAAGAAATTATCAAATTTATGCTCGAAAGTACAGACGTATTATTAGAGAAACATTTTAGCAAAACTATTGCCGATAAAAATGTGCATATCATTGACCCTGCAACAGGAACGGGAACTTTTATTACTGATTTGCTAAATTACATACCTTTGCAAGATTTAGAGCATAAATACAAAAATGAAATTCACGCTAACGAAATTGCAATTTTACCTTATTATATTGCAAATCTAAATATTGAGTATGTTTATAAAAATAGAACAAAAAATTACGAGGAATTCAAAAATATTTGTTGGGTTGATACCTTAGAAACTTATGGTTTTTGGTCAAAAGGGCAACAAACTATCAAGCACGGACTTACCGCAGTGAATACAGAAAGGATAAAAGCACAAAATACGCAACGAATTTCGGTAGTTATTGGAAATCCGCCTTATAATGCAAACCAACAAAACGAAAATGATAATAATAAAAACCGGGAATATTTTGAAGATTATAAGAAAAAAACAGGAGGAATTGACGGTAGAATAAAAGAAACTTACATCGATAAAAGTGAGGCACAAAAAACAAAACAATATGATATGTATAAACGGTTTATACGTTGGGCTTCTGACCGTATAGACGAAAAAGGCATTATTGCTTACATCACAAATCGTAGTTTTATTGACAAAAGACAAGATGATGGTTTTCGAAAATGTGTGAGTGAGGAGTTTGACGAGTTATATATTATTGATTTAGGTGGTGATATTCGAGATACTAATGAAAATTCAAAGGCAAATGTTTTTGGAATTATGACAGGTGTGGCAATTACTTTATTTGTGAAAAAAGAACTTAAAAGTAAAGAGGACAAACGAAAATGTAAGATTTTTTACACAAAAATAGCAGGTGAAACTGCCAAAGAAAAATTAGATTTATTGAGAGAAAAAGAACTACAAAGTCTTAGTTTTGAGGTAATTAGACCTGACGAAAAAGGAAATTGGCTCAATAAAACTGATAATGATTTTTATGAATTGTTGCCACTTGTTAGTAAAAAAGTGAAAACTAATAAAGAAGGTGCAACTTTTGACCAAGCTATTTTTAAGTTATTTTCGTTAGGAGTTGTTACAAATCGTGATGAATGGGTTTATGATTTTGATAAAGAGAATTTGTTAAAAAAATTAGACTTTTTCCAAAAAATTTATCACGAATACCAAGCCAAATTTAGAATGGAGGGTGCAGAACAAATATGGGCAGAATATGAAAATGTGCGTAAACGAAAAAATGCAGATGCGAAACCTCCTAAAATTATCGACGAACCAAGTATTTGGACAGAAGAAATTAAATGGACAAGAGATGTTAAAAAGCAATTTATAGAAAATAAAAAGATAAAAATCTTTAAAAATAGGGTTATTGAAGTTTTTTATAGACCTTTTGTCAAAAAACATTTGTATTTCAGCCAAAATTTGAATGAAATGCACTATCAATTACCTACTATTTTTGGCAAAAATGGTAAATCAAAAAATAAAATTATTGCTTTTGTTAATTCGGCAAGTATCAAATCATTTCATTGTATTGCATCAAATAGAATTGTTGATTTGCATTTTACAGGTGATACAAATTGTTTACCTCTCCATATTTATGCGGAAAATGGCGAAAAGCAAGAAAATATTACAGATTGGGCATTGGCTTATTTTCGTTATTATTACGAACAACGCAACTTAGGTTTTTCGGCTGTGGACTTAGGTTTTTCGGCTGTTTCGGCACATATTACAAAAAATTACGCAACACTAAGCCCCACCCCAGCCCTCCCCAAAGTGGAGGGAGTTTCTGACGTATTTACTCCCTCCCCTTCGGGGAGGGCTGGGGTGGGGCTTTGCAAAGAAGATATTTTCCATTATATTTATGCGGTTTTACATTCGCCTGCATATAGGCAGCAATATGAACAAAATTTAAAGCAAGATTTTCCTCGTATTCCTCTGTACGATAATTTTGATTTTTGGGTAGAAAAAGGTAAGGCTTTAATGGAATTGCATTTAGCCCCCCTGCCCCCCGAAGGGGGAGTTTTCACTCCCTCTTTGGCGAGGGCTGGGGTGGGGCTACTTGTACGCAAAGATATTAATTTAGAAGTTTTTAAGGCACAAAAACAGGGTAAAAAAGTATTAGGTAAAGATTTATTTGTAAAAGAAACTAAATTATTTGAAGAAAAAGAAGTTGATTATTTCAAAATTTTGCCAATTCTTAAATTGAAAGGTAATATTATAGAAATAGACGAACTCACAACTTTATCGGGAGTTCCTGCACAGGCTTTGGAATATATGCTCGGTAACAGAAATGCTATTGAATGGGTTTTAGACCAGTACAAGCCCTATAAATCTGATGACAAAACCATACAAGAACATTTTAATACTTATAAGTTTGAGGATTATAAGGAGGAAGTTATAGAATTGTTGCAGAAAATTGTTTGGTTAAGTGTGGAAACTATGAAAATTGTCGGGGAATTGTAAAATGTTTTTAAATTTATTATTGATATTTAAAATAATTACATATTTTTGTAAATACTAAAATATGAAATTATGACTTGGCAAGAATACGAAAATCGCAAAAAATTTATAAATGAAGAACATATTTATCCCAAAACCTCAACTTTTGGTATAGGTTCTATTTTTGAAACTCATCATTTGCGAACAGGAAAATCAATTTATTTAAAAGTGGTTTATGCAACAGATGATTTCTGGGGTTTTAATCTGACAATATGTGATAAGAAAGGAAATTTTCTATGTTCTAAAAAGAGAGGTTGTTGGCGAAATGAAATTATAGCACATATAGAAGAAAACGATTGGCGTTTATACAAACAGTATTTTGGGAAACGTGAACTTATCCCAAAAGTAAAAGGCTATTTAGCACCCAAAAGGAAGAAAAATATACCCAACAGGAATTGATAATTTATTGAATTATTGCAAAAAGTATGTTGGGTGAGTGTGGAAACAATGAAGATTGTGAGGGACTTGCAGACACCAAATTAAAGACGTAACTGGTCGGGTGGCGAAATATTTGGTGGAGATTTTGTAGGAGGGTGGGTGAAGTTGAAATATCTTTAAAGTTGTAATCTTTTATGGTACGATATTGCCAAAGATTACAACTTTAAAGATTAAAATTATTTCACAACCATAAATTCTTTTTCATCAATAGCTTGATTTCCTAATTTGTCAATAGCCCTAATTTTAAGTTTTGTAACTTTTCCAACAACAAAATTTGTTAATGGAATTTGGTATAGTTGTTCTGAACTTCCATTAATGCTATAATAAATTTTTTCTGTTCCTACCATATTATCAGTAGCACCCAAAAAAATAGTTAAATGCTTAGGAAAAACAAGTACATTATTAGTGTTATTTGCCGCATTATTATGTGTTGTATTATCTGTATGATTATCACTTTTCCCAGAAGTTGCTAAAAATTTGGTTTCTTCTGCAATAGGTTGCAAACTAAAATGTGTAAAAATTTCAGGTGGCGTTGCGTCTGTAATAAATTCGAAGATTTTATTGTTGCTATTATTTACGTTGTCAAAACCCGTAAAATCTACACTATGTGTACCTTCATTTTCAACTTGAAAAGCTGTTTTAAAATCTCCAACTGTTATGCCATCTACCTGATATTCAATATTTAGGACTCCAGATTCTGGGTCTTGTGCCATTAAATTTATTTTTGTGCGTGGGCTGACATAAATATTATTATTCATTTCAAATTTTTCGCCAACATAATTAAAAGACAACCGAGGACCTGTCAAATCCATAAACATAGAATTAACAGTTCTTTCATATTTCCCACTACCCTTATTATTGACCAAATCAACTGCATAATAATTTACAACATGATGTCCTGGACGGTTTGGAATATAAAATGGTTTTTCATATTTTTGATAATTGACTCCATCAATAGCATAATAAATAGCTTTTACGCCAGCTTTATTGTCTATGGCTTCTAATTGCAATTTTGTACGACCTGAAAAAAAAGTTTTGCCTTGAATTACATACCTATCTCCCAAAATTTCAGAGGTAATAATTGGTGCCATTTTATCAAGGTAAAATGAAAAAGTATTTTCATCTTCTATATTTTTTACATTATCAGTAGCACGAAAATAAAGAGCATGCTCACCATCTCCTAAACTTCCAAAGTTTAAGGAAGTAGCATAATTTTTCATTGTTTCTTCATCACCCACACGATAAGCAATTTTATTAACACCTGAAAGTTCATCGATAGCAGATAAGCTTACACTACTTCGTGGAGAAATTACATTGTCTACTTGGTCTCCTTTTACTGTATAATTTGTTTGAGGGGCTGTTAAATCAACTATAAAAGTTTTTTCCTGCGTTTTTTCCTCGTTTCCTACATTATCTACCGCATAATATTGCACAAAATACTCTTTTTCTCTATCTAATTTTAACTTTGTTATTTCTTCAGAATAAGCTGCTTTATCAATAGATTGGTAAATATTTTTCAAACCTGACATTTCATCTTTTGAAACAACTGACATTGTTAGATTTTGCCCAAAAAATAACTTGCCATTTTTTTGAAAACTTGGAGCCTCAAAAAACCTTAAAACAGAAAGTGGTGCTTTACCGTCTGCATTAATTTCAAAGGTCATATCACCATGTTGCGGGTCACGGTGTCGTATATAATGTGTGCCATGTCCGTCTAAATACATGGGTTTTGGTGCTTGGGATTTGCTTGGATTTAGGGTTGTACTTTTGCCTTCAGGGCTTGTGCCAATGGAAATATAGGCTGGCATAGCTGCCTGCTGATAATATCGTTGCATGCTATCAACATAAGTACCTTTTTCATGATTTTTTCGGTCTTGTGCAATGACTTGATAATTAATAGCTTGTAATAATAAAATTATATATAAATAAATAAAATTAGGTTTCATGTTAAAGACAAAATTTAGGAAAAAACTAATAACTTCTGGAATTAAGTTTGAAATGCTGATAAATTTAAAAAAGGTTAAATAACGTCATATTTTATGTTTATTTTGAATTGTAAAATAGAGAAGAAAACAAAACAAGCATTTTAGTAGGAAATTACTTTAACCACAAAACAAAGATATGAATTTGCTGTACTTTTGCAACAAATTTATCACAAAAAGAAATAGCTCTTTAATTTGGAATTAGTGAAGGTAAACATAAAGACTATAGATGTTAATAAATAATGTGAGTTATGTAGTATTTGCGTAGCTCCAGCTATGCAACCAAATATCCATTTAATGTGTTTATTTTGTTTAAAAACAAGTATTATGCTATCAAAAAACTAATTTTACTAACTAAAATGTGTATTTGGGGCTACGTACTACCACTATACAATTTACATTTTATCTATTTAAATAACTTGTTGCAGTCTTATAAAGAAAGTTGTGCCTTGATTAATTGCACTTTCTACTGTTATTTTCCCACCCATTGCCTCTACTTGTGTTTTTACCATAAATAAACCTAAGCCTTTGCCCGCAGTATGTGTATGAAACCGTTTGTAAAGGCTAAAAATATTATCTTTTTGAGTGAGTAAATCTATACCTAAACCGTTATCTTTTATAGTAATAATAATTTTATCTTCTATGATCTTAGAACTTATGGCAATGTTTAAGGTTTTATCAAAGGCTCTATATTTGATAGCATTGCTGATTAAGTTATAGAAAATACTTTGCAAATATGGCTTTACTCCAAAAACTTCTGTTACTTCTAAATCATAATCAATTATTGCATGGCATTCTTCTATTTGATTTTTTAGCGTATTTGTGGCTTCTTCTGCAATATTTGACAGCAATAGTTTTTCCATTTGCTTACTAAAAGGGCGACGAACATCTAAAATATCATTCAAATCTTTAATTACAGTATCTAAGCCAATTGCAGCTTGATTGAGCATGCTTAGGTATGATTCTTGTTCAACTTTATCCGCAGTAGTTAAATCCATTACATGAATAATACCTAAAATATTGGCTACATAAGAACGAATATTATGAGATACAATGTAAGAAAACTGTCTCAAATCATTATTTTGTTGAGTTAAATCTTCTGTAAGTTTGTACTGTTTTTCCGCATATTCTCTAAGCTGTTGCTCGGTAATTTTTCGGGCTGTAACATCATTTTCAACGGCAAAATATTTATCTATTTTGCCGTTTTCGTCAAAAATAGGTGTAATATTTAATTCTACCCAATATTTTTTTCCATTTTTAGTATAGTTGAGAATTTCTTGTTTAAAAGGCTTTTGGCTTTTCAAACCTTCTGAAATTGCTAAAATATCTTTTAAGCTTGTTTCTTGTCCTTGCAAAAATTTAGGATTTTTACCAATACTTTCCTCAAAGCTATAACCTGTAACTTTTACAAAAGCCTCATTAACCCATTCTATCTTTCTATTTTTTTTCGTAATAATAATTACATTTTCAGTTTTACTTGCCACCAACGACAATTTTTTAACTTCTGCCTCTTGCTGTTTACGTAATGTAATATCTCTAACTGTACCTACATAACCTATTTTTTTGTTATGCTTGTCATAAAGCCTTGTTGTTACAACTTCTGTCCAAAAAGTAGTACCATCTTTGCGTATCGGCTCCACTTCCAAAGTGCTAACAAAAGATTGGGTCATATCTGGATTTTTAGATTCAAAATCTAATCTCTCTTGATGACTTTTCATAGCTAAATCAATAGAAGTAGGCACAAGATGGTTTTTTAGCTCTAATTGCATAAACTCTTCAGGTGTATAACCATACATACGCAACGCAGAAGGTGAAACAAAGGTAAATTTTATATTTTCATCTGTTGTAAAAATTACATCATGTATATTATCTGCTAATAATTTATAGTTATTTTGAGATTCAATTAATTGATTAGTTTGCACTTTTTTTTCTGTAATATCTGTAACACTCATTACTTTAAACCTTTGTCCATTATCTTGGACAAATAAAGTGGCTTGCACATAAATATCAATTAATTCTTCTGTTTTTCGGACAACAGTCCACTCATGAGACATTCGCCCCCCTGTTTCTATAAAATTTTTATGGGAGTTTATTGCAAAACTATGTTGATATTCTAAAACGGTTATTGTAAAATGCTTACCAATAAGTTCTTCATTTGTATAACCATAAATTTGGCAATATTCTCGATTTACTTTAACAAAATTACCATTTTCGTCAAGCACAGCAATACCAACAGCCACGGCATCAAAAACTGAGGCTAATAATTGCTCTGAACTTTGTAATTTTGTTGTTAGTTCCTGAATAATATTAGGGTTAGTTTCCATGTTTTGAAGTGATATTGATAATTGATTCTGCAATGTATTGAAATATTGTTTCAGTTATGTAAAAATGACATTTTTTACACAACTGAAACAATTTATTTATATTTTACAATCCTGTCATATCAAAAGTATCTAAAAATTTTGTCGTGAAATTTCCTGCCCTAAAATTAGGGTCGTCCATGAGTCTAATATGGAATGGAATTGTTGTTTTGATACCTTCAATCACAAATTCTTGCAAAGCACGTTTCATTCTCACAATAACTTCTTCTCGTGTTTGCCCTGAAACAATCAATTTGGCAATCATTGAATCATAATTTGGAGGAATGGTATAACCTGCATAAATGTGCGAATCTACTCTTACACCTCTGCCCCCAGGTATGTGTAAATTGGTAATTTTCCCTGGCGAAGGTCTAAAATCTTTGCTTACATCTTCGGCATTAATTCGGCATTCCATAGCATGAAGTTGTGGATAATAATTTCTGCCTGAAATTTCGCCACCTGATGCCACCTTAATTTGTTCTTTAATGAGGTCAAAATCTGTAACTTCTTCTGTAATTGGGTGTTCTACCTGAATACGGGTATTCATTTCCATAAAAAAGAAATTTCCATATTTATCTACCAAAAATTCAATAGTTCCAGCACCTTCATAACCAATAGACGAGGCTCCGAGAATGGCAGCTTTGCCCATTTTATCACGCAACTCTTGGGTAATAATTGGTGATGGAGTTTCTTCTACAAGTTTTTGGTGGCGGCGTTGAATAGAACAATCTCTTTCAGAAAGGTGACAAACTTTCCCATGTTGGTCGCCGATAATTTGGATTTCTACATGGCGTGGCTCTTCGACAAATTTTTCGAGATACATACCATCATTCCCAAAAGATGCTGTTGCTTCACGGCGAGCATCGTCCCATGCTTTCTCAAAACCTGCGTCATCATAAATTATACGCATGCCTTTCCCACCACCGCCAGCAGTTGCTTTGATAATGACAGGATAGCCCACACCTTTTGCCAAAGTTCTACCTTCTTCCAAACTTGTCAATAGCCCATCAGAACCTGGAATTGTTGGAACTCCTGCTTTTTTCATCGTGTCTTTTGCAGAGGCTTTGTCTCCCATGGCATTAATCATTTCGGGACTTGCACCAATAAATTTAATATTATAATCTTGGCAAACCTGTGAAAAGGTAGCATTTTCAGACAAAAAACCATAACCTGGGTGAATAGCATCTGCATTAGTTATTTCTGCGGCTGCAATTAAGCGTTGAATATTTAGGTATGATTCCTTGCTTGGGGCAGGTCCAATACAAACAGCTTCATCTGCAAATCTTACGTGCAAACTGTCTTTATCTGCTTTTGAATAGACTGCTACCGTTTTTATGCCCATTTCTTTACATGTACGAATAATACGCAAGGCTATTTCGCCTCTGTTGGCTATTAATATTTTTTTAAACACGTTGCTATTTGGTTAAAGATTCGTTAAAGGTTTTATATTTCTTAGGGCAAATATATTATTCTTATGTAGTTTTTGCAAAAAAATACGAGTTTTTACAAAAACTATCTGAATTTTAATCATAAAAAAACCTCTCAAAATGAGAGGCTGAAATTTGCTAAAAAATATAATTTTTAATATTTTTCAAATTCTGTTTTATAATCTCTAAAAGCCTTATATAATTCATAAGAAATATGAGCTTGACCTTTACTACCATTTAAGAAAGATTCCTCAGTTGAGTTTGTCAAAAATCCAACTTCTACCAATACACTTGCCATAGATACTTGTTGCAAAACTAGAAAATTGGCTTGTTTTACGCCTCTACTGTGTCTTAGCAACTTGTTTTTAAAATGATTTTCTATGTGATTTGCCATAATTGTACTACTTTTATGATAAGTATTTTGATAATTTAGCATCAAGATATGCGAAGCAGCATCATTAGGGTCAAAGCCTTTGTAATGTTCTTGATAGCCTGATTCCTTCAAAATTGACGCATTTTCACGTTTTGCAACGTCTAAGTTTTCGTCAGCAGAGTTTAAACCCATAACATAGGTTTCTGTTCCAAACATATCAGGTGTAGTTGCAGCATTTGCATGAATAGAGATAAACAAATCACTATGTTCTTTATTAGCTAATCTTGCTCTTTCTCTTAATTCAATAAATTCATCTCTTGTACGTGTGTAAATAACATTTACATCTTTCATGTGTGCTCTTATATTTGCACCAAATCCGTATGCTATTGCCATGGCTACATCCTTTTCCATACAATTTTTGCCAACGCAGCCTGGGTCTTTGCCTCCATGTCCTGGGTCAATAACTACATTGCGTATTTTGTTAGTTTTTAAATTTACACTGGTAAAAGAGGTTAGCCAGATTCCAATTACAGCAAGAAAAATGAATAATAATTTTGTCATGTTGGTTGCTTAATGATTTAGTTGTAAGAAAATATATAGAAGTTGTTGGAGTATTTTAATGGGGGCAATTAATTAGTTGTAAATATATTACATATTTTGATAATTTCATAGATAAAGTGTTAAAATATAATAAATTTGCTAAAAATACTTAAAATGTTATACATTTAATAGTCAAATCATTATAAATATTTTATGAAAGTCGTTTTTTTTGGCTCCGAATCAAGTGGCAAAACAACATTATGTTTAGAGATTGCCAAATATTTTTCTGTACCTTCATGCCCAGAATATGTAAGAGAATATCTCAAGCTAAGAAATTTAGCAGAAAATCGTCAAGGAATTATATCTGTTTATGACGATATTGAACCTATGTCAATTGGGCAAGCTGCTTTGGAGGCAAGTTTTGAAAAATATTTTTCAAATCAAGAGATTTCATCAAAACAAATAACAAAATTATTACTATATGATACAAACATAGAAACAAATTGGATTTATAGCAACTATTATTTCCAAAAAACACCAAAAATTTTAGACATGTTAGTAACACAAAAGCAATATGATTTGTATTTGTTGTTATGTCCTGATATTGCTTGGATTGATGATGGATTGAGAGATAGCCCTGATAATAGAATGGAAATGCACAACCTTTTTAAAAATTATCTTATTGACAATCACAGAAATTTTGTAGAAATTTCGGGAAATTATGAAAATCGTTTTCAGCAGGCTTTATGTGAAATAGGTAAATTATGTGATGAGTCATTCTGAGCAAATTTAGTGCAATATTCCGCAAAAGTCTAATAAAATTAAGGTTTTAAAAATGTCTTATAGTTTGTCATCTTGTGTAAGATGACATTTATAAGACATTTAAAAACTAATAAGACTAACCCTAATTTTGCACTATTTTTATGCTTTGTCTATAAATAGGCAGCCCATCTTCAAGCACATGAACATAATAAAAACCTGTTTGTAAGTTTTTCGTTTCAATTTTAGCTGATAAATCACTCAAAAGACCCATTTTTATCTTTTCTCCTTGTGCATTAAATAACTGATAACTAAAAACTGTACCAGGTTTTATTCGGCAGATAGCAATCGGAAGATATACATTAGGAAGAAGTTTATCTGCTACATCAATGTTTAAAACATCTGATACAGGATTAGGAAACACTTGAATAACCCTACAACTACCTCCATAACAGTCAATACCTGTAACACTAATTATCTGCTCCCAAACACAACCATTCAAAGCATGGGCTTTGAGTTTCAAATATTTTTCCTCTTGTTGATAAATAAGAATTCTAATTGAAGTGCCTGTGCTGTTGAGGCTTTGCACTTCTATACCAGGCGAAATACCACTTTCCCATGTATAGTGTGTGATACCTGGCGATAATGGATAATAATGGTCTGATGTACCTAATCCTACGCAAGCATATAAAGGTATAACATATATTTGAGGGCGAATGGCTAAATAAAGTTCTCTGGTACTTTTTAAGCCACAACCACCACTATTTTCTCCAAAAGTTAAAGAAACATTTATAGAACCCACCACATTAGGTGCTACTTTTACTTGTAAAGGATTATCTGTAAGAGAGCCAAGTGGAATTAAAGAAGAAGGTAAATTCCATAAAATACTCTGTCCTTGTAAATCTGGGGCAGCTAAAGTAATCTCACTATCAGGACAAATATCAGTAGTGCCACCTGCCACCTGTATTAAATTATTAAGCCAACTCGAAAAATTTACGCCACTTGGCACGCCAAACCTACGTCCCATAGCTCTCATGACTGCTTCATTTGCATTTGCCCTACCATGTCCATATTGGTTATCTCTACCTACGGGACCCATATCTACTGCTGTTTCTTGAATAATTTGCAATACTTGTGCCTCTGTCAAATTTGGGTTTGCCTGCAAAACCAAACTTGCAATGGCTGCCACTTGTGGGGCTGCTGCCGAAGTACCTCTAAAAGTGTTAATATAATTAGGGTCTTTAAGTTCTTTATTCGTACCAGTATTATAACCGAATTCTCCCATACAGTCTGTAGTAGCAACTTCATCGGCAAATGCCATAACGTCTAATTCGAGTCCTGCTAAACTTAATCCAAATAAATCTCCATT
This sequence comes from Cytophagales bacterium, assembly GCA_043748455.1. Taxonomy (GTDB): domain Bacteria; phylum Bacteroidota; class Bacteroidia; order Cytophagales; family Thermoflexibacteraceae; genus JAAFKA01. Next base: position 13,529 of record JAYTNF010000282.1, read on the forward strand.
GCGAAGCAAGCCACCTACCGTTACAACACCCGGCTGATTGCCAGGAAATAAAATAGCGTCACTTAATAGCCTTCTATTACCTGTGGAGAAAACAACAGAACATCCTTTGCCCTTTCTACCTTCTCTACGAGCTACTTGAATCGCATCTATAACATCTTGTGTCGGACTAAAAAGTTCCCATGAATTAGATATGACATCAATATTTCCCTCCTCTGCTGCCCAAAAAAATGCTTTGGCAATATGAAAAGTGCTAACTAATACGTTATTCTCCCATATATTGATGGGTACTAAGGTAACATTTGGGTTAATGCCTTTGATACCTATGGTGTTATGTTGAGC
>JAYTNF010000283.1:0-6694 GCA_043748455.1 Cytophagales bacterium
TAAAATTATTAACTTAAATATAAGAGAAGATTCCCATAATTCCAATAAAATATGATTAATACCATTTTTTTTATAGCTGATAATCAATTAGTTAGAAAATTGATAAAAATATTTTTTTTTTTTTTCAAAAAAAACACTTTCACATTTGGAAAATAATAAAAAAGTAACTACTTTTGTATCGCAATAAAGCACAAGGCTTGAAAGCTTTATAAAGAGTATTAAAAAATATATTCAATTAGTGTCAAAGTTAGTAAACTATCTCATGGTGTAACTGGCAACACGTCTGATTTTGGTTCAGAAGAGTCCTGGTTCGACCCCAGGTGAGATAACTATTGCCCAAAAAAAAGTGCTTTTACAGTCTGTAAAGGCACTTTTTTTTTGAAATAAAGGTTTTTTATACAAAAGGTACACAAATTGCAAACAAAGTTTTAAGATTTTTTTAGCTATAACTAGTTGATTATCAATAAGTTATGGGGATTTTTAAACTAAAAATATTTGCCTTTACAATTAAATTACTGTAAAACCGTTTTAACATAAAATAACCTTAGTAAATCTTACTAAGGTTAAGTGCTTGCCGAGATGGAATTTCGGAATTTTTAAACGAATAGAATCGGAATATTTTAAAACGAATAGAAAGTATTTATACTTTTAACCTGTTGCTTGTAATCAATACCCAATGCAAACTTGACTACTTCGTAACCTTTATTTTGCAAAGCCTGTGAGAAACTTTTTTGTGTTTGGCACTTGACACACAACCAAATAAAAAGGCAGCAAGAAGTGATAAAAAGACAGTTTTTTTCATAGTAAATACTTTGGTTTTTTGTTAGTTAATTACAAAATATTAGAAAAAGTAACAGCTAAGCAAGAAATAAACTAAAATAAATAGGTTGTTGGTGTAATACAGATTCAACTTTGAAATGCAATTTTATTTTTAGTTAAATTTTGTATTGGACTGTCAAATTCTAGTATTTTTCTTGGTCTATTATTAAGTTTTTCCTGAATTTCTGCAATATTTTCAACAGAATAATTACGAAAATCCGATTTCTTTGGAATATATTGGCGTGTTAAACCATTTGTATTTTCGTTTGTTCCTCTTTCCCAAGAATGATATGGATTTGCAAAATAAATTGCTAACCCAATTTCTTTTGTAATTTTCTGATGGTTTGTAAAGCGAAACGTCGCACCGTCTTTTCAATTGTCAAAAGTTATGGTTTTACAAGGTATACCTGTTCTTTTAAAAAAAATTATCACTGCATTTTGACTATGCGTCCCACCACCTTTTTTGCAGTTTTCCCGTCTAATTTTTTAATGTAAGTAAATCGTGATTTTCGTTTAACTAATGTTAAAATTTCACCTTGATGGTTAGCTCCAATTATTGTGCCTTCCTCCCAATCCCCGTATCTTTCTCTTGTTTCAACTTCTGCTGGTCTTTCATCTATCATAACTTTATTGGGTATTACTCCTCTTTTTTCCTTTGTTAGCAACCTTTTTTTACGATATTTTCTCTTTTGTCTCAAATTTTCATACAATTTACCTCCATTTTTCTTATCTTGATCAATATGCAGCATCGGCTGACCGTGATAAATCCATTTGTGACTCATTGTTTCTATATTTTCTTTTTTCAATACACCTACAATTTGCTCTGGGCTGTATTGTTTTACAAGTAATTTTTCTATAGAAATCTTAATATTTTCATTAAATTTCTACGGTTTTTTTTCTTTTCTACGTTTTATTGCTAAATTATTTGCAACATCAGCATCATACAAATTGTCACTTTTTTTGTTACGTTTTTTTTCATTAGAAATCGTACTTTCACTAATTCCAACTTGCAAGGCTATTTCTTTTTGTGGTATATTTGTGGAATGCTACCCCAGTTGTAAAAAGTGCAGAAATTTCATATCTTTGTTTTAAGGTTAGATGTGCCATAGTCTTATTTTGATTTTTTTATTTCGCAATTCAAAAATAAACATAAAATATGACATCATTTAACCTTTTTTAAAATTTCTCAAATTTCATTTCAAACTTGATTTCAAGTATATTTTTTATGCTTTTGACAACCCTTATACAATTCAATACAGATAAAACAACTTTCGTTATTGTAAAATAATCTGTTGTTTACATTATTTTATCAGTTCTCTAATATCTGAAATAATTTTTTGTGCCAGATACTCAGCAGTTGCAGCAGATTCTGATTCTGAATAAATCCGAATAATAGGTTCAGTATTTGATTTTCGCAAATGCACCCACTCATTATCAAAATCTATTTTCAACCCATCAATTTTATTAATCTTTTGACGGTTATATTTTTGTTCTATACCTTCCAAAACCTTGTCAACATTAATTTCTGGGGTTAATTCAATTTTGTTTTTTGAAATATGATAATTTGGATAACTCATTCTTAACATTTTTGTCGATTTCCCAACTTTTGCTAAATGTGTAAGAAATAAGGCAATACCAACAAGAGCATCTCTACCATAATGCAATTCTGGATAAATAACCCCACCATTTCCTTCACCACCAATTACCGCATGCACTTCTTTCATTTTGCTAACTACATTCACTTCTCCAACTGCTGCCGCAAAATATTCGCCACCCCATTTTGTGCTAACATCTTTTAGGGCTCTTGTTGATGATAAATTTGAAACGGTATTTCCTTTTGTGTGCTGCAATACATAATCTGAAATGGCAACCAATGTGTATTCTTCACCAAATGGGCTGCCATCTTCACAAACAAATGCTAATCTATCCACATCAGGGTCAACAACTATTCCCAAATCAAAATCACGAGATTCCATTCGGCTAATAATATGACTTAAATGTTCGGGCAATGGTTCAGGATTGTGTGGAAAATGTCCTGTTGGCTCACAAAACAACTCTGTAACTTGCTCAACTCCCAATTCCTTTAACAACATAGGAACAGCAATTCCGCCACTTGAATTGACAGCATCAACAATAATTTTAAAATTTCTATTTTTAATAGCTTGTTTATCCACCAAAGGCAACTCCAAAATCATGGCTATATGTTTTTGGATATAGCTATTATCTTGCCTATAAGTTCCTAAATTTGAAATTGTTGCATAGTTAAAATCTTGGCTTTCAGCATATTGTAAAATCCATTGACCATCAGCTTCTGAAATAAATTCGCCCTTATGATTTAATAATTTTAGTGCATTCCATTGTCCAGGGTTATGGCTTGCGGTCAAAATAATACCACCACCAGCATTTTCAGCCGTTACTGCAATCTCTACTGTTGGTGTTGTAGATAAGCCTAAATCTACAACTTCAATACCCATACCTTGCAAAGTTGCAGACACTAATTTTGTCAGCATTTCACCCGATAATCTTGCATCTCTACCTAAAACTACTTTTTTATTAGTGCCTTGTGCCAGCATCCAAGCACTATAAGCAGAGGCAAATTTTACGATATCCAAAGGTGTAAGAGCCTCACCAGCCTTACCTCCAATAGTGCCTCTAATTCCTGAAATTGATTTAATTAATGTCACAGTAAAAGAATTTGATTAGTTTTATTTGAAAATTAACGAATACATATTCACAAATATCGTATTTTATAAGACCCATTCAAAATAAAGAGATGAAAATATTACTAAATCCTATCTTAGTTTGTTATTACTTGTTATAAGAATCTATACTGTGGCATAAAATAACATGAACTACGGATTATTTTGACAATAACGGATAAGTTGTTTTATCTTTGTTTAAAACCACTCAAACAATTAAAATCCTACCTGTTTTATTGCAATTTCTTAGCTTAATAGCATTGGACTTTAGTCTGTAATTTTCTAAAATTACAATTTGGAAAATCATTAAAAACACTTATTTTTAGTAAGTTTATTGTAAATTTTGCTAATTACAGTTATGATAAAATCACAGACTAAATTATTTAGTACATTCTACGCAACTTATATTACTTAGTTTGATTACATCTCTATTATCGGATACAAAACAAATATTTTATAATTTATACAGAATTTCATGCGAATCTTTTATATTTGCCAACAATTATAGCCACAATTAGTCCTAAGTTATTAACGAATTATATGAAAAAATATACTTTTACAGAAAAGAAAGACACCCGTTCGGGTTTTGGTGCAGGTTTATTGGAAGCAGGGCGTAAAAATCCGAATGTTGTTGCACTTTGTGCCGATTTGACAGGCTCATTGAAGATGGACGCATTCAAAAAAGAATTTCCAGACCGTTTTTTTCAAGTTGGTATTGCCGAAGCAAACATGATGGGCTTGGCAGCAGGCATGACTATTGGTGGAAAGATTCCGTTTACAGGAACTTTTGCTAACTTTTCGACAGGCAGAGTTTATGACCAAATTCGCCAGTCTATTGCTTATTCAGGCAAAAATGTGAAAATTTGTGCATCTCATGCAGGTTTAACCTTGGGTGAAGATGGTGCAACGCACCAAATTCTCGAAGATTTGGGCTTAATGCGTATGTTGCCACACATGACTGTTATTAATACTTGTGATTATAACCAAACAAAAGCTGCAACAGAAGCCATTGCAGACTATGAAGGAGCAGTTTATTTGCGTTTTGGCAGACCTGTAATTCCTATTTTTACACCAGCCGACCAGAAATTTGAAATTGGAAAAGCTGTAATCATGAATGAAGGTAAAGATGTAAGTATTTTTTGCACAGGTCATTTGGTTTGGGAAGCAATTATTGCAGGCGAAATATTAGCAGAGCAAGGAATTGATGCCGAAATTGTCAATATTCACACCATAAAACCTCTAGATGTTGCTGCGGTTTTGCAATCAGCTTTGAAAACTCGTTGTGTGGTAACGGCAGAAGAACACCAAATTCATGGCGGACTTGGCGATTTAATCGCAAATTTATTAGCACAAAACCTACCAACTCCAATGGAAATGGTGGCAGTGCAAGATTCTTTTGGTGAAAGCGGAACTCCAGAACAACTGATGGAGAAATACGGATTAAAGGCTAAAAATATTGTGGAAAAAGTTTTGAAAGTGATTAAAAGAAAATAGATATATTAGTTCGTCAAAACCTTACAAGTTTAAACTCACAAACGAATTACTTCTAAGGTTTACAATTTTTATTACATTTAATAAATTTCTCATGGCTATTGCATATCAAACAATTATAGAAGATTTGACCACCAAATTTGGTGCGGATATATTGAAAACTGAAGAACCTTATAATCTTTTGACAATTACAACCAAAAGAGAGGTCATTATGCAAATACTTAACTATTTGTATGAGCATAAAGAGTTTCAATTTCAGTTTTTAACAGATTTGTGTGGAGTTCATTTTCCTGACAATAAAGGACAAGAATTGAGTGTAGTCTATCATTTGCATAGCCTTATTACCAACACACGCATACGTTTGAAGGTTTTTTTCTCAATTTCAGACCCAAATGTGCCAACAGCTACAAATTTGTACCCAACAGCAAATTGGATGGAAAGAGAAACTTTCGATTTCTATGGTATTGTTTTTACAGGACACCCTAATTTAACTCGGATTTTGAATATTGATGAGATGGACTATTTTCCGCTAAGAAAAGAATATCCTCTCGAAGATGCAACCCGTAGAGATAAACATGATGAGTATTTTGGACGGTAATTTTCTGTAGAACGGACTTTAGTCCGTTTTCTCAAAACCGAAACTTCACTATGGCATTTGCAATGAAAATTCATCTCAAATCTATAGTTTAGTTTTATTTTTGAGGAATAATGATTAAAGCACAGACTAAAGTCTATGCTACATTAGTTTTTATAACTCTCTGATAATCAAAGCACAGACTAAAGTCTATGCTACAAAACAAAATGGTATCACAAATTGCTAATCCTATTGTAGAAGTTCATGATTTAACGATTAGTTATCATCGGAAACCTGTGTTATGGGGTATAGATTTAACTTTGCCAAAAGGTGCATTGGTTGGTGTTATGGGTCCAAATGGTGCAGGAAAATCGACATTGATTAAAGCAATTATGGGTTTGTTACCTTTGCAAAGTGGTTATATTCAGCTATTTAGCAAATCTTTGGACGAAATTCGAGATAAAGTGAGTTACGTACCACAACGAGAATCTGTGGACTGGGATTTTCCTGTTTCGGTTTTTGATGTGGTATTAATGGGCAGATATGGCAAAATTGGTTTATTTCGCCAACCTCGACAATCAGACAAAGATATTGCGATAGAGTGTTTGAGAAAAGTAGGCATGGAAGGTTTCCAAAATCGCCAAATTTCTCAACTTTCAGGTGGACAGCAACAACGTGTTTTTTTAGCTCGTGCTTTGGCTCAAAAAGCGGAACTTTATTTTATGGACGAGCCTTTTGCAGGTGTCGACGCAGCTACTGAAAGTGCCATTGTCGAATTGCTAAAAGAAATGAAACAACAAGGTAAAACGGTTGTAGTTGTGCATCATGATTTGCAAACTGCCAAAGAATATTTTGATTGGATTGTCTTTTTAAATATGCGTTTGGTGGCAAGTGGCAAAACAGAAGATGTTTTTACGCCCGATATTTTGCACGAAACATATGGAGGTAAACTTTCTGTACTGACTGAATTAGCGGCAATATTACGTAAAGATGAATATCCGTCGAGAGAGTAGAAAATTATTCTGAAAACCTATTCCATAACTGCCTTATTTTCTTTGGAATTTGCACCCAAAAAGGTAAATGATTATAGTGAATTTGCAAAAAAGGAAAA
>JAYTNF010000284.1:0-3464 GCA_043748455.1 Cytophagales bacterium
CATTATGCAGGGCGTAAGTATCAATATTTTTGTGAAAACAGGCAAGAAAAAAGTAGGAGAATTGGGCAAAGTTTTTCATTATGATTTGTTTGGAAAACGCAAATCAAAATTTGATTTTCTACTAAAAAACTCTCTAAAAACAGTTCCTTATCAAGAATTGCCAAATATTGCACCTAATTATTTCTTTGTGCCTAAGGATTTTGAGGAGCAAAAAAGCTATGATGAAGGGTTTAAAATTAATGAATTATTTGTGGTGAATGGCGTAGGAATTTGCTCAAAAAGAGATAAAGTGGCTATGCACTATCAAAAACAAACTTTATTAAAAGTTTTAAATGATTTTAAAAACTTATCAGAATGGGAATTAAAAGTTAAATATGAAGCATATTCTGAAAGTAGAGACCAAAAGATTTCTTATGCCAAAGAAAATATAATAAACTTTGGTATAAAAGACGAATACATAAAAAAAATAGATTACCGAATATTCGATAGTAAATGGACATATCACACTGATAAATCCAAAGGATTTTTAGCATATCCTGTTTATCATATTATGCAACATTTTAATAGAGAAAATTTAGGTTTGATAACAAATAGAGAGCAGAAAATAGGTTTCTTTGATTCTATTTTTGTTACTAGAAATATAATAGATTTACATATTGTTGATAATGGTTCATATCTATTTCCATTATATGTGTATGAAACGAAACCTAAACAAAAAAGATTACGCACTTTTTCAGAACAAGAAAAGCTAATTTTGTTATCAAAATTAGAACAAGCAAAAGAACATTACAAACAAATTAATACATTTTTCAAAAAAACAGTTTTGCCATTTTATCAAGCAATAAAAGATATTTCAGAGGAGCATACAAAACTTTTTGAAGAACATAAAAGTACACACGAAGAAGCAAAAGCTACGGTAGAAAAGTTAGAAAAGCAACTTGAAAAATATGATATTGTTGAAAATTTAACAGTAGATACTATGTTTGGTGATTCTGCAATAAGAACCCCTAACTTAAATAAAGAAATTGTAGTTAAAATTGCCGAAAATTTAGGTTTGCGGTTCACTAACGAAAAAGAAGCAAACAAAGATACTTTTGCCCCTATTGATTTGTTAGATTATATTTATGCAGTTTTACATTCGCCAAGTTATAGAGAAAAATACAAGGAGTTCTTAAAAATAGATTTCCCAAGAGTTCCCTATCCAAAAGATATTACTACTTTTTGGAATTTGGTAAAATTAGGCACACAAATTAGACAAATTCATTTATTAGAAAGTCCAATTTTAGAAAATTCTATTGTTAGTTATCCTGTAAATGGCACAAATCAAGTAGAGAAAGTAAAATATTTTGAAGGAAAAGTTTATATTAACGACACACAATATTTTGACAATGTTCCAAGAATAGCGTGGGAATTTTTTATTGGTGGTTATCAACCTGCCCAAAAATGGCTAAAAGATAGAAAAGACGGCAACCTTGAATTTGAGGATATTTTGCACTATCAAAAAATTATTATGGCTTTGGTGGAAACTGATAGGATTATGAAAGAAATTGACAAAATTATGTTTTAAGTAATTAGACATTTTAAAAGTATAGTTTTGTCATTCTGAGTAAAGCGAAGAATCTGGCTTATTACATCAGATTTTTCGCAAGTTCAGAATGACAAACTAAACCTAAATACCAATAAATTAATGTAAATTATGTAGAATTTATTAAGGACTAAAAATCTATGCTACAGACCTTAATCATCTTTAATGACTCACAATATATCTTTTTACCAATTCCCTTGCAGTTTCTATGTTCTTTAAAATCATTGCATGACGTGATGTTTGCAAAACCTTAAACATTTCTGCAAAACTATCTTTCATCATCATAGCAAAAGGAACAAGATAAATCGATGGATAACTTGTTGGTTTTGAATGAGTTATATCCAAATTAGTTGTGATATTCAAACGTAATTGCAAATTATACTGACCATTACTTGCTGCAATGTTATAATTTTGTTTTGCAGTTTGAAAAGAAACTTCATCATCGTTAAAATCAATAAATTGGCAAGTTTTGTTTTTCTCATTTTGTGAATTTGCCTCTAAATTGCTGTCCAAATTTGCCAATAAAGTTCTGAAATAAACCGTATTTTTACCTGTTTTAATCCGTTCTTGCAAGGAAGCACGAATGAAATAGGTCAAAGTTTGGGTAATATTCAACCCAATTTCAGCCGTTTGTTTAAAAATCAATGATGCTGGCGACATTCCTGGAATTGTGTTTGGGTCGTGCAAAATTACCTGATTATCAGCAGTTAAAAAACCGTCAATTCTTGCACAAACATTAAATTGCAACTCTGTAAATACTTGACAAATAGCAGTTTGAATGGCAGCAATATTTTCATTTGTTGTGCCAATAGGAATTACTTTTCGAGAGCCACCACTTTTATATTTAGAATCAAAATCAAAAGTTGATGCACTAATAATTTCGGTAGGAGGTAGGGCAATGGCTTTTCCTTGTTCATCTTGAATCACACCACATGAAAATTCTTGTCCTACAATATATTGCTCAAATAATACTTCATCTTCACAGTTTTTGGAAAATATTTGTATGCTAAAATTATCATTATTTATTTGATTAACTTGCTGGTTATCAAATACTTGATTCAAATAATCAAAAAGTTTTTCAGGGTGATAAATCATGATATTATTTACAGAAACAGGAAAAGCTATTCCTTTATCCAAATCTGTCATTGCTTGTAAATAAGCTATTTTTTCAATTTCTGAATAACTATTCCATTCAATTTTTGATAATTCAATCACAAAAAAACAACGGTTAATGGCTTTTGTAAACTCTGCAATGTCATCAGTTTTGATAATTGCCACACCAATAGAAGAACCCTGATGTGGTGCTTTTGCTACAAAAGGGAAACCAACTTTTGACTTAATTTCTTCAAAAATAGCTTGTTTGTGTTGTATTTTATTTTCGTAATCTTTATTTTCATTCCATTCTGTCCAATTTATTACAGTCATGGCTTTTTGTTGCTTTGTAACCATTGCCATGAGTTTATTTTGGGTAATTTTGTCAATTCCAATAGCCGATGACAACAAACCACAACCAGAATAAGGAATATTGTACCACTCAAAAAGTCCTTGCAAACTTCCATCTTCGCCAGGTTGTCCATGCAAAGCTATGAAAGCAAAATCAAAATGGGTTGCAAAATCTTGGGGCAAAATTTTCTTTCCAACAGAATTTATTAGCTTATCTAATTCATTATCAGATAATTGCAAAGATTCTACATAAACTGAAAATTTAGTGTTTATATTTCCATAAAATTCTCGCAACCCATTTTTATACATAAATTCTTCATGTAACAAAATAAAATTACCAAAACTATCTACAAAAATCGGCAATACTTCAAACAAAGACTTGTCTAAATTTTCATAAGCTGTTCGTCCACCTAAATAAGAAATTTCACGTTCTCTG
>JAYTNF010000285.1:0-9445 GCA_043748455.1 Cytophagales bacterium
AATTACATAAATCCCAATTCCATTGCGGGTTTAATCAGCGTAATCCGTGTCATCTGTGTTCTACTAAGTTATTGATAATCAGCAACTTAGATAATCATACATTTTTTACTACAACCGGATATTTTATTGATATTTAAGTTGTTATTTTCTCCATTTTCTGTTTAGTTTTAATATAAGTACCTATTTTCCTTAATTTAAAACTAAATCACAGAAAACAAAAAAAGTGGAAATAAATCTACCCAAAAAAGCAAGTTTTCTTAACTTTATTTTATTATAGACAAAATAGCTAATAAACATTGCATCTAGTTATTTAAATTTCAACATAGTAATTTAAAATGCTTTATACTTCTGGTTCTTGCTGACTTAAACAATGAAAACTTCCCAAGCCCCAAATCAAATCAGTTGAATCTAAACCAATAATTTTCCTATCAGGAAAACATTTTTCCAATATATCAATGGCTTTTTGGTCGTTTTCGCAACGGAAAGTAGGCACAATTACACCTGCATTGGCAATATAAAAATTAGCATAAGAAGCTGGCAATCTTTGGTCATCATAAATTACAGGTTGTGGCATTGGTAACTCTATGATATTCAACTGTTTACCATTTAATAACCTCATTTTGTGGAGTTCTTTTAAATTATCTCTCAAAATTTCATAATTCTCATCATTTTTATCACTTTCCACGACTGTTACAACCGTATCCTCATTCACAAATCGTGTAATATCGTCAATATGTCCATCAGTATCATCACCTATAATTCCTTCGTCAAGCCACAAAACTTGTTCTACACCATAATAATTATGTAAATATAGTTCAATTTGATTTTGGTCAAGTTGAGGATTGCGATTTTCATTTAGTAAACATGCCATTGTTGTTAAAACAGTACCTTTTCCGTTAAAATCTACCGAGCCACCTTCCATAATAATATTAGGATTAAAAACAGGAATTTTGTAATTTCTTCCGATTAAAGTAGGAATTATGTCGTCTAAATGATAAGGAGGATATTTTTCTCCCCACGCATTATAGCTCCAATCTACAATCACTTTTTTATAACTGTGATGATTTGGGTTAATCAAAAATGCGGGACCATGGTCACGACACCATGCGTCATTTGTTGGGTGAATAAATAATTTTATTTTCGCTAAATTTGCATTTGCAGCTACTAACATATTGGTAACTCGCACCTTCATTGCCTCATCAACTACATTGATACAAACCATTTCACCTGCTGTCAAAGCCTTAATAAATTCTATATAAACAGGAAAAATTGAGTCAATTTTTCCTGGCCATGAAGCCTCTTTATGTGGAAAACTTAGCCAAGTTGCTGCATGTTTTGTCCATTCTGCTGGAAAAAAATAACCGAGTTCCTTTGGAGTTTGTTCGTTAAAATTTATCATTTTTCTAATAAGTTTGTGTAGTAAGTTTTTAAGCTAAAATTTTTTTGTCATTCTGAGCTTACGAAGAATCTGGTGTTATTGAGGTTTTAATGTGATAACGCCAGAATCTTCGCAAGCTCAGAATGACAAATTTAAAATACCAATTTATGCTAATTAAAAATTTGTATTACCTTTCCTTTTAATACTTTATTTATAAGAGGCGTGTTTTTTGATAATGAAAGAATATCTTTTTCTTGCAATATAAATTCACTATTTTCGTCAAATAGCGTAAGTCTTGCCTTTTCGCCAGCCGCAATTTTTGATGTTGCAAATTGTAAAATTTTTTGGGGATTTGTTGTAAATTTCTCAATTAATTTTTCAATCGGCAATATTTTTTCAGTAGCTGTACGAATTGCTGCAAAAGCAGTCTGCAAACTAATAATTCCAAAATCAGCCATATCAAATTCTAATAACTTACTGTCTTCATCACAAGGTACATGAGCCGAAACAATACAATCAATCGTATCATCTGCCAAACCTTCTAACAACGCTTGACGGTCATATTCCGTTCTAAAAGGTGGTTTCACTTTCAAATTTGTGTCGAAATCCCATAAATCTGCATCAAGAAATGAAAGTTGGGAGGCTGCAATATCACAACTTACAGACAAACCTTGTGCTTTTGCTTCACGAATTAATTGCACAGATTCGGCTGTTGAGATGTTTGAAAAATGTATTTTCCCGCCTGTGTAAGCTACTAATTTCAGTGTTTGGGAAATGCCTAATTCCTCAGCTATTGAGGGCATTCCTTTAAAACCTAAACTTGCAGAAACATCACCTTCGTGCATCAAACCGTATTTTGTCAAATATTTGTCATCTGGTTTGTTGATAAGCAAGCCAGCAATGTGTTGCAAATATAACAAACTTTTTTTGAGCATAGAAGTATTTGTAATTGACAGCAAACCATCTGAAAAAGCAACAGCACCTGCATGATGTAAGTCCAAAAAATCAGTCATTTCCTCGCCTGATGTGTTGATACTCAATGCCGCAATTGGGTGCAAAGTTACCTGATTTTGGGACTGAGATTTTACAAATTTTACAGATTCTTTGGTCTGAACAATGGGATTTGTATTTGGCAATATCAGCACATCTGTAAAACCTCCTGCGGCTGCGGCATTGCACAAAGAAGCTAAGGTTTCTTTGTGTTCATTGCCCGATTCTCCAGAACTTGCACACATATCAATCCAACCTGTTGAAAGGCTAAAAGTTTGACAATCAATAGTTTGTGTGTCATTATCTATTGTTATATTACTAATATTGCCACTCACAATATTGTCATGAATCGCAATAATTTTACGATTTTCTATCAACACATCAACACGTTTTAGGTGAAAATATGAAGTTTTATCTATGATTTTTACTGATTTTAATAGGGTTTTCATGCTAATTTTTCTTCAAATTTTTCAACATAATTTTAGCAAATTCCGTCAGAGGACTTTCTTTATATAATTCTAAAAAATCATTTAAAGACTGTTCTATCAAGGCACTATCTTTACTTGTTTTTGCCAGAATCATGGTTTCTAACATCGCAATTTTATCAGTGTAAGCATTTTCTGCATACTTTGATTTTATTTCTGTTAAAGCTATTTTTGCATCTTCATACTTGCCAAACTGATAAGAATTGTAAGCATTTTCATAGAGTTTTGCAGCTTCTGTATTAAACTTGTTGCTTTCTTTCACAAAATTTTTGTTGTCCAAAAGACGTGCATATACTGACTTTGGAAATTCCTCACGCAATCGTTTTTGATACATTTCTGGCGTACATTTTTTAGTTTCACTACATATTTTTTGCAAAATATACAAGGCTTCGGGCGTATTTTTGTGTGGTGCAAACTTTTCTGTAAACCGTTTCAAATTATTCATTGCCTCATTAAGTTGTGCAAATTCTTCATAATACATTTTTCCAACCTCAAATAAATTATCTTGTAAAACTAATTTTGTGCTGTCAATAGCTGTTTTAGTTTTTGGAATTGCAGCCAAACGACTTTCCTGCGAACTAAGTGTCATATAACGAATTTCTTGTTCTGTTGGTGTATTTTTGGCACTTGGCTCACTAATCACTCCTGTTCCAAATATATCTGCTTGGTTAAAACTTGCCATAGCAGTTGCCGAAATTTTAGAAGATAGCCGCCAATTATCAACAAGAGGTCTTTCGCCCCATTCTTTGAAAAAATTTGTCTTGCCCAAATTCGCTGTTTGTAGGTTATAAAAGTAGAAAATTCCACCTCCTCCACCAACAATAGTTCCTAAACCTGTGTTTGAATTATTTTGTGCATTTCCTGCAAAACTTGCATTACTTTGTTGATTATTTGCCAATAGTAAGGAATCTTTTCTGCGAATTTCGTTACGTTTTCTTTCCTCTTGAATTTGTTTGTCGATGGCTGCTTTTTCTTTGTCAATTTCGGCTGCTATAAATTCTTTTCTTTCTGCCTCATTCATGGCAGCCAAGTCAAGAAGACGGTCTGTCGTTTTCACCTTTCCATATTTTTCTGCAAATTTAATGAGGTTTTTATGTTGTGCTTTTATTTGTTTATAGTTATCAGCTTTGCTATCTAAAGTCAATAATGTACTGTCATAATACGCTGCTGCCAAAGGAATATCTTGTTTGTTGTCAAATGCAATTTCGCCTGCACGTAAAAAAGAAGTCGTTTTTTGGTCGTTACTTTTGGTATAAAAAACAGATTCTTGCAAATAATCTAAGGCTTGGTCATATTTTCCACGTCCAGCTTCAAAATTGCCCATTTCATAATAAATTTTATCTTTAAATTCTGCGTTTTTATCATCATTAAGCAATTTTTTGAGGTATTTTTCTGCTTTTTGCACATCAGCAGGATTTGAAAAATCTACAGAACTTGATGCACTGAGTTGTGCATTAAACGCCATTTCATAGCTTGGGTTTTTCTTTAATAAGGTGTTATAATACGCAAAAGCCTTGTTTTTATCTCCTGTTCTTTGATAAAGTTGTGCCAACTGAAACAAACATCTGCGTCTAAATTCTTTCTTTTTGACATCAGGCAATGCTTTTTCGAGGTATAATGCAGCTTGGGCATATTGCTTGTGTACCCGATAAAAATGGGACATATTTAGATAAAAATCTCGTGCATTGGTAATGCTAATCAAAGGTTCTTGACTCATAAAACTTGCCACATATTCGACACTAAGCCAATCTTCTTGTTCAATAAAAGTCCGCATCAACCAATTTAATGCCTCGTGTCTTGCCGAAATATTTGTGCTTTCTGTGTTCACAAATTTAAAAGTATTGATAGCATTTTGATAATCTCCTTGATATAACCGTGCTTTACCGATAACTAAATAGCAATAATCTACCCATTTGCTATTTGGGTGTTGTTGAATGGGTAAAGATGCACGTTTGACAATAAAATCAAAACCTGCTTTTTGAGATTTCGTAATATTTGTATCTATTTTAGGATATAGATAAATAACCTCATTAAAATTATCTTTTGGAGCACTAAATAATACTGTTTCAACTTCTAACATTTTCTCTTTTGCCATAAAATAGCCATTATATCGAGCTGTTGTGTTATGGTAAATTTTGCAGGAGCTGCAACAAATGATGATAAAAATATATAAAATTAAGGCTTTTGCGAATGACATAGTATGAAATATAAAATATTATGTATGAAATATGAAATTAACTTATTGACTATCAAATATTTACGATATTGTAAATAACTTTTTATTTAGTTTTCTTTACATAGGTATATCGTTAGCTATTATAAAATATTTCTGTAAAGGTAAAAAATGTTAGTAATAAAATAAAAATTATAGCTTAAATTTGTAAAAAGCAAAGAAATAATCATGAACACCTAAAACTATGGCAAAGGCAAAGAAAAATTTGGAAGACGAGGCAGCAGCAAGCAAAGAGTGGCAGGAAGCAACGCTGATAAAAACCTTTAAACTTAATAGAATTAAAGAATATCAAACTCCTTTGATGAAAGAATGGCTTGATGTGGAAAATCCTATTTTTGATGTGGTGGAACAAGGGCTTTTTGACCGAAAACTTAGAGAAGCTATTATAAGATTAGAAGGTTGGAGTGAGGAAGACCTCAAAATGAAATTTATTACTTATATTTTAGAATTAGGTTTATTGACAGATAGTGATGAAGTATTAGGGTATTTTGATAAAATGATTTCAGCAACGGTTGAAGGGACTTTTCTCAAAGTAAAATCTGATTTTATGATGGCAAAAGGAATTTTGAATGTTCACGAAAACCCTTATTTTCATTTTCAAGAATATAAACCAAAGTTAAATCCAACAGGTGAGCCAATGGCACAACTTTTAGAGGCTTTTCTTATTGGACAAACAAAAAATAAAGTTCAAAAACCTTTGTATGGTGTAGAAATTGTCGGAGAATATTGGAAATTTGTGATTTTAGATGGTAAAGATTATTGTATTTCGCCAACTTTTGTATGCACAGAAAAAGACGATTTACTAAAAATTATTTCCATACTTCGCAAGTTCAAACATATCTTAATGACAAGATTGATTTTTGATTAAAAAACAAAGTCAGAGATTTTATCATTTTCAAATTAACCTATATACTTATTTTCTTTTTAACGGAATTTGTCGTTTTTTTGCACCCTAAATAATAGTGTTAAGTTTTTAGTTCTTAGTTCGCAACTAAAAACTCAACACTAAAAACTCAACACTAAAAACTAATACTGATGCAACTCATTTCATTCCCTCCAAAAAACGAATGGGCAACAATCTTACAACGTCCCATTTTTGACACAACAAATTTAGAACAAACAGTAAATACTGTTCTTGAAGCCATACAAACAACAGGCGACAAGGCTATACAACATTATACACAGCAATTTGACAAGGTGCAACTTGTTGATTTTCAGGTTACTAAACAAGAAATAGCTATTGCCGAAACACAATGTAGCCCAGAATTAAAGGGAGCCATTTTATTAGCAAAAAATAATATTCAACGTTTTCATGAGGCACAAAAAGAACAGGAATTGGTTATAGAAACCATGCAAGGTGTGGTTTGTCGCCGAAAAAGTGTAGGCATTGAAAAAGTAGGTTTATATATTCCTGCGGGAACTGCACCACTTTTTAGCACAATTTTGATGTTGGGTGTGCCTGCAAAAATTGCAAATTGTAAGGAAATTATACTTTGCACACCACCCGACAAAAATGGAAATATTCACTCTGCAATTTTATATACTGCAAATTTGGTGGGAATTGACAAAATTTTTAAAATTGGTGGCGTACAAGCTATTGGTGCAATGGCTTTTGGAACAGAGACAGTGCCAAAAGTATATAAGATTTTTGGACCTGGAAATCAATACGTTACATGTGCAAAACAGCTTATTCAGAAACGTGGTGTTGCTATTGATATGCCTGCGGGACCTTCGGAATTGGCAATTTGGGCAGACGAAACTTGCGTGCCTGAATATGTGGCAGCAGATTTACTTTCACAAGCAGAACATGGTGCAGATAGTCAAGTCATCTTGGTTTCGACACAGAAAACTGTTTTAGAAGCAGTAAAAATTGAGCTTGAAAAGCAAGTTTTAGCATTGCCACGCAAAGAAATAGCTTTGAAAGCCTTAGCAAATAGCAAATTGATTTTGGTTGAAAATCAGGATATTGCCCTCGAATTATTGAATGAATATGCCGCAGAACACTTGATTATTGCTTGCAAAAATTACAATGATTTGGCTGCAAAAATTACGAATGCAGGTTCTATATTTTTGGGCAATTATTCGCCAGAAAGTGTGGGAGATTATGCTTCAGGGACAAATCACACCTTGCCAACCAATGGTTATGCACGTATGTATAGTGGAGTTTCTTTGGATAGTTTTGTTAAAAAAATCACTTTCCAAGAACTTACGCCTCAAGGTTTGGCAAATATTGGACAAGCTGTCGAAATTATGGCTGAAAATGAACAACTTGCAGCACATAAAAATGCGGTTACAATAAGGTTGAAAAATCTACAAAATTCTAAAAATATTAACACAGAATCAAACTATAATTTAGGCAATTTAGTTCGTAAAAATATTCAAAATTTACAGCCTTATGCTTCTGCAAGAGATGAGTTTAAACAAGCAACTCCCAAAACTTTGCAAAATGCCTTTTTAGTAGAGAAGCCACAATTTACATTCCTTGATGCTAATGAAAATAGCTTTGGAAGTGCTATTGGTAATTATAATCGTTATCCTGACCCATTGCAAAAAGCTGTAAAAAAAGAAATTGCAATATGGCGAAAGGTATCAACGAACCAAATATTTTTGGGAAATGGCAGTGATGAAGCTATTGATTTGTTATTTCGTATTTTTTGCGAACCACAAAAAGACAATGTAATTATTTTGCCACCAACGTATGGCATGTACGAAGTTTCGGCAAATATTAACAATGTGGAATTACAAAAAATAAGTTTAACTCCTGATTATCAAATAGATACAACAAAAATTTTAGCAACAATTAATCCAAATACAAAAATAATTTTTGTTTGTTCGCCAAATAATCCAACTGCAAATAGTATTGACAAAAATGCTATTGAAATCTTATTGCAAAATTTTCATGGGCTTGTCGTTGTTGATGAGGCTTATATTGATTTTTCGAGTGCTGAAAGTTGGTTGCGTGAACTTGATAAATATCCTAATTTGGTTGTTTTACAAACATTTTCTAAGGCTTTTGGTTTGGCAGCTTTGCGTTTGGGCATGGCTTTTGCTTCGGCAGAAATTATTGCATATTTTAACAAAGTAAAACCTCCTTATAACGTCAATGCAGCAACGCAAGACCTTGTTTTACAGGCACTTAAAGAAACCAATAAAATTGAAAATTGGGTACAAGACATTATTATAGCACGCAATATTTTGGCAGAAAAATTAGCAAAATTGAATATTATTGAAAAAGTTTATCCTTCTGATGCAAACTTTTTGTTGGTAAAAATCAAAAATGCTGACCAAGTTTATAGTGATTTAATTGCAAATCAAATTGTTGTACGCAATAGGTCAAAAGTTATTTTATGTGAAGGCTGTTTGAGAATTACGGTAGGAACAGTGTTGGAAAATGACAATTTGGTGAGTATTTTATCCACGTTATGATAAAATTACTTTCCAGAAATGAAATAGACGATAACCAATGGAATGAGTTAATCAATACTTGTTCCTACGGTTATTGTTATGCTTTGACTTGGTATTTGGATATTGTTTCTCCAAATTGGAAAGCATTAATTTTTTTTCAAAATGATGATTATCAAGCTGTTATGCCATTGCCAATAGCAACAACTTATGGTATTGATTATGTGAAGCAACCTTTATTTTGCCAGCAACTTGGTATTTTTTCGAAAAACCCTGATGATATTTCGGAAATTCCAGACAAAGTTTTTTTGGATTTTTTTGCTACCTTGTTTCAACACTATAATTATGTGGCTGAATATAATTTTAATATTGGAAATGGAATAATAGATTTCTTGCAAAAATACCTATCTGGTGGCTTGAAACCACCAGATAGGTATTTTTTATTACATACACATTTGCTAAATCTCCAACAAAATTACACAACGATTTACAAAAATTATAACAAAGACAGAAAACTTAATTTAAAACGTGCCAAATTATCACAAACGAATATTATAGAAAGTCAAGATATTAATCCATTAATAGAAATTTTTATTACAGAAACTGAGCATAAAATTAAAGGTGGCGTACATATACAAGCATACGATTTATTGCGAAAAATTTATCAGGCTTTGTTAGATAGAAATATGGCTAAAATTTATTATACCATAAATCAGCAACAAGAAATTGAGTCAGGAATATTACTTGTATTTTCGCAACGAAAAATTATTTATTTATTTAATGCTGCAAAAACGAAATATCGCAAAAACAATGGAAGAACTCTATTGATTGACCATGTTTTGCAACTATATGCCAATAAAGAATATGATTATTTTGATTTTGAAAGTCCTGAAATCAAAGATATTTCCTATTTTTATCAGAGTTTTGGGGCAAAACCTTTTCCTTTTTTGCAAATTC
>JAYTNF010000286.1:0-8279 GCA_043748455.1 Cytophagales bacterium
AAAATCTTTCATAAAGTTAATTTTGTGGCTTGAATAATTACAAAATTATACTTTTTGCAAAGATTTTACTATTTTATTCTACGCAACTTACATTACTTACTAACCTACTCTGTCAAATTTACAATATTATTTGATGAATTTTATGTTCATAAAATAAGAAAAACAATTTATGCAAGTTTTTTGCTAAAATATTAATTTTTTTGGAAATTGTTGTCTTAATAGTATTTATATTACGAAAAAAACCTTAAAAATATTTATATCTGTTTGAAATATCTAAATATTTGTGCCTTATTTGTCATATCGTACTGATATTTTTAACAAGACTAAAAACTTTTGATAATTATTATTTTTATTCATCAAAATAAACATAAATTTGCAAACCGTACCGAAAACATTATGCTATTGGATTTTGAAAAACCTATTGTAGAATTAGAGGCAAAACTTGTTGAGATGAAAAAATTAGCCGCAGACAACGGAATGAATGTTGAAGAAGCAGCAACCATACTCGAACAAAAAATATTAGCCCTAAAAACTGAAACCTACACAAATTTAACACGTTGGCAACGTGTGCAATTATCAAGGCACACTGACCGACCATATTTATTAGATTATATAGATAAAATTACCTCCGATTTTATTGAGCTACATGGCGATAGAAATGTAGGCGATGATAAGGCGATGATTGGTGGATTTGCGACCATAGAAGGTAAAACATTTATGGTTATTGGACAGCAAAAAGGAAGAAATACCAAACAACGACAATACCGAAATTTTGGTATGCCAAACCCCGAAGGTTATAGAAAAGCACTGCGATTAATGAAAATGGCAGAAAAATTTAATAAACCTATTATTACTTTTATCGATACGCCAGGTGCATTCCCTGGAATTGAAGCTGAAGAACGTGGGCAAGGCGAAGCCATTGCACGCAATCTAAAAGAGATGTTTATGCTCAAAGTTCCCGTAATTTGTATCATTATTGGCGAAGGTGCATCTGGTGGTGCATTAGGCATTGCTATTGGTGATAGGGTTTTGATGCTTGAAAACACATGGTATTCTGTTATTTCTCCTGAATCTTGTTCCTCTATTTTATGGCGTAGCTGGGATTATAAAGAACAAGCCGCCGAAGCCTTAAAACTTACAGCACCCGACATGATAAAATTTGATTTGATTGATGGCATTGTAAAAGAGCCACTTGGTGGGGCTCATGTTGATATTGATTGGATGGCAAATGAACTTAAACGAGTTATTTTGCAAAATTATCATGAATTGGCTGCACTTTCACCTGAACAAAGAATTGAACAAAGAATTGAGAAATTCTGTAAAATGGGTGTCGTGAATTATTAAATTAAAAAAAGCCATACGTTGTCAATGGTGCTTTTTGCACCTTGACAATCGTACAAAGCTAATTAATTCATTCTTTGTGCAACTTCCTCCCAATTTACCAAATTCCAAAAAGCCTTAACATAATCTGTTCTTTTGTTTTGGTATTTCAAATAATAAGCATGTTCCCACACATCTAAACATAATAAAGGCGTTGTATTAGCAAACTCTTTATAAATTGAAGTCATTAAAGGGTTATCTTGATTTGGCGTTGATACAATAGACAAACCATTTTTACTATCTAAATTTAACCAAACCCAACCAGAACCAAACCTACTTAGTGCTTCTTTTGTAAATGTGTCTTTAAAATTATCAAAACTTCCAAATTTAGCGTTAATCAAGGTTAGCAATTTATCATGTATCGGCTTAGTTGTTGGCGTGAGCAAAGTCCAAAAAAGGCTGTGATTATAATGACCACCACCATGATTACGAATAGCAACATCTTTTTCAGATATATTTGCTAAAATTGTTTCAAGGCTATTTTTTTTATAACTTTCGTTAGTGCTATTTGCAATAACCTCATTTAATTTAGTGATATATGCTTGATGATGTTTGCTATGATGAATTTCCATAGTTATTTTGTCAATGTGAGGCTCCAAAGCATCATAAGCATAGGCTAATTTTGGTAAAGTAAATTCTGTAATTACTTGATTACCACCAATATCATTATTTGAGTTAAAGCCTAATATTTCATCGGGTTTTAATAAAAATCCTGCTGAAATAATGGCTGTTGTTTTTAAAAATGTTCTTTTATCCATGTTATTTAAGTTTCTTTAATAATGATGTGTTATTCTCACTTTCTGTGGCTTTAAGAAACTAAAACAAAGAGTTTTTCTTTATCCCACAATCTCCACTTTACTTTTTCCACTCCCTAATTTGCTTACCCTAACCTGTGTTTGTATTCTTTCTGTCATTTCTTGTACGTGAGAAATTACGCCCACTTTTCGCCCTTGATGATGTAATCTTTCTAAGGCATCCATCACAATATTCAGCGTATCAATGTCCAAAGAGCCAAAACCCTCGTCAATAAACAAAGATTCGATTTTCATTTTATTAGACGACAGCGAAGCCAAACCCAAAGCCAAACCTAAGGACATTAAGAAAGATTCGCCACCTGACAACGAAAATACGCTGCGAATTTCATCTCCCATATTTTTGTCTATCACCTGCAAACCCAAACTTTCAGGTATGCGTGCTATCAAATACCTGTCCGAAAACTCCGACAAATGTACGTTGGCATAGCTTAAAAGCACATCTAAGGTATATTGTTGTGCTATTTCCCTAAATTTTTTGCCATCACCAGAACCAATAAGTTCATCTAATTTGTACCAATTATCTGCTATTTTTTGCTTTGCTACAATCAATTTTAACAAATCATTTAACCTAATTTTATTATCTTGGTCTTGTTGCAAATCAAAAAAAATTTTGTTGCTCTTGCTTGTAGCTTGTTCTAAATTTGATTTCTGAATAGCCAATAAATTTTCCACTTCTTCAAAAGTTGTGGCATTTGTTTCTTTGCTAATTTGTTTATTTTTGTGTTGTTGCAAAGTCTGTTCTCTTTCCTCCAAAATTGACCTTGATTTTGTAAGTTCATCATCAATTTTTCGCAAATTATCCATCTCTTGTTTCTGCCAAGTTTCGTCAAAATTTAACAAAATATGTAGTTGTTCGTAATCTAATTTTACAAACTGTTCCTGTTCATATTTTTGCAACCATTGTTCAATATTTGTGTGATTTGTAACAATAATTTGTTCAATTTCTTGCAAACTAACCTTAATTTGATTTTGTTCTGTTGCTATTTTCGTAATTTCAGTATTAATATTTTCTATGGCTGCTTTGCAATTATCTACATTTTTTTGTGCCATTTCCATAGCTACATTCAAATCATTTTCCACTTTTGTAGCCATTTCACCACCAAAAATAGCTTGTCTGTTTTGTATTAATTCTTGCATTTTCTCTTTTTCCTTTGCCAATATTCCTTCTTTTTGCTGTATTTCTGCAATTTGCCTTTCTGTTTGCGTGGCTAATGTTGCAAGTTCTGCACCTAAAATTTCGTAATTTTGGCTTATTTTTTCTAATTCCTGTATTTTTACTTGCCAATTTTTTGCAAAAACACTTAATTTTCCTACAAATACATTTGGTTCTTTTTTCCAATTTGCAAACCAATCAGGATTAGTAAAATAAATTCCTAATTTCTGCTCAACCTCTGCTATATTTTGCAAAATATTTAATTCTTGGGCTTCTAAATTTTGTGTTTTTTCCTCCAAAAATTGCAAATTTGTTTCATTTTCTTTAACCGAATTTTCAAGTTTTGTTAAATCTTTTTGTGCTGTTAAGAATTTATTTTCTAAAATTTTAACTTCCTTTTGTTCCACTTCATAAGCCTCAATTTGTTTTTTCAAACTTGTTTGTGTTAGCTTATTTTCTTGTAATTTTTTGGCTAAAAAACTCTCTTTTTCTGCGTCTGTTATGGTTGCTATTTCTACAATAATTGTATGAATTGCAGAATTATTTTCAGAATGATTACCTAAATTATTCCAGCTTGTTTGTAAAATTTCTACACTATTTTTTTGCTTATTAAAATCTGTTGTTAGTTGTTGAATATTTTTTTGCAAATTTTCGCAAGTTCCTTTTAGGCTACTTTCTGTCTGCAAACATTTTTCATACGCCTTCACATTTTCGTTATGTTGCAAAGCAATACTTTCTAAAACCTTATCTAATTGTGGATTATGCGTGCTATATGGGTGATTTGTACTTCCACAAACTATACAAGCATCTCCCGCAACTAATTGATTTCTAAGGCTTTCCACATTTTCAGTTGCCGATAATCTTGCTTTGTCTAATAATTTTCCAGAAACATCTTTTGCTATTTTTGCTGCTGCCAACTCCTGCGTAACCGCATAAAGTAAGGTTTCTTTCTCCGTTTTTTCCTGTTGCAAATTAGCAAGATTGGTTTCAATTTGTTTCAAATTTAAGCTACTATCATACAAATTTTTCCATTGCCCAACAGCTTTTGTTAGCTCAACTGACAAATCATCTGCTTTAATTTTTTCATTTTTTAGGGTTTCTATTTCGACCAACAATAATTTTTCTTCTTCTTTTTTATAACTTATTTGCAAATTTTCTACTTCAATTTGCATCTCTGTAAATGCTATTTTTGAGGTTTCTTTTTGCTGCTTTTTTTGATTTATTTGCTCTTTATTTTTCTCAATATTTTCGGAATTTTGTTTAGAAATAGCCAATAATTTTTCAGCATCAGCCAATTTCGTTTCAATAATTGCTATATTTTCGGCAATAGATTGGCGACTTTTATTGTCCTCTTTCCATTTTTTTAGTTCTGTAATATTGTTCGAAAGTTTCGATAATTCTACCTGCTTTTTAGCAATTTCATTTTGGTCATTTTGGTATGTTTTGCTAATTTCCTGATACGTTTTTTCTGCTGTTATTACTTGTTCTTTCTTTTCATTTAACAAGGTATCGAGTTTTTTCGCCTCCTCCAACAAAGGAATTGCAGCTTGTTTCGTTGATTTTGTTTTTTCATACTCAATACTTGCTTGTTCTTGTTTTGCTGCGGTTTCTTTTTGTTGTTTCTCTAATATTGTTATTTTATTTTCAATTTGTTGTAACTTTTCATTTTTTTCAATTTCTTGTTTTTTTGCTATTTGCAAAGCATTTACCCAAGTTTTTGTTACTTGAACTGCTGCAATTTGCCTTAATTTTAGTTCTCTTGCTGCTACATTTTGCTTATTTTCGGCTGCTTGTGCCTGTGCTTTTTGTGCTTCCTGATATTTTTTTTCTAATTCAATGAGTAAAATATACCAATTTTTTTCTATTTCGTAATTGTCAATTTCAGTTTTACAAATAGCAATTTCTTCCGCAATTTTTACTTTTTCATTCTCTTTTTCCATTATTGCCTCGTCTGACAAAATCGCAATCATACCTTTTTTTGCTTCCTCATATTGCAAATCTTTTTTTGCTTCTTTATATTTTTCAAAAATTGTTTTAGATATTTTTGTATAAATTTCTGCCCCTGTCAATTTTTCTAAAATAGCCGATTTATCCTTATCTTTTGCCCGCAAAAACGCAGCAAAATCTCCCTGTGCCAACAAAACAGCCCTTGTAAATTGTTCGAAATTCAAACCAATGAGTTTTTCTATTTCGGGACTGACTTCTGTATTTTTTCCACCTATTTTTGTATTTGTATCAATATTTTCCAAATAAATTTTATGCCCTTGCAAACTTCCCGTTGGCTTATTATTTGCCCTTCGAATTTCCCATTTCGCCTTATAACATTGCCCATCAAGCCCAATAAACTCAACTTCTGCAAAACCTGAGCCTGTACCATCTCTCAAAATTTTAGAAAAATCATTAGTGCTTGTGTCATTTCCACTACTATCTTTCATTTTGATATTTTCTGCACCCAAAAATCTCGGTGTTTTTGCATATAAAGCCAAACAAATAGCATCGAGAATGGTTGATTTTCCTGCTCCTGTTACGCCTGTAATTGCAAAAATTCCTGCCGAAGCTAAGGGTTCTTGCCTAAAATCAATTTCTGTTTTTCCTGCCAATGAAGCAAGATTTTCTGTGCGTATAGCTAATATTTTCATTTGAGTTTTATGCTTGATTAATTATATTCTAAACATCGATTTTACGCAATACTTATTAAGCCAAGATTTTTTTGCCCTGTAAGGGCTGTATATTGGTAGAAAATGTACCCAACCCAACAAATTTTTGCACCGTAGGTGCTATACTGCACCATTGTTTAGCACCTACGGTGCAAAAAGTGGAGTAGGTTATTAATTTTCTACCAATATACAGCCCTTACAGGGCAAAAAAGGATTTTAAATAAATTTTTAACCAAACAAAATTAGATTATATAGAATAAAGTATAATTAAAATGTTTTATTTGTTATTTTTCTGCTTGATTTACTTCTTCGACTACTTGATTAAACAAGGTTACAAGTTCAGGCGATATTTCGCCTGTGGGATATTTTTTATTATATTCCTTCAAAAATACATCTAATGGAGATAATTCCTGCAATTTATCAGGACTAATAAATTCCTGTTCTGTTGAATTATCACTACGGCTATATTTTGTATCTATTTTTGTTAGTCGTATTTGTTTTTTTGCTAATTCATTTTCCAAAACCTTTTCTATTTTGTGTTTTAGGGCAGCTTCTGGTTGTTCTAACAAAATTTTTATTTCCAAATATGGTGCATTTTCAGGTAAAATAGTTGTTAAATTTAATGTTTTAGTAAGTTCTTCTAATTGCAAAAGCACTTCTTTCAAAACCGTATGTTTGGCAGGAACTTGCCATAAAGGAACAGTTCTTGGCACTTCTACAGAAGTTAAGTTAGTCATTTCTTCGTTTTCAATTTCAAAAACGACAACTTGGTGCTTATAATTTAACTCCGAAAAAGATAGCGGAATTGGACTGCCCGAATAACGAATATGCTCTTTGCCTGCAACTTTTTGTGCTTTGTGAATATGTCCCAAAGCCACATATTTAATATTTTCGTCAAAAGCAGTAGCATCTACACATTCAACGCCACCCATAATAGGTCTTTCAGTTTTATCGTTTTTATCTGTTATTTCTGCGTTTGCAGTGTGCAAATGTCCCATCGCAATAATAATTTGCCCTATTTCCTGTTTTTTACGTGCATATTCGTAAACTTCTTGATACAAGGTTGCAACACCTGCGGTATAAGGATTTTCTGTGTCGGCAATGGTTGGATAATCACCCATTCTAAGAAAAGGAATTGCCAAACACCAAATTTTTACTTGTCCTTTGTCATCATAAATAGGAATAACAAGTTTTTCGTAATCAAATTGCCAACAATTTTCTGCATCTTTTTTTCGTTCTATTACGCCAACAATATGAATATTCGAGGATTCCAATAACGGTTTTGGGGCTTCCAAACGTGAGGCAGAATCGTGATTACCAGCAATAATAATGATTTGCAGAGCAGGGCATTTTTTAGTAGCTTGGTTTAGAAAGGTGTAAAACATTTTGACCGAAGCCGCAGCAGGATTCGAAATATCAAAAATATCTCCGCTAATCAACAAGACATCAATTTTTTGTTCATACAAAGTTTCTATTAACCAATTTAGAAACTGTTGATGCTCATAAGTTCGGTCATATTCGTGGAATAATTGCCCAATATGCCAATCGGCAGTATGTAAAAATTTCATAGTAAGTTTTAATCTAACATCAACCGTGTAAACAAAATATGCTTAAATTTGCGAAGAACAGCAATAATTTTGAGTAAATCATCTTTATCTAAACTATCATAAGATTTAGAAGAACAGTATTCTTTGCCTTCCATAACCACAAAAGTCCAATGTTTTCCAATAACTTCTATGCCATATAAAGGCTTATTGTTTTTATTTTTCTGTTGTGCAATCAGAAAAGCCTCTAAAAGTTGTGCCATTGAATCTCCCGAAGGATTTTTATTTGGTTTATATTCCTGAAAGTGAAAATATGGATGGCTAAAGAAATCTAAAATCCCTTTTGCTACCATAAAATCAGATTTTACTTTAAGTTTTGTTCCCTCTACGGTTGCCGAAATCGTCTTGTCAAAATAAGTAACAATACCGTTTCCGCCCACTAAATGCCCTAAATCTACAATGTGTGTAATAAATTTCATCTTTAAATCTTCTTCACTCCAACCTGCTAAGTTTTCTTGTGCCTCAAAAAGTTTTCGGTCAAATAAAGTCTGCTCAAAAGTATCAAAATTAGGGGTTTCTACATCAAACCACTCTTTCATAAGTGGTGTATAATAAGTAGCAATTCTTTTGAGTTTGAATAGCAAAATCAAATCTCCTTCTTTGTATTGTTTGTCTTTTATTTCGTCTTCGTCAGTATTTTTTTTGTTTGCCATAGTTGTAAATATAAAAG
>JAYTNF010000287.1:0-3487 GCA_043748455.1 Cytophagales bacterium
ATGATAAAACTTCATTCCAAAATGGTAGATTAGTTTTTAGAAACTCTCAAGAGTATTGGGAAACTATTACTTATCTTTTTAACAATCCCGAAAAAGAAGTAAAAAACTTGTTTGAAACAGCAAAAAATGCTAATTTTATTGCTCTTGGTGCTGATATGAAAGCATATCCAGAAAAAAGAAAGTCAGCAGATTTAGATTTTCTTTCGCCTCCTATGAAAAAATTATTAAATGCAAACCAAGAAATACAAATTGGCGATACCTTAGTTTGGTATGCAAATGGGCAAAAGTATATGGTATTGCAAAATGATGAAAAGCAATTAGCGGCTCTTAAACAAGGTACTGCAAAAGCAGATTTACAATTTGCAGCTACTGCACCTATGCAACACACAACTGATAAAAAGGGAAATGTTAAGACTACACAAGGTTATATTTCTCCAGGCGGAGTAGATGAAACTTGGTCTTATATTTATAGTCCTTCTCCTAGTATTGGTGGACAACGTAAAATTAGGTTTGTAATGGCTACTTCTGTTGATAGAAGTGGTTCATCTAATTATGTTTGGGTTTATACACAAATAGATATTCAGTATTGGTCTAATGGTTATCAATCTTGGCAGCAAGGTGGTGAAACAATGAGTATGTCTATCAATAATTTACGAATGTATACCGTTGCAGGTGGTTATGTATATTCAGATACAGGAAGTTCAGGCTTCAATGTTAATCCATTAACAAGAACAGGTACGGGTAACCAACTTGCTGTACTTCTACATAATAAAAGCTATTCTGGATATGTAAATGCTATTTATGTATTCCTAACATCAACTAGTTATAATGCTACTGTATTAAATAGTGGACATTCACAAGGTGCTTTTTCTGTTGCTACCCTTTGGTAAATATTTTGTAACTACTCAGGTACTATATAAATCATAACTAATTGATAATCAAATAGTTATGATTTATTAGAAATTACAGATAAAAAAGCAGTTTTATATAACTACCTCATTATCAATTACTTATATTTATTTGTATATTCGCATTTGCAAATTTTTTATTTTGTAAGTATTTGATTATCAAGTAGTTGAAGCACCCGAGTAGTTACAATATTTTGAGAGTGTTTTAAATTTGGTTAAATAGCTATTTAAAATGTTCTTAAAAGCTTATTTTAATTTATACTCAAAACTATTACTATTATGACAAAAAAAATATTTCCAATTTTGCTATTTCTATCGGTTTTAGCAGGTTGTACATCACAAGAACAACTACCTTTAAGTCGTGAAGGGCAGGCTACTGCTGAAGTTAATGGTAAACAAATATACTTTGAACTTAAAGAATTTACTACACCAACTTTATTACCTTACTTCTTAGGCTCATTTAATAGCAAAGAAGGAGATGTATTAAATCTTTATGTTCATACAGCAACAGAAAAACCAGAAGTAAACACTCCTTACTATATTAATTTTTCAGCGCAAGATGCAGAAAAGATTAGTTTAAAAGGTAAACTGGGTTATCACTTTGATGTTTTATCTGATTATAAGAATTCATCGATTTATAACACACATCTTCAAAACAATTATAGTAGTATGATTTGGTTTGAGGATATAAAAACTAATTTTTTTGTATCAGGTAGGGAAATAAATTCCGAAGTTATAGGGCATATTATTTATACTAAAATTACCGATACAGAAGCTGAAGGTAAATTTGAATGTACTTTATTTTCTCGTTATGTTGTAAAGGAAGGAGATACTTTAAATCTTACACCCAAAAAAGTAAAAAATGGTAAGTTTAGTGTAAGAAGGAAATAATATATACCTAATGTAAGTTACTTAGAATGTACCGCACCCTTTAGGGTGCAAGGTTTTTAATAAATTTGCGAAGCAAATTTATTAAAAACCTCTAAGATGAGATTAATTTAACCATTTAATTGCTATTTTACAATGACCTTGCACCCTAAAGGGTGCGGTACAGTTCACTACGCAACTTACATTACCTAATATTTATTTGTCATTCTTAGCTAAGTGGGCGGCACTCCGCAAGAATGACAAGTAATAAAACCAATTCATCACCTAAACAACTGCCAAAACCTATCTTCTGGCAATGCAGCTTCAAAATACATTTCTTGTTTCTGAACAGGATGCACAAAATGAATACTGCGAGAATGTAAATAAATTCTGCCATCAGGTGCTGCAATAGGAAAGCCATATTTCAAATCTCCTTTGATAATTGCACCTAACGAAGCTAATTGCACACGAATTTGGTGAGGTCTGCCTGTAATTGGGTTTACTTCCAACAAATAATGCCCTTCATGTTCACGCAAAACCTTAAAATCTAACTCCGCTTTTTGACTTCCTGCAACCTCTTTTGCGTATGCTTTCACCATATTTTTCGCCGAATCTTTTAGCAGCCAATGTGTTAAATGTCCTTCATCTTGCATAGGTCGTTTTTTGACAATAGCCCAATAGGTTTTTTGCACCTGACGTTGTTGAAATAGCAAATTCATTCGTTCTAATGCCTTAGAAGTCTTTGCCAAAACCACCAAACCACTCACAGGTCTATCCAAACGATGCACAACACCACAAAAAATATTACCTTGTTTGTTATATTGCTCTTTCAAATATAATTTTGCGTGTTCTGCTAATGGCATATCTCCTGTTTCATCGCCTTGTGCCAACATACCACTTGGTTTATTGACAATAAGTAAATGATTATCTTCGTAAATAATATTCACAATTATTTTTGTTTAGTTACGTAATTGCTCGATTTGTTCAACCGTTAAGCCTGTGTCTTCTGCAATTTCCTCATTTGTTAAATTTCGTTTGATAAGTTTTTTTGCAATTTCAATACTCTGTTTTTGCACAACAAACATTTCCCTTGTAATTTCATCTGTTTCACGCATACGTGCATATTGATATGCCTCCATATCCTCTTTTGTCCAAGTATGTTGATTTGCTTCTGTGTATGCAGCTATTAAACCTTCATCATTCAAATCTTCGGGAATAACACTAAGATTTTCTGCATTTTTGATAAAATACACCCATTTTTCTATCAAAGTTTGTGATTCTTCTAATGTTTTATTGAATTTAGGTAATTCTATAAAGTTAAAATCTAAGTCTTTTAATTTATGTTCGTGAGTATCAGCATCTAAAATCAAGTGCCTTGATATATAATTTGTTGTTTCCAAAAATTCAAAATTCAAGATACCAATAAAAATAGTAGATTTTAATTTGCTATAATCTTCGCCAACTGCAAGTTGTCCCGAATAGCTTTTTGCAGTATAATAAACCACTCTTTTGGCAAAACCAATTTTATCTGTTACTTGCATCTCAATAATATATTCATTGCCTGATTTATCTTTTGCTTTCACATCTAAAATAGTAGATTTTGCACCCAAGACAATAGGTAATTGGTAAGGATTAAGAATTTCTACCCACACAATTCTTTTATTGCCTTCTAACTTCAAAACAGCATTAAGAAAAGAAATTAAAATTTCTTT
>JAYTNF010000288.1:0-4799 GCA_043748455.1 Cytophagales bacterium
CATTGCCTTAGATTGTCTGATTGAGGATTTTACTTGTGCTGATGATGATGGCAATAGTTTAAGTTATTCAGATGTAGAAATTTTTGAGGACTGTTTGGCAGATGGTGTGGAGTTGGGAGCTACCGAAGTTACTGAACAGGAGGAAGAGGAGGACTAAAAATCAATTCTTTTATTTTTGTCAAGCATAAAACTTAACCAACTTTAACCCAAGCCTTATAAGAAATTATAAGGCTTTTTTTGATTTTAACCGCATTTTAACCCACTTTTAACTATCATTCAACTATTGGCAACTATGATTTTAACTTTCAAATAGTGCTAAGTATGATAACAGGGCACGTAGCTAATATTATTAAAATACACTAATAATATTAAATATATTATACCTTAAAAAACGTCAATATTATGTTAAATAATAGGTATTTTTGGTGGTTTTGACATATTATAGAGTTTATAACTACTTGACTATCAACTACTTATAATTATAAAATATAATAGAATTTTCATAATTCATTGATAGTCAATTAGTTACAGTTATATTATTTTTATTATATTCTATTATTTGATGTTAAAATAGCTAACTACTTGATTAACATAGGTTTATGTAATTTGTTATATAATTATATTTATGTTAAGTAATACAGTTCACAAAACACAATCATCACTGTATTTATCCTCTCCTACTGCGAATTTTTATGCAATTTAAAAAATGTAATTTTAAAATAAACTTAAAATTACATTTTTTTTTGTTTTTTTAAACTAAGAGTTGCAACTTTCGCATATATTTTATCAGTTATTAATAATTCAATGAAAGCCCTACAAATACAAGATACCAAACAACGCATTCACATTGTCGATGTTCCTATACCAATACCACAAAAAGGACAAGCACTAATCAAAGTTAAAGCTGCTGCTCTAAATCATAGAGACGAATGGATTCGCGATAATAAATATCCAAAAATAAAATTTGATGTTACCTTAGGTTCCGATGCCTGTGGAATTGTTGAACAAGTAGCAGATAAAAGCGATGAATATTGGTTAGGCAGAGATGTGCTTATTAATCCAAATAACGACTGGGGTACAAATCCCGTTGTGCAATCTCACGATAAGTACAATATTTTAGGAATGCCACTTGATGGTACTTTTGCTGAGTATATTGTAGTAAACGTAGACAGATTACATGACAAACCATCGCATTTAAGCTATGAAAGGGCAGCAGCCATTCCATTATCAGGACTAACAGCTTTTCGTGCCGCATTCACACAAGGTCAAGTGTATAAAGGCGAAAATGTTTTAATTTCAGGTATTGGCGGTGGCGTAGCTTTATTTGCATTTCAATTTGCTCTATCAAGTGGTGCAAATGTTTATGTTACATCAAGCAGTAACGATAAATTAGACAAAGCCTTAAAAATAGGAGCCTCTGGTGCTGCAAATTATACACAACAAGATTGGCACAAAGAACTTAACGAAAAGGCAAATGGTTTTGACTTGGTAATAGATAGTGGTGGCGGAGAAAATTTTAATGCACTTATTAAAATGATGCGTCCTGCGGCTCATCTTGTTTTTTATGGTGCAACACAAGGCTTACCAGCTAATATTGACCTATATCGTGCCTTTTTTAACCAACTACGAATTCAAGGAACTACAATGGGAAATGACGCAGAATTTGATGAAATGGTTAAATACATTGCAGGAAAAAAACTTATTCCTATCGTAGATTCAATAAGACCTTTTGACCAAATTATTTCCGCCTTTGACGAGATGAAAGAAAGTAATCAATTTGGAAAATTAGTTATAAAATTTTAGTAATAAGTCAATTCAATATCATTTTGTATCATCTTTACTATCGGAACTTTAAAATTACAATAGTAAAGATGATACAAAATGATAAAATTCTAATGTGCCTCTAACCAATTTAGCCCCACTCCTACCCCAACTTCCAACCTCACACTTTTCAATAAAACCGCAGTTTCCATAAGTTTAGGAATTTCCACTTTCAACAATTCAATTTCAGAATGATGCACCTCAAAAACCAATTCATCGTGAACTTGCATAATCATTTTAGATTTTAATTGCTTAGCTTTTAAGTAATTATGAATATTTATCATCGCAACTTTAATAATATCGGCAGCACTTCCTTGAATTGGTGCATTAATAGCATTTCGTTCTGCATAGCCACGTTGCACTTGGTTGCGTGAATTTATATCTCGCAAATAGCGTTGGCGACCTAAAATAGTTTCTACAAATTCGTTTTCTCTTGCAAAATTTATCATTCCGTCCATGTAAGATTTGATACTTGGAAACTCTAAAAAGTAGTTTTTTATCAAATCTGATGCCTCACTTCTTGGAATATTTAATTGTTGCGACAAGCCAAAAGCCGACACACCATAAATAATTCCAAAATTAGCAGTTTTGGCTTTTCTACGCATATTGTTATCAACTTCTTCAATCGGAATATGAAATATTTTAGCTGCTGTTGCAATGTGAATGTCTTTACCTTGTCGGAAAGCCTCAATCATCGTTTCATCTTTGCTAAAATCCGCCATAATACGCAATTCTATTTGGGAATAATCTGCTGAAAGTATTTGATAATCAGCATTTTGTGCAATAAAAGCCCTGCGAATTTCTTTGCCTTTTTCGCTGCGAATAGGAATGTTTTGCAAGTTTGGATTATTAGAACTTAAACGTCCTGTTGAAGCTACTGCTTGATTATAAGATGTATGGATTCTGTTATCTAATTTGCTAACTAATTCGGGTAAAGCATCGATATATGTTGATTTTAATTTTTGTAACTGCCTGATTTCTAAAATATTAGCAATAATTGGGTGCTTATCAATTAGTAATTGTAAAATTTCCTCACCCGTTGCATATTGCCCTGTTTTTGTCTTTTTTGCCTTGTCATCTAATTTCAATTTGTCAAATAAAATTTCGCCCATTTGTTTTGGTGAGGCAATATTAAAAGTTTGCCCTGCGTGTGCATAAATGGCATTTTCAAGGGTAATAATGTCTATTTCTAACTCTTTGGAATAGCTTTGCAATGCTTTCACATCTATACAAACTCCATTCCTTTCTATATTTTCCAAAACCTCAATTAGTGGAATTTCTACCTCATAAAATAGCTTTTCTAATTCGGGTTTTGTGCGTAAAAAACTGTCTAATTTCTCTTTTAATTGAAATGTAATATCTGCGTCTTCTGCAGAATAAATTAACAAATTTTTCGCCACCGCATCACGCATGGTTAATTGATTTTTACCTTTTTTACCAATTAAAGTTTCTATGCTAATTGGGCTATATTTCAGATAAGTTTCTGATAATGTGTCCATATTATGACGCATATCAGGCTCTAACAAATAATGGGCAAGCATTGTATCATAAAATTTCCCTCTAATATTCATTCCATAATTTTGCAAAACTGCAATATCATATTTCAAATTTTGCCCAATTTTACCAACCTTATCATTCTCAAAAACTATTCTAAATTCGTTTAAAATTGCCAAAGTTTCCGTTCTATCCACAGGGAAAGGCACAAAATAGGCTTCATCTGCAAAATATGAAAAAGACATACTTACTAATTCGGCTTCGGTTGCCACCAAACTTGTGGTTTCGGTATCAAAGCAAAATTCTTTTTGTTGCACTAAATGAAATATCAAAGTTTTACGCAATTCGGCAGTATCTATTGCGTGATAATGTTTAATGCTTGTTGTGTATGTTTTATAGGTATCTACGTGATTATCAGCATCTTCGGAGTTATTTGCATTATCAAAATTACTTAAATTTTCATTTTCCGTAATTTCCGAACTTGCAATTTCGTCAATTTCTGTGCTTACTAAATTAGGATTTACAGCTTGCGGACTTGAAAACAAATCTGTTTGTCTTTGATTTTCGGGATTTAAAATAGTGCGAAGTTTTTTGCTTTTATCTTTTTTTTCAACTTTTGGTTTTTCGGTTTTCAGAGGTTCAGATTTTTCGCCAAATAATTTAGCTTTAATAGTTCTAAATTCCAATTCGTCTAACAGAGATTTCAAAGCATTGTTATCATAACCCTTTAATTCTAAATTGTTTTCTGTAAAATCTATTGGCACATCTATTTTTATCGTGGCTAATTGTTTAGATAACAAGCCATTTGCAGCACCATTTTTAACATTTTCTTGTTGTTTTCCTTTCAATTTATCAACATTTGCAATAATATTTTCAATCGTATCAAATTCTGCCAATAATTTTGCTGCAGTTTTTTGCCCAATTCCTAATATACCTGGGATATTATCCACTGCATCGCCTTGCAAACCCAACATATCAATAACTTGTTCCACTCTTTGAATGTCCCATTTTGCCAAAATTTCTTTTACGCCCATAATTTCAATATCATTTCCCAAAAATGCGGGTTTGTAGAGAAATATATTTTCTGTTACTAATTGCCCATAATCTTTGTCAGGAGTGTACATAAAAGTCTGAAAATCAGCTTGTTCTGCTTTTTTTGCCAACGTACCAATTAAATCGTCAGCCTCAAAACCGTCAAGTTCCAAGACAGAAATTTGCATAGCTTTGCACAATTTTTTGATATATGGAATTGCCAGCGTAATATCTTCAGGCTGTGCATCACGTTGTGCCTTATATAATGGGTATTCTATGTGGCGAAATGTGGGTGCAGGTGTGTCGAAAACTACTGCTAAATGTGTAGGTTTTTCTTTATTTAGCACCTCTAAAAGTGTATTTGTAAACCCAAAAACTGCACTTGTGTTCAGTCCTTTTGAGTTTATACGAGGAGATTTGCTAAACGCAAAATGAGCACGGTAAATTAACGC
>JAYTNF010000289.1:0-9878 GCA_043748455.1 Cytophagales bacterium
CCAACAGAAATTATGCCACCAATGAATCCCGAAGAATTTGATTATCGGAATTACATGGCAAATTTACAAATCCATTTTTATCATTTTGTAACTGATAAAGACTTTGTAATTAGTGGCGAAAAATCTCTAAATCCATTCATAAAATACTCGTTAATAGCTCGAAATTATTGTGATAAAGTGTTGCGAAAATATATCAAAGATGATGAAGCCTACGGTTTAGCCACGGCTTTGGTGCTTGGAATTAAAGAAAGTTTGACTGATGAAGTCAAAAATGCCTATTCAAATAGCGGAATTATGCACATTTTGGCGGTTTCAGGTATGCACATTACGCTGCTGTTCAATATGATGATGTATTTTCTAAAATCGTTGCGAAAAAACCCAAAAACTAAGTTTTATGTATTGATATTGGCGTTAATTGTGTTGTGGTTTTATGCTTTTATTACAGGTTTGTCGGCTTCTGTTTTGCGTGCAGTTGTGATGTTTACATTTATTTTGGGGGCAGAATTATTTTCACATAAAATCAAAATCTACAACATTTTGGCGGTTTCTGCTTTTACAATGTGCCTGATAAGTCCTTATATGTTGTTTGATGTTGGTTTTCAATTATCTTATTTGGCAGTATTAGGAATTGTGTTTTTCCACCCATTATTTTACCGTTTGCTTAGCGTAAAATTTCCTATAAAAAAGAAAAAAGAGCATAAATATATCTATAAAATTCGTAGAATTCCTGCATGGTTATTAGACGGAACATGGCAAATTATTAGTGTTTCTTTTGCGGCACAAATTTCTACTTCGCCCATTGCGTTGCTATATTTTCACCAATTTCCTAATTATTTTCTGCCCGCAAATTTGTTTGCAATTCCTCTTTCTACCATCATCATGTATGCAGAAATAGCGTTGTTGGTGTGTTCTTGTTGGGATTTGGTATTTTCTGGGTTCAATTTTGTAGCAACTTATCTTGGCATCATCACCGAATATTTGATACTTGCCTTAAATTTTGGTGTTGGAATTATCGAGAAAGCACCTTATGCTTTGACCTCTGGAATTAGTGTTTTTGCGTGGGAAACATGGTTGTTATATGTGGTTATTGTGTTAGTTGTTTTGTTGTTTTATTACCGTAAACTATACTATTTCGCTGCAGCTTTTGCTTTGTTGATTTCTTGGTGTGGGTTTCAATTTGTGGAATATTTTGAGCAACAAAAGCAGCAAAGTTTTATCGTTTATCAAACTCCCAAAGCAACAGCCATTGAGTTTAATTCGGCAAATAGTAGTATTTTTATGGCAGATTCTATACTATTGGCAGACAAAAATAAACTTAAATTTCACACTGCAAATTACCAATTTCGCCGCAGTATTACAGACACTTCACAAATAAGTTTGATAAATAATAAATTGCAATCTATTAATAATCAAGATATTACAAATAATTTCCTACAATTAATTGTAGAAACAGATAATTTTAATGTTATGGTATTTCGCAAGCAACGAATTTTATGGTTAAAAACAAAAATGCCTGTTTCAGCAATTCCCAAAGCAGATTATTGGTTGATTACAAGCAATAATTTTCCTAAATTTCCAAAAAACACGACAAAAAACCTAACTGAAAATCTAGCTGATAGTTTAGCAAATCAAATTGCAATAAACAAACCCAAGAAGATAATTATTAATGGTTCAAATAAATATTATCAAGTTCAAAAGTTTAAGGAATTAGCTCAAAATTATGATTTTTCGTGTCATTTTACCCAAGAAATTGGTGCTTTTGAGTTGCATATTCAAGAGTAATGCAAACTTTTCAAATTGGAAAAACCCTTTGAAAACCTAATAAGTTTGATAAGTTTTTCCAAATTTTGTTATAAATTTATTTTTTTTGTAACTTCGTAAAAACTAATAAATAGCATGAAATTTAGCGAATTTAAAACTATATCTGATATACTAATCCATTTTGATTTAACAGTACAAACAAATAGATTTATTGATTTTGAATCCATAAGTCCATTAGAAATTCCCAATTCCTTAAAAGAAGACATTGATTTTGTCCTTTCAGAACGTGGAGATACTGATATGGAATTTTATGCTTGTGAGTTTTTAATTTCACCATTATTGAAAGAAGCATGGAAACGTAATCCGAAGGCAAAACTTTTTAGCCACCCACAAATTAAGTATGAGGACTTAGTTTTAATTCCAGATTATGTGGTTACACCAAGAAATAAAACAGGGGTAAATATTTTTGAAAAGCCTCTTTTAATTACCGTAGAGGCAAAACATGATGATTATGATTTAGGCTGGATTGATGCTTATAAGCAACTTATTGTGGCACGATTGATGAATAAAAACAATGAACTTCCAATTTATGCTATTGTAAGTATTGGCAAAGGTTGGGAATTTGGGAAATTAGATGGTAAAACTATTCACAAACACCCATTAGGTATTAGTTTAGATAACCCAAACAAATTATTAGGTATTTTAGATTTTATCTTTGCAGATTGTGTGAAAACAGCCGAAAAATTTAATATGTATTAATTTTTTTGTAATTTAGCAAAAACTAATAAATACCATGAAATTTAACGATTTTAAAACTATAGATGAACTATTAAAACACTTCAATCTCTATGTCAAAAAAGAGATTTTTTTAGACTTTAATGCTATCGAACCAATTGCTATTCCCACACACTTGCACGAGGATTTAGTTTTTTTTCTTGCTAATCGTGGAGACACAGATATGGAGTTTTATGCATGTGAGGCACTGATTTTCCCAATTTTAAAAGAGGCTTGGAAACGAAACCCAAAGGCAAAACTATATAGCCACCCACAAATTAAATATGAAGATTTGATTTTGGTTCCTGATTATGTAGTTGCTCCTAAAAATTCTACAGGCGAAGATGTATTCAAAAAACCTCTTTTAATAACCGTAGAGGCAAAACATGATGATTTTGATTTAGGTTGGGTTGATGCTTATAAACAACTTATTGTGGCGAGGTTACTCAATAAAAACCCAGAAATTCCAATTTATGCTATTGTGAGCATTGGAATTGGTTGGCAAATTGGCAAATTGGAAGGTAATAACATTTATAGACACCCATTTCTACTTGGTTTAGATAATGTAGATAAATTACTTGGAGTTTTAGATTTTATCTTTGCAGATTGCGTAAAAACAGCCGAAAAGTTTGATATGTATTAAGTAATATAAACTTTAAAAAATTAATAACTTATTGATTATCAGATTAATGTGTTATGATACTTGATAAATTTTTCAAACCATGAAAAAAAACATACTTTTCTTAAAATTTATGTTACTGATATTCTTTCTAACTTGTTGGAATATAAGTAGTTATGCACAGATTTTTACGAAATATCAACCACCAAAACAAGAATTAGGAGAAATATTAAGTTTGGCGATTGACCATGACGGACTGAAATGGATAGGTACAAATGCAGGTTTGTATGCTTTTACAGGAGATTCTTTGCCATCTGCATGG
Organism: Cytophagales bacterium; assembly: GCA_043748455.1. Lineage (GTDB taxonomy): Bacteria > Bacteroidota > Bacteroidia > Cytophagales > Thermoflexibacteraceae > JAAFKA01. The sequence continues at coordinate 3,477 of JAYTNF010000289.1, forward strand.
CGTTTTTTTGATAACCCACACACAACAGATACCTTATTGCGATACATTACAGCTATTGCGATTGACAAACATAATCATAAATGGCTGGCAAGTTATCATAATGGAGTTAGCCTTATAGAACTCGATAAACAAGGAAATTATGTGCGAAAAATTGATTTGCCAAACTTTCAAAACAAAGACCATTATATACGTGATATTGCAATAGATAAACATGATATAAAATGGTTAGCAACAAAACAAGGCGGAGTTTGGACTATTGACAAGCACGGAAAGCAAGCAATGTATGATGTTACAACGGTTTATGAACTGCCAAGTAACCATATTTATTCTATTGGAATTGATAGTGAAGACACAAAATGGGTGGGAACTGATAAAGGATTAACAAGTACAAAAGATGGAAAAGAATGGGATTTTATGTATAATATGGACTTTTTAATTACAGATATAACCACAGATAATAATAAAAATGTGTGTGTGTGTGTTGAAAAACGTAAAAAACCTATGATTTATTGCAATGGAACTATCAACAAAATTAAGGGAAAAGATGAATTTACGGTTGTGAGTGATATTATTTTGGATAATAAAGGCATTTTGTGGGCTACGGGCAATGGTTTGGCAAAATATGAAGAAGAAGACCGAGTTATTTATGACAAAAATAATTCAAACTTTCAATCTCGAAGTGCAACAAAGTTAGCTGTTGATAAAGAAAACATGATTTGGATAGGCACAGTTGATGATGGAATTTATAAACTTGACCCAAAACCAATAGAAATTGTAGAGCCAATAAAAGAGCCAGAAGTTGTAAGGCTGCCTGTTGGTACGATTTTAATAACAAAAAAAGTTGCACCTCTTGTGATTGCAAAAGCTGAAAAGCCAAAGTTAAAAATGCTTAAACCAATTATTAAACCAATTCCACCAGAGTTATTGAATGCAAAAGTTGAGCCTTATATAGAAGAGCCTGATGTTGAACCCGTAAAAGTTGAGCCTATAAAACCTGAACCTCCAGCAAAAATTGTGGTGCAACCTGCGGTAGTTACAGAGGCAGATGGCACAAAAGTAGCAACGATTCAAGGCGAAAAAGTCCGTAAAGGAAGTGCTATTTCATTGAAAGGGATTAATTTTAAAACGAATAGTGATGAATTTGTGAATTATCAAGGTGTTGACCAGTTGCTAAAATTTATGCTTGAAAATACAAGTGTAGAAATTGAACTTTCAGGCCATTCTGACCGTGACCCTGCACCTAATGAGGATAATTATGAGGAAATTAAACTGCAATATCTCGAACTTTCACAACGAAGGGTCAATGCGGTTCGTGATTATTTATCAGGTGCTGGTGTGTCTGCAAACCGTATTTCGACAAAAGCATACGGAGGTGCGAAACCTTTGGTGGCTGCAAAATATTCAGAAAAAAACAGACGTGTGGAATTGAAAATTACGAAAATAGAGTAAAATGGTTATGAAATTTGATGTATGAAATTAGTGATTAGCAAATATTTATTTCATACATCAAATTTCATATTTATTCCTTATTTCCTTTCGCCTGCCAACAGATGTTCTAAGGTTGGACGAAAAGCTGCAATATGTTGTTTGGTCAGCACTTGTTTTACATTGGCAAACTCTTTCCAATTCTCAAAAGTCATTTCTTGGTTAATTTGCATGCTATTAATGTCTTGTGTTTGAAATTTCACTTTGTAAAGTTCTCTTTTTGTGGCTTCACGCCAAAATTCATTTTTGTAAGTTTTGTCATAATTTTTCCAAAAAGGTTTTATATCTGCACCTTCTGAGGTTTCTGTATGGTCAAAATGCCATTCACGCATTAAATATTGATATTTTGTTCTGTAAACAGGCACACTTTTATAGTGTGGAACTTGGTATGATTCACTTTTTGTTGTGTAAGTAGTTTCGGTGCAATATTTATCCGCAAAATGCCCATTTCCCTTGCTTGTTGTACCACATTTATATCTTCTTGTGCCACTTGCTACTCTTTTGCTGCGATATTTTGTGGTTGTACCATCTTGCACTTCGTCATAATGGTGAATGGCTGAAAAAGAATTGGTTTTGCGACCACCCGCAGGAATTTCCCAATCTTCATGTGCTACATCAACCCCTTTTTCGATGTCAATATTTCGCTGCCAATAAAAATCACCAACTGTATAAGTTATGTTTTCATATTGCTCATTTAATTGTTGATGAAATGCAACCGCAGGTAAATAATCATGAGTGCTAAAATTTAATATTGCAGTCCAAGGAGTTTTTTCAGAATATTGCGGAATATAAATGAATAAAACTAGCGTCATCACCGCCGTAAATAGGAATGTGCCAACACCAATAAAAATATTTCTATTGGTGTTTTTAGGGTTATTTGTGATGTTTTGAGAGTAATTTGCTATATTTTCATTCCCATTTTGAGGTTTTCTACGCTTTTTGCTCACATCTTCTGAGGTTTTTGGCGTATTTGTCAAGTCATATTCTTTTTCTTCTAAACTCTTATCATCACTATCTTTGGCATTGCCGCAACTATGACAGCTATCACTTGTAGCCTTATTTGCAGCCCCACAATGTGAACAATTCCAATCTGCACCTGCATTAGCAGCTTTAATAATTTTGGCATCTGTTACAATTTCGGCATCATCAGGCAAATAAAACTCTACATTTTTATCTCTCGGAATATTGCATTGCTCACAATTTAAGACATTACCCATATTGCCATTATGCCCACAAGTATTACAATCCCATCTACCAATTCTAATTGCCATAAAAATATTGATTTAAAATAAATATGAAATATGATGTATGAAATATTAAAATTTTCTACCAATACATAGTGCCTAACAGTACAGAAGAATAAATTTACAAAAATGTCTTTCATATTGTAGCTTACAAAGTAAATAAAAAAATTTAATTTAAACAGGTTTTCAGATATTTTGTATTCCGATTTTGCATTTTCATATTTTTATTTGCACCTTTGTCATGCAAACCAAAACTTACCCAAATACCTATTATATTGCATGAAGAAACTGTACTAAATTGTCTTATTTTTATATTAATTTGTACTTCATGTAACATTATTACACTTCTCCAACTAATTTGTGTAATTCAATTCTAACCTATTTTTACAATGTTTTCAAAAAAAGGTCATTTATTTATAGCCTTGTCAGGCTTATTATTTTCATTTTCTCATACAGTTTTTGCACAACTTGGTACAAGTGGGCAGCGAGGAAATATTATTACCACCACAGTTCCATTTTTGGTTGTGCCGCCTGAATCACGTGCTGCAGGTATGGGAGATGCAGGTGTTGCAACTTCGCCTGACGCAAATTCCGTTCATTGGAATCCGTCAAAAATAGCTTTTATCGACAAAGATTATGGTGCTTCATTATCTTATAGTCCTTGGTTGCGAAACATTGTTCCAGATATGTCTTTGTCATATATTTCAGGTTATTACAGACTTCGCAAGCAAGATGTAATTGCTGCTTCTATTCGCTATTTTAATTTAGGAACTTTACAACTTACCAATGGAGCTGGAGCATCATTAGGTGACCAAAATCCAAGAGAATTTGCTCTTGACATATCTTATGCCCGTCAATTATCAAAACGATTTAGTATGGGTGTAACAGGACGTTTTTTTCAATCTGCTTTGGTAAGTCAAAACGTACAAGGAATTAATACAGCAACTCCTGCAAGTTCGGCGGCTGTTGATATTTCTATGTTTTATTCAAAACCTAATATTATGATAGGAGGTTTAAATACAACTTGGGCTTGGGGTGTAAATATTTCTAATATTGGACCCAGAATTACTTATACAAATGTAAAAGAGCAAGATTTTATTCCTTCAAATTTGCGTATTGGCACTGCCATAACAGGAGACTTTGATGAATATAACCGTTTGACTTTAGCTATTGATGCCAATAAATTATTAGTGCCAACGCCGCTTTACTTAAAAAATTCATTAGGGCAAGATTCATTAGTACGTGACCCAAACCAATCTTTAATAGGTGCTATTGTCAAATCAACATACGATGCACCAGGTGGAATTAGCGAAAAATTGCGTGAATTTCAAATTTCTGTCGGTTTAGAATATTGGTATAACAAGTTATTGGCAATTCGTACAGGTTATTTTTATGAAGATGCAACCAAAGGAAATCGTAATTATTTTACGCTTGGTGGTGGTATTCGTTACCAAATGTTTGGTTTAGACTTTGCTTATATGTTGCCACAAGGTACAAATCACCCATTGGCAGATACTTTTAGATTTACATTGCTATTCAATTTTATGAAATCGGGTAAAAAAGAAAGTAGTGATGTGCCTGCCGAAACTGTGCCAGCAAATTAATGCAATGTAATCAATATTTGTTATAACCAATATTGATTACATTTTAATAATACTAAAATTATTTTTACCGATAAAAAACTAATATAAAAAGCATAAAGCCTTGCAAGTAATTTGCAAGGCTTTATTGTTAGTATCAAAAACTTTTGCAAAATCCTACTAAATCTTTTACCTTGCAATAGTAAACAAAGAAATTACAAGAATGGAAATCCCAAAAAACTATAAGCCTATAATTATACAACTCTTTCCTTATCAAGGTTTTAACACTTTGAGGTTTGGAGATGACTATGCAACAATAAGACAAAAATTACCTACAATAAAGCCTCTTGATGCCGAAGGACACCGTTATTATTTACGAGAGTATTATGAGGAAATGAATATGACTTTGGAGTATAGTGTAGAGAATAAACTAAATGGAATTACTTTTCTATTTGAAACTCCCTATGAAACAGATAGTGATTTTGCCGCTTCTTGTAATCTAAAATTTGTGTGTGAAAATATTGAAATTCATACTTTAAGTATAATAAAATTAGTGAAAATATTTGAGCATATAGACAAGGATTTACAATATTGTCAATTTGCTAATAGGAGGTATTTGCTAATTCCAATTTTAGGTTTGGTGTTTCATGAGTACGAAAAATCTGGAATAGCAGAGTGTTTGGAGCTATTTCCACCAGAAAGTTTAGAGCATTACTTGAAAGATGTAATAATTTGTTGAGCTAATTCAAGAGAAATAAATCAATCTTTTTTATCACCTTCACGACGACTATCTTGTGGAATACGAAAACTTTTCCTAAATTCCTTTTCCTTTTTCCGTATCTGTGCTTTTAACCATAAACCACCAACTAAATTAATAACAATTCCCACAATTAAAATAGCTAATGGTAAACAACCTATAATTGTTATAACCATTAATTTAGTATCTAAACTTTCCCAATAATACCAAAGCATTATTACGTTTTTAACACTGAATAGGCAACAAAATAAAAAAACTATTATCCTAAAATATCCTCTTACACCATCTGTAATTGGTAGTTTATATTGGGAATAAACCCAAGCAAGTATGAAAATACTAAATGGTAGAAAAGAAAAAAAAAGAGAATTAATAGAGAAATTAGTTAAATAAAACACAAGTAATAACCCTAATAATAATATAAGACAAAGTACAGAATATTTTGATAATTGAGAAAACATAATTTTTGAGTTATTTTATTTGAAATGCTTATTTCTATTTGATAATAGCGTGAAGTTAATCTTTAAAATTTGTTACACACAGAAACAAAGCTATATGTTGCAATTTTTCATTAAATCTTTTACCTTGCAACATTAAACAAAGAAATTACAAGAATGGAAATCCCAAAAACCTACAACCCCGCAACCACCGAAGACAAATGGTATGCGTATTGGCTTGAAAACAAGTTTTTCGCCTCAAAACCTGATAACAGAGAACCTTACACCATTGTAATTCCTCCGCCAAACGTAACAGGTGTGCTACATATGGGACATATGTTGAACAATACCATTCAAGATGTTTTGATACGAAAAGCACGTATGCAAGGCAAAAATGCGTGTTGGGTGCCAGGAACTGACCACGCAAGCATTGCAACAGAAGCAAAAGTGGTGAAAATGTTGGCAGATAAAGGCATTAAGAAAAAAGATTTATCAAGACAAGAATTTTTGAAATATGCCTTTGAGTGGAAAGATAAATATGGTGGAATTATCCTCGAACAACTCAAAAAATTAGGTGCTTCTTGTGATTGGGACAGAACAAAATTTACGATGGACGAGCCAATGTCGGCACAAGTTATCAAGGTTTTTGTCGATTTGCACAAAAAAGGCTACATATATAGAGGCGTGAGAATGGTAAACTGGGACCCGCAAGGCAAAACTGCTTTGGCTGATGACGAGGTTATTCACAGAGAAACACAGTCTAAAATGTATTATGTAAAGTACCGAATTGCAAATACAGAAAACGAATTTATCACCATTGCCACCGTAAGACCTGAAACCATTATGGGAGATACTGCGGTTTGTGTGCATCCTGATGACGAAAGATACAAGCATTTGGTTGG
>JAYTNF010000290.1:0-4361 GCA_043748455.1 Cytophagales bacterium
ACACAATTTGGCGGAATGTTGAATTTTCGGTTCAAAAAAGGTGCAAAAGATAAGAAAATTGAGCTTACAAGCCGACAAAGTGCAGGTTCTTGGGGATTTCTTGGCTCATTCAATAGCATTTCTGGAACTGTTGCCAAAGGAAAACTTAATTATTATGCTTATTACCAATACAAAAGAGGTGATGGTTTTAGACCAAATTCTCAATTTGATTATCACAATATTTATGCCTCTGCAACGTATCAAATTAGTAAAAAACTTTCTGTAAACGTAGATATTACAAAATTAGCGTATTTGGCACAGCAAGCTGGCGGACTTACAGACAAACTTTTTCAGGAAAATCCGCAACAATCTATTCGGGCAAGAAATTGGTTTAAAGTAGATTGGAATTTGTTGGCAGTCAATTTTACTTATAATTTTTCGCATAAAACCCAGTTAAATATTCGCAATTTTGGCTTGTTGGCACGTAGGCAGTCATTAGGAAATTTAGAAAGAATTAATGTAGCAGATTTTGGTGCAAATCGTACAATGATTGATGGAGAATTTAAGAATTTTGGCAATGAAACAAGACTTTTGCACCGTTATAATATTGGTAATCAGCACCAAACTTTATTGGTAGGAATGCGACTTTATAATGGCACAACGACTGCAAAACAAGGAGATGCAAATAACGGAATTACAGGACAAAGTGCTGATTTTCAATATCTTAACCCAAATAATTTAGAAAACTCAAATTACAGTTTTCCTAATCAAAATTATGCTTTTTTTGCCGAAAATATCATTAATTTGACTGATAAATTTAGCCTTACACCTGGCGTGAGGTTTGAGAATATTCAAACTTATTCAAATGGTTATTACAAACAAAGAGTTATTGACGGTGCAGGAAATGTCATTGTTGATAATAAAATTAACGAAAATTTGAGTAGAAATCGTAATTTTTTACTTTTTGGTTTGGGTGCAAGCTATAAAATGAATACGAAAATTGAAATTTATGGCAATGTTTCACAAAATTATCGAGCAATAAATTTCACAGATTTGCGAATTGCAAACCCTAACTTTTTTGTCGACCCAAACATTCAAGACGAAAGTGGTTATACTGCCGATTTAGGAATTAGAGGCAAATTAGAAAACGTATTTACTTTTGAAGCAACAGTTTTTTATCTCAAATATAATGGCAGAATTGGGCAAGTTTTGCGTGCCGATAAACCTCCTTTATATAATGATTATCGTTATCGTGGAAATATTGCAGATGCTCGAAATATTGGAATTGAGTTATTTGGTGAACTTGATTTGTTAAAAATTGCTAAGAAATCACAAAATAAAGTTAATAATCAAACTGAAAATCCTTATAAATGGTCTATTTTTGGCAATTTTGCTTTTGTTGATGCTCGTTATATGAACACAGATGATGCTTCTGTAAAAGACAAATTAGTGGAAATGGTGCCACCAATTATGTTTCGCACAGGCTCGACATTTCGTTACAAAACCTTTGCAACAACCTTACAATTTGCCTACACAGCCGAACAATTTTCAGATGCCACTAATGCAAAACGTACTGCCACGGCGGTTGAAGGTGTAATTCCTGCTTATAAAGTGATGGATTTATCGGCAAGTTACACTTTTAACAAAAAGTGGAGTTTTCTAACGATTGAAGGCAGCATTAACAATTTATTGAACGAAATGTATTTTACAAGACGTGCCGAAGCCTACCCAGGTCCAGGTATTATTCCTTCTGATGCACGAGGTTTTTATTTGACTTTGCAAGGTAAATTTTAGGAAAGTATTTTAGGAAAAACAAGGCTCATTTAATCTTTCTAAGGCAGTTTTTATAACAAAGGTATCAAATAATCTTTGTTTTCGTTCAGGATTTTTTGCCCAATGATAGATTTTATTCTGTGCTTGTTCTAAATTTTGTGCATTTTCTTTATACACAACCCAATGTGTGGTGGCTAAAAGTTCCATACCAAATGGAGATTCAAAACCATTAATTTGCTTAGATACTTTTTGTAAATTTATTTTTTGGCTTTCTGTGCAATTTTTCAATATGTATTCCTCTACTTCGTCAATTTTATCTTGATTAAGTTCTAAAACTTCAAAAGGTCTGCTATCTGCAATTCGTTTTTCAGAAAAAATGTATTCATCTTCTAAAATTTCTAAAACTTTACGCAAATTATCTGCATAAGGGCCATAATAATGTGCTTGAAATTTTAGACGTAAATCTTCGCCTGCTTCTTGCAAAAAATACGCTAATTTCTGAATTTCTAATAAACTTATTGCATAGCCCAAAGATTGATATTGCACCAATAATTTCAAAATCATTGCTCTTGCAGGAGTTAGTCCTTTTTTAGCAATAATTGATTTTTTTTCGGGCATCACATCAGTAGGTTCATACAATTCAATAGCTATATTTGGTATTGATGCCATTGCTTTTTCTATCATTGGTCGGACAATTTTCCAATCCAAACCACCGTTTCCACAGCCCAAAGGAGGAATTGCAATTTCAGTAATTCCTAATTTTTGTATTTGTTCTACTAAATCTACTAACCCTATTCTAATAAATTCGTAGGTAGATTTTCCTTTCCAATGTTCTTTTGTGGGAAAATTAATAATAAATTTAGGGTTAGATAAAGTATTTGTTTCGGTTATAAACATTTTTCCGACCTTAACTTCGCCTTTTTTACAAGCAATTTGATATAATTTAAAATTTTCCTCAAACTGTTCTTTAAATAGCAAGGCAATTCCCTTACCCATAACTCCTACCGTATTCACAGTATTTATTAAGGCTTGTGATTTACTTTTTAATATATCTCCTTTGATAATTTGCATTAAAAAAACATTTTAGGTACTACGTAAACAGGAATATTTAAACTTTGTTTGGCTAATTCTTGAACAATAAAATCTCTAATTTTATCATTTGCAACCACAAAACCATCAGTCAAAAGTATAGGAAAGTATTGATAAACCAAAAATTCGGCTTGCTTTTTCGGTAGTGGTAAAAAATGTATGATAACCTAAATAGTTAAAAATCAATGATTTATAGCACACAGATAACACAGATGAGTCGGATACTACGGATATTTTTAAACAAATTACATAAATCTGTGAATATCAGCGTAATCCGTGTCATCAGTGTTCCATTAAGTTATTGATAATCAATAACTTAGCTAATAATACATTTTTTACCACAACCAATTTTTACATTTAATTTCGTGTGATGCACAATAAATTCCTTGTTCTAACAAGCAAGCAATATTAGAATAATGCACCATTCGGAAAAGCAAAGTTTCATTTTGTTTGTTTTTCATTTTTTATCAATATAATTTTACTATTCTAAAAATAGATAAATCTTTGTAATAATCAAATATTTTCCAGATATTAAATTAACTTATCTGTAATTCATAATCTATTTATATTCCATTGAAAGCAAAATCCTCATCGATAGTCATTATCATATTAATTTTATTTCTAGGGCTTTTTGCCTTATTATTTTATTATCAAGAAAACCATATATCGTTGCTAAAATCCTATAAATGTGGCGACAAAATAGGCGAATTTAATGGTGTTGCAGTTTATTATAATGATGATGCTACTTGTAAAGGCAGAAATCTTGCAAAAAATGGCTATAATTTAGGACTAAAATGGCAATGTGTGGAATTTATAAAACGATATTATTACACAATTCTAAATCACCAAATGCCTGATAGTTATGGAAATGCGATAGATTTTTTTGATAAAAAACTGAAAGATGGTACTTACAATAAAAAACGTGATTTATACCAATACCGCAATCCAAGCACTACAAAACCACAAATAAACGACATTATTATTTTTAATAAACACTTATTCAATGCTTTTGGGCATATTGCTATCATTTCAAAAGTTACAGAAAATAAAATTATTTGGGTGCAACAAAATGTAGGTTTACAAGTAAAAGACAGTTGCGAAATTCGCAAAGTAAAAAATAATTGGCTAATAGAACACAGTCGTGTTTTAGGAATATTAAGGAAATAATTGCAAAAAATATTATACTTATTCAAATCGGTAGTTCCCCAGATTATGATGCTGATTTGATAAAAAACAGACAAAAAATTAATAGTTTTAGGTTTTCAATTAGTTTAAACTACAAATAATCGGTAGTGTTATAGAATGTATGCTGTAATAATTGGTTAATTCATTGAAAAAACGCAATAAAGACATAACTTTATAGAATGTCTAAAGTTCTAACAAAAGTCATTTGCCCTCATTGCGATAGTGCAAATATAAAGAAAACGGTATAAAATCTACTGGTAAACAGAATTTTTATTGCGGGAGGTGTACTCTAAAGATTGTCACCGCCAATTTCAACAAATTTATAAATATTAAGG
>JAYTNF010000291.1:0-7636 GCA_043748455.1 Cytophagales bacterium
GTCGGGATTAATTACAGCCACCGCAGTACCATAAGCATCTGTAAACCAAGAATTTGTATAGGTTTTGAGGTAATCTAACCAAATTTGCTGCCCAGAAGATTCAAAACCTGTTGGGGCTGCATTATTAAGATAATCGTAAAGAAATTTTGTGCTTGTTGCGTCCATATTATTTTATTATTGTAAATTTATATTGTGGTTATATATTAAAATCTCAAATTTGATTTGTCATTCTGATCTTGCGAAGAATCTGGATTATTGTCGTAAAATCAATAGTTCAGATTCTTCGCAAGCTCAGAATGACAAATTTATAATTTTATATTATAATTTTAGTTAATCTTTGCAATATAACAATTTTACGATTTGTAAATGTTTATAAATTAATTTTAAGGTATCAATTTCCAAACAATCAAATTGCTTTGAAACATAAAAAAAATAATTACCACTTGCCTCTTTTTCTAAGATACAAAAAAACCAATTTCGCCCAATAATGTAGGCACCACGCATAATATTGACTTGGTTTAGGGCAGTTGCAGCCAAAAGTTCTGCTAAAAGTTGGTCTTCTACATCTTTATCTGCTTGGGTTGGCTTAAATTCTTGTATGAGAAAATAAGGTTTACGAGGTTCTTTTATACCTTTTGCAACCATATAATCTGCAAATCCATTGAGAATTACGCCATTTACTTCTGCTCTTAAACTTGCATGATAAAAATCATTTACATGACCATGCATAAATTCCACCTTACCCAAAATATAGGAGATGAATTTCATTTTCAAATCTTCTTCTGAATAAGATGGTAAATAAAGGTAGTTTTTATCAATTAATTTCTGCAAAAAAACAGTTTCTTCCTCATTTACTTCATAATTACTTTCAAACCATGTGGTAAATTTTGAATGATTTAATTCTTTTTTTAGTGGAACTATTTCTATAAGTTCCGAAAATTTAATAGACGAAAAATTATATTGTAGCTTTTCCATAATTATAGTGTAACATAGATTTTAGTCTGTGCATAATTTTTTTAAAATTTGTGAATTTCATCATGCAATTTACTAAATTTTTTACAAAAAATGTTGGGTAACTAAAATATTCTAAATTTTATATTCCCAATCTTATAGCCTCTGCTAATAATTTTTGTTTGCCTATTGGCACAACTCCAAGTTGCTCGCAAACCAAACCACCACCCAAATTTGCTAATGCAGCTGTTTGTTCCAAACTTAATTCTAATGCAGTACATAAAGCTGCAATGCTTACAACAGTATCACCAGCACCCGAAACATCGGCAATTTCTCGTTTATGTGCTGCAATTCTATGATTTTCTACATCATTAGCCACAAAAACGCCATGTTCTGACAAAGTAATTAAAGCTGTATTGATTTGCATTTCATGGCGAAATTTGGCTACTGTGTCTGCTAAATTTGTATTCAAATTTGTGTTCAGATTGATTTCTATTTTCAAACCTTCTTTCAATTCTTTCAAATTTGGTTTGAATAAAGTTGTGTGTTTATAATGCCAAAAGTTACGTTTTTTAGGGTCAACAATTGTTGGAATGTTGTTTTTGTTAGCAAATTCTATAATTTCGCTAATATTATCTGCGGTCAAAACTCCCTTATCATAGTCTTCAAAAATAATAGCATGGGCTGTTTTTGCTAATTTTTTGATACGTTGCACCAATAAATCCGATTCGTTTTTATGAATAGCCTCATCAGTTTCAATATCTACTCTTAAAATATGTTGAGAACCTGCCAAAATTCGATGTTTAATAGTTGTAATACGTTTATCGGCACGTAAAATTCCTTCGGTACTCATGTTTTGTTGTTGCAAAAGTTTTTCAAGACTATTTGCTTCCTCATCATCACCAATAACAGAACACAAAATTGGTGTTGCACCCAATGCTTGCACATTTAGAGCAACATTGGCAGCACCGCCAAGCCTACGTTCTTGTTTGCGAATATTGACAATAGGAACTGGTGCTTCAGGCGAAATTCTATCGACATTTCCCCAAATATATGAATCTATCATGACATCGCCTACAATGATGATTTTCAAGTCATTAAAGTCATTAAATATTTCTGTTAAGGTCATTTAGTGCTTAGTTTTGAGTGTTTAGTTTTGAGTGTTTAGTGTTTAATTTTTAGTGTCTAGTTTTTCAACTAACGACTAACGACTAAAAACTAAAAACTAAAAACTCATTTACAAAATTAGCTATAAATTTTATAATTCTTAGAAATTAATTGCTATTAAGTAATTTTGTTTGTAGCATTTTTTCACTTATTTTTGAATTTTAAAATCAACATTCATGAAAAAGGCATTAATTACAGGCGTAACAGGACAAGATGGTGCATATTTATCGGAGCTTTTGCTATCAAAAGGCTATGAGGTTCATGGCATTAAACGCAGAAGTTCTTTGTTTAATACAGATAGAATTGACCATTTATACCAAGACCCACACACAACAAATTATAAATTTAAGTTACATTATGGAGATTTAACAGATGCAACTAATCTTATTAGAATTATCCAAGAAATTCAGCCCGATGAAATTTATAATCTCGGTGCAATGTCGCATGTAAGAGTAAGTTTTGATATGCCCGAATATGTGGCAAATGTTGATGGATTAGGCACTTTGCGAATTTTAGAGGCAGTAAGAATATTAGGTTTAACGGAAAAAACACGCATTTATCAAGCCTCAACTTCCGAGTTATATGGTTTGGTGCAAGAAATTCCGCAATCTGAAAGAACTCCTTTTTACCCTCGTTCTCCGTATGCAGTGGCTAAAATCTATGGCTATTGGATAACCGTTAATTATCGTGAAGCCTATAATATGTTTGCTACAAATGGTATTTTGTTTAACCATGAAAGTCCGTTGCGAGGCGAAACTTTTGTTACTCGTAAAATTACAAGAGGTGTTGCACGCATTGCATTAGGTTTGCAAGACAAACTTTTTATGGGAAATATTGATGCACAACGTGATTGGGGACACGCAAAAGATTATGTAGAGGCAATGTGGTTGATTTTGCAACAAGACAAACCCGATGACTATGTAATTGCAACAGGTGTAACAACAAGTGTGCGAGAATTTATCCGCATGGCATTTAATGAGGTTGGCTTTGAAATTGGATTTAAAGGTGAGGGAATTAATGAGAAAGGTTATATCAAAAAATGTCATAACCCAGAATATCAATTAGCAGAAGGTACAGAAATATTTGCTATTGACCCTCGCTATTTTAGACCAACTGAGGTAGATTTATTGATTGGCGACCCTACAAAATCGCAAACCAAATTAGGCTGGAAACCAAAATATGATTTGCCAATGTTGGTGGCAGAAATGATGGAATCTGATATTAAATTGTTTAAACGTGATACCTATTTGCGTGAAGGCGGACACAAAACATTGAATTATTACGAATAAAATTTTATGAAAAGACGTTATTTTTCAATGTTTGAAAAAATTAAATTTTTTTGTTTTGATACTTCTATATTGATTGGGCTAATTTGGTTAATGATTAGCCTGCCTTTGGCAATAATGGTTATCAAAACCGTTATTATAGAAGAAGAAATGGCTTTATATCATTCGCCTTCTTATACAGAAGGCACTGATACAAAAGTAAAAAAACAAAGCACTAAAAGCAATCCACTTTATAATCATACCATTCTCTATCAAGTAAATGGTAAATCTTATGAAGTAATTCTTGCTAATGCAATTTCTGATACCATTAAAGAGAAAGTCAAGGTAAAATATTTAGCTGAAGCTCCTGCAATTTCAACAGCAGAGGATTTGTCTATGGGCATGATTATTTTCCACATTGTGTTTATGAGTGCTATTCCTTGTATAGGTTTTCCGTTCTTTTCGGGTATAAAAAAATTGTATCAAAATCTAACTGTTTTAGAAAATGGTGAGATTGCTTTAGGAAAATTTTTACGTTCAGAAACTCTAAGTACGTCAAAAGCTAAACATTCGATAATGAAATTATATTTCTCATTTAGGGACAAAGATGGAAACGAACAAGAAACATCAGTAGAAACACATCTTACAAAAAAATTGCAAGATGAACCTTTAAAGATGTTAGTTTATATGCCTAATGATGCAGGAAAGTCCGTATTTTTAGATATTGTGCCTTCCTTTGTGCGTAAGAAATTGGAAGTTGAGTTTGAGAAATAAGTAGTTTTTATACTACAAAACATATATTTTCCAACAAAATAGCTATAAAAATTAGCACTTTTATTATAAAAAAGTTAGTCTTAATAACAAAAGTGTGCGTAGCTGGAGCTACGCACTACTTACCTAACTTAGATTAATTACTTGATTACCAAGTAATTAGCAGTAAAATCAATAAAATTAAGCAGAAACTAATCTTTCTGCATTATCTGCCAAACGAAGTTCACTAATAAAATCCTCAATCTGTCCGTCCATTACAGCCGACAAATTATAAATTGTATAATTAACTCGGTGGTCTGTTACCCTACTTTGCGGATAATTGTAGGTACGAATTTTGTCCGACCTGTCGCCACCACCAACCATAGTTCTACGTTGTGCAGAAATAGCATCATTATGTTTTGCTAATTCTATTTCATAAATTCTTGCCTTCAATACCTTTAATGCCTTATCAAAGTTTTTAATTTGCGATTTTTCATCTTGACATTGCACCACAATTCCAGAAGGAATATGCGTTAGACGAACAGCAGAATACGTTGTATTTACTGATTGCCCACCAGGTCCTGATGAACAAAATGTATCTTTTCTAATATCATTCAAATTTACATTTACTTCAACATCATCTGCTTCGGGCAACACTGCAACAGTAGCTGCCGATGTGTGAACTCTGCCCTGTGTTTCGGTTTCAGGCACACGCTGAACTCGGTGAACACCAGCCTCGTATTTCATCATGCCATACACATCTTCGCCACTTACAGACACAATAATCTCCTTGTAACCACCAGAAACTCCGTCAGTGAAGTCAATAGTTTCCATTTTCCATTTCTTTTTCTCTGCAAATCTTTGATACATGCGGAATAAATCTCCTGCAAAAATAGATGATTCATCGCCACCAGCACCACCACGAATTTCCAAAATAATATCTTTGCTGTCATTAGGGTCTTTTGGAATGAGCATTTCTTTGATTTTTTCCTCCAAAATTGCTACTTGGGGCTCCAACTCGTCTTTCTCTAATTTAGCCATGACACGAAAATCAGGGTCTTTTTCTGTCTGCAATATTTCTTTTACGCCTTGTATATTATTAAGTAAATTGCGATATAAAAAATATTGCTCTACTATTTTGCCAAGTTCTTTATATTCCTTGTTTAGTTTTGCATAAACTTTCATATCAACCATTTGCTCAGGTTGCACAATTAAATCGGCAACTTCATCATACCGTTTTTTGATGTCTTCTAATTTCTCCAGCATATTGCTAAGTTTTACTATGTTTTTGCAAAGGTAGCAAAAAATAGTAAATCTTAGTTATAGATATGAAATATTATTTAGGAAATATATAAAATTATTTTACTGCAATACAAGAGATTTCAACATTTACATCTTTTGGCAAACGACTTACCTCAACAGTTTCTCTTGCAGGGTGATTTGTTTCAAAATATTGTCCATAAATTCCGTTAATTGTTACAAAATCATTCATGTTGCGAATAAAAATGGTGCATTTTACTACATTTCCCATATCCATATCGGCTGCATTGAGAATATACTGCAAATTTTTTAATACTTGATGAGTTTCTGATGAAATATCTTCTGTGATAAGTTTACCACTTGACGGTTCTATGGCTATTTGACCTGAAACATATAAAACTCCACCTGCCAATGTTGCTTGGCTATAAGGCCCAATGGGTGCAGGTGCATAATGACTATGTACGATTGTTTTTGACATAATAGTAGAAAATTAGATATTAAATTGTTAGAGAATCAAAGCACAAATTAAAATTTATGCTACAAATAAATTGATAACTTTTATTATTTACTTAGTTCTAAACTAAAACTAAATATGCTTCCTTTACCTTGTTCACTTTTAATTTGCAAAGTTGTTTTGTGTAATTCTAAGATAGATTTTGCAGTAATTAATCCCAGCCCGTAGCCATTTTCATTAGCTGTTCCTTTTTGAGTTGCTTTTCGAGCAATATTAAAAATATTATCAATCTTTGCTTGTCCCATACCTATTCCCGTATCTTTTACACTAATTAATGCTTGATTATCAATGACTTGTGTTACAATCTCAATAGAATCTCCCTTGCGTGAAAACTTTACAGCATTTGACAATAAATTATTTACTACCAATTGAATCAGCCTTTGGTCTCCTTTAACTAACATAATTTGTGAGGGTTGATAATTAAGCATAATTGATTTATGATTAGCTACTTTTTCATAACTTTCTATAGCAGTTTCCAAAACTTCACGAATAGCAAAAATCTGTGGACTAAATACATAGTTTTTTACTTCCATATTCGCCCATTCTATCAAATTACTCATTTGATTTTGTAGTTTTTCAATTTGTGCATACAACATTTTGACTGATTCAACAACCATTGGGTTGTCTATTTCTTGAATATCCATCATCACAAAATCTGCCATACTTTTTAAGCTATTTAGTGGACTTCCTAATTCGTATGAAATAATAGAGAAAAATTTATCTTTTTGGGCTTGGAGAATTTGAATATCTTCCTGCGTCTTTTTTAGTGTATCAATTAAATTTGGTGCATGTTCTTGATAATGAAATAGTTGTATATTATTTAATATCTTTTCTAACAACTCCTCGTCATTACTTTGTTCTATAAGTTGTATTAGTTTAGTTTTGGAAGACATAATATTATTGATTAGGAATATTATTAGAGATAATTTTTGCAATATAATAACTTTGAGAAATCATGTGTGAATTAATGCTAATTTTTTTTATGATTTGCAATAAGTTGATACTAAATTTTTAGAGTTTCATTAATTTGACAAGGTCATAAAATAAGGCATTCGGTTTCTTAAAAATTTATCAAGTTTTCTTAAAAAACTGTTTCTCTACATAAATTGCAACCATAATTCCAAGAGTATAAGCCAAAATATCAGCCCAATCAAAAGAATTTCCAATAATAATTACAGCAAGTTTTGAGTTTTGAAGCCCAATTTTATGAACAATATTGAGGTATTGTAAAAACTCAACAGTGCAGGAAAATATCCAAGTTGTGATGGCTAAGACTAAAATAGAAAAATTGAAAAAAGACCTTAAAAAACAATAAATGAGTATAACCACCAAAAAATCACCAATATAAGGGCGTATAATTTTGTCATGTAAAAATAATGCAATACACAATTCTGTTATAAACAATAAAATTGTTATCACAAAATAAGATAACTTAAAAGTTAATTTATTTTTCATTTCATAATTTTATATTTTGTCATTCTGAGCTTGTGAAGAATCTGATGTAATAATGCCAGATTCTTCGCAAGCTTAGAATGACAAAATATTCTAAATTTACCTCCGATTATCCTCACCCGATAATATACTCAAATAACTTTCATAACGACTTACCGCAATTTCGCCACTTTTTACACCTTTAAGCACAGCGCAATCTGGCTCGTTAAAATGTTTGCAATTATGGTAACGACATTTTCCTAATAATTCACGCATTTCAGGAAAATAATGCCCAACC
>JAYTNF010000292.1:0-9097 GCA_043748455.1 Cytophagales bacterium
GCAATTGTTGCTACGACTTTTGTTGCAAAAGCACAAAATTCTATACCAACTCAAACGACTAACCCACTTCCGACTTTCAAAAATAATGAAATTAAATTTGCTTTGAACGAGGATGCTTCAAATTATATCAAAATGACCTTTCTTAATCAAGCTTGGGTACGTTACAATGAAAATAATTCGGGAACAGCCATTTTTGGAAATTCCCAAGAAAATACCTTTGATGTAGGTTTGCGAAGGACTCGTATTCAGTTTTTAGGTCAAATGAGTGATAGAATTTTCTTTTATGCTCAATTTGGACAAAACAACTTTACATTTTCCACTGCTCGCAAAGTTAATATTTTCTTGCACGATGCCACAGGAGAATATGCTTTTATCAAAAAACATTTAACACTTGGTGCAGGTCTTATGGGTTGGAATGCCTTAGCACGTTTTTCTTCGCCTTCGGTTGGTAGCACAATGAGCCTTGATGCACCCATTTTTGAACAAATTACGAATGATATTAATGACCAATTTGTGCGACAACTTGGCGTTTTTGCAAAAGGCAAATTAGGTAAACTTGATTACAGAGTTTCTATTGCACAACCTTTTACAACACAAACCGCAAATTCCACACCACCACCATTGACAACCAAATTACCAAATGGCGAAAGTATGGCAACTTATACCCTGAAAGTTCCAGAAATTAGTTACAGAGGTTATTTTAATTACCAGTTTTTTGACCAAGAAGCAAACACAACGCCTTATATGAATGGGACATATTTAGGCACAAAAAAAGTCTTTAATATTGGCGTTGGTTTTGCTTATCAGCCTAATGCTATGTGGTATTTTGGAGGAATAAATGCAAAAGATACCATACAAACAGCTATGCAACACTTTACATTTGACGTTTTTTATGATGCACCACTCAATAAAGCTACAGGTTCTGCTTTAACTTTCTATGCAATTTATATGAATAGTGATTTTGGTAAAAATTATGTTCGCAATTTGGGTGTTATGAATCCTGCAAACACAGCAAATAACACCATTGCAGGCAAAACAACTTTTACAGGTTCAGGCAATGCTTTTGCTATGGACGGAACAGGGAGTACGATTTATTGGCAGACAGGTTATAAATTTAAAAATGATTTGTTGAAAAGTCAAGGCACACTCATGCCTTATTTTGGTATGCAAGTGGCTAATTATCAAGCATTTAAAGAAAATATGCTTATGTGGCATTGCGGCATGAATTGGCTTATTAAAGGACATAACGCAAAAATTTCTTTAGATTATCAAAATAGACCTGTTTTTGATGGCAATAGTAACCGAGATTTGGTGCAAGTAGAAAGGAAAGGAATGTTTGTGTTGCAATATCAATTACTATTTTAATAAGTAAAACTTTATAATTTGCTCAAAATGACAGAGATTTTTGAAAGAAGTATAATCAAACAAAACTATAAATGTTGTTATTAAAGTTAGTGTTAATTTAATTAACACTAACTTTAATAACAACATTTATTGCTTTAATTCTTTTTCCTCATATTTTGATGGACATTTCATGAGAATTTCACTTGCTACAAAATTATCTTTTTCATACCGACCAATCAATACAACTTTTTCAGACTTTGTAAAATCTTTCATAGAAGGTGGTGGATTAAAGCATATTACTTTTTGCACCATTTTTTTGTCATCAACTACCGAAAAACTTAGATAATTGGCATCTTTCAAAGGGTCATAATCTACGCCAATAACCTGACCTTGGGCATCTTTTGTCAATTCGCCAACAATATGAACTTTCATACTATTCCCATTGGCAGATAATTCTTTTGCTTGACCAAAATTTACATATTGACTTGCATTGCCTGCCGAAGAAACAATAATTCCAATAGCAATAGCAATAACGACAATACCTATAATGTGTGTAATTTTCATAAACTAATGATTTAAAGTAATAGTTTTAATAGCTTGATAATCAATAAGTTAATATCATAAATAATATTTTGTATTTACTTATTATCATTAAGCAATTTCTCTATGTTTGTGAGTTTCTTATCTAACATAAAAAGGTATAGAAACATTCCACTTAAAACTGTTAAAATTACGGCAACAACTACATAAATTTTTCCATCTTCTCTAAATTTATCTGCCATTGCTACCTCTTGGTTTGCATAGTCGTTTTGCGTAATCTTAATTTTGTCTTGTGCTGTTGCTGAAAATTGTAAAGCTAAGAGTATCAATATTATTTTTAGGTATTTCATAAATTTTTATGTTATTTTTGATAACTTTTTAGACACAGTTAAATGTGTTGGTTTTACTGTCTATATTCTTAGGTGGTGTTACAAATGTAATACTAAGAACTAACAGTTCTTAGAGAACTGTTAGTTTTTTAGCATTACATTTGTAACACTACCACATTTTACAAATAAATTTTATTGACTCAGTAAATTTTCACAAAGAAACAACTTTTTTTAGTCTTATCATATAAAGTCAAAACTTAGTTTTATTTTGGTTGTGATTTCTTGTTTTTTATAACTTATTAATTTCTTTGGTCATATTTTCATTCTTTTTATGTACTAAATTGTTTTTTGCTTTTTGTACAGATTTATGTCTGCCAAAATGTTGTTTGTATATAGGTATTCCACATCAAATTTTTTGTCATTCTGAGTTTGAGAAGAATCTGAAATATTGATTTTTTGTGATGTAATAACGCCAGATTCTTCGCAAATTCAGAATGAAAAATTACAACTTATTTATGTCATTATCACATTTTTAATAACACTTTATTTGAAATCATAACAAATCTTATACCTTTGCACCATTAGAAATTCATGCAAAACTTAGGCACTAAATTCCACATTCAATTATGCAACTTATAGACGGTAAATTCATTTCAGCACAGATTCAAGAGGAAATTTTATTAGAAGTTGAAGCCTTAAAGTCAAGTGGCAAAAGAGCACCACATTTAGCAGCAGTTCTTGTTGGTGGTGATGGGGCAAGCGAAACTTATGTTGCAAGCAAAGTAAAAAGTTGCGAAAAAGTAGGTTTTGCCTCTTCTTTGCTGCGTTTTCCAGAAAATATATCGGAGATGGAACTATTAAGAGTCATTGATGACCTTAATTCTGATGATACGATTGACGGTTTTATTGTGCAACTGCCTTTGCCAAAACACATAGATGCAAATAAAATTTTATTGGCTGTGAATCCAGAGAAAGATGTTGATGGTTTTCACCCAACAAATGTTGGTAAAATGGTACTAAATTTACCAAGTTTTATTCCTGCAACTCCTTACGGAATTCTTATGTTATTGGAGAGGTATAAAATAGAAACTTCGGGCAAGCATTGCGTTGTTATTGGGCGTAGTAATATTGTTGGATTTCCAATGACTATTCTTATGGGCAGAAATGCTTACCCTGGAAATTGTACTGTTGTGATGACCCATAGCAAAACCAAAGATTTGAAAGCAGAGGCTTTGCGTGCCGATATTTTGATTGTTGCCTTAGGAAGACCTGAATTTGTAGGTGCAGATATGGTTAAAGAAGGTGCAGTTGTGATTGACGTTGGCATAACAAGGGTTAATGATGCGACTAAAAAAAGTGGCTTTAGTATTAAAGGTGATGTAAAGTTTGATGAAGTTTCGCCAAAATGCAGTTATATTACGCCAGTACCAGGTGGTGTTGGACTGATGACTGTAACGGCTTTATTAAAAAATACTTTGCAAGCCTATTATAATCGTATGGACATGACCGAAAAACTTTTTTTTGAATTTTAAACAATCTTAAACCCAAATATCTTATGACAACTCTAAAAACAATTACTTATTTATGCTTGCTATTCGTTATTTTCTCTTGCAAAAAGAAAGACGAAGCCCAAAATTTTGCAGATGGCAAATATTGTTTTGCTTTCAAAGATGCAGTCAATAACAATACCTTAGAACTTACAGTTGCTGGAAATAAAGTTTCTGGTCGTTATGGTGGCACTATTGAAGATAAAGCAAATAATTATTATTCTTCTTTTGAGTCAGATTTTACAGGTACAAAAGATGGAGAAAACCTTGCAGTTGAAGTCAGTTTAACTATTGAAGGTGATGTACAAAAAACAGCTGAAAAATGGGTGCTTTCAGGCAATACCCTAAAAATGGAAAGAGATACTTATACAAAACTTGCAGATTGCAACGCATCAGCAAATACAAGCAATGCAAATGGTGAAAATACAGGCACAAATGCAACAAATTTTGGTTTAAAGCCACAGTTTTCATGGAAAATTGCACCACAGGAATATGAAAATAAAGACCCAAGATGTTTTGTTGATTTGGTGTTTAATGACAAGAAATTTTCCATTGAAGGGGTAGTTCCAGGTATATTACAAATCACAGACCCAAAAGATTATGCATCTTTACAAATTCCTACCCAAGCACTTTCAGCTTGCTCAGGTTACTATGCAGGTGGAAGTACCATATTTTATGTGTTGCCAAGTAATGAAAATGAAGTTAAGTTCATAAAAGCCTATTTGGGTGAAGAAGGTGGCAAAGCTATGATAGATGACGAGAAAATACTAAAAGTGAGTGATTTTAAATAAGCACTAAGAGAATTTATGTGCATATTCTGCCATTTTAAGCAAAACAAAGAATCTGGTGTATTATATCAGATTCTTTGTTTTGCTTAGAATGACAAAAAAGTTGCGTAGTTTGTAACATAACTTACATTAAAATTGTGTAAATAAAATTTTACTTTTCTGCAACCTTCACCATTTTTGCTGTGTCTTTGATATAAATAACCTTAAAACTTTTAAATTTTAAAGACATGAAACGGATAACAATCATTATTTGGGTAGCTTTTTTAGTATTATGCTACCAAAATGCAATAGCAAATGACAAAAAAGAGGAAGTTACAAAAACAATTTCCGAAAAATATACTACTGATAAAGATACCAAATTAGACATAAAAAACAGATATGGCAAAGTTCATATAAATACGTGGACAAAAAACGAAATTACAGTTGATATTGTGATTAAGGCTTTTGGAAAAGACAAAGAAAAAGCACAAGAAATCTTAGACCGTATTGAAATTAAATACGCAAAGACTGCTAATATTATTAGCTATGAAACGGAAATTAACGAAGACAAAAAATCATGGTGGGGAAATTGGGATTGGGATTCTTGGTTTGGTAATGATGAAAAAGGCTTTGAAATAAATTATACCATATCAATGCCAATAGAAAATGCCTTAGCATTAGAAAATAAATATGGTGCAGTATTTTTAGATAATTTTGATGGTGCATTAGATTTAGAGGTGAAATACGGCAATCTTAAAGCCAATAAACTCAAAGGAGTTCGTAAAAATATAGAAGTTGCCTATGGAAAAGGAGAAATAGAAATGGTTGAAAAGGGAAATATCGTTTTCAAATACAGTTCAGGAAAAATAGACGAAGTTGGAGAAATTGACTTGGAAAATAGCTATGGCAGTTTTAAAATCAATAAAGCCAAAAGAATTGCAACAACAACAAGATATGGTAATTTTTCTGTGCAAACTGTTGATGAATTGACTGGAAAAATTAGTTATTCAGGCTGTGAAGTAGGTGAAGTTCGTAAAAAGCTAATCATGGAAGTACGTTATGCAAGTGGTTTTGAAGTTGATAAAGTCGCAGATGGATTTGAAAGTGTAGAAATAGATGGAAGTTATAACTCCGTAAAATTAGGTTTTGAATCAAAAACCGCATTTGATTTTAAAGTAGATACCCGTTATGGCAGCTTTAAAAGTTCTTTAAGTAATACCAATTTTAGAATCCAAAGAGAACAAAGCAACAATGATTATTATGAAGGCAATGTGAATGGCATAAGTAACGGTAGTGGAAAAGTCAAAGTTGATATTAGCTATGGTAGTGTAAAATTTCTTGCAAAATAAAACTTAGGTTATGGTAAAAATGTAGATAAACTATATTTTACCGTTTACATTAGACTTGTTTTTAATATCAAAAAAGACTTTTCCAAGAAGTCTTTTTTGATTATCAAAGTATTAAAAGCACAGACTAAAGTCTATGCTACAGATATT
Source organism: Cytophagales bacterium (assembly GCA_043748455.1). GTDB lineage: Bacteria > Bacteroidota > Bacteroidia > Cytophagales > Thermoflexibacteraceae > JAAFKA01. The sequence goes on from JAYTNF010000292.1 coordinate 6,024, forward strand.
TATCATCTTTATTATCTAAAAATTTAGTTCATTATTTTTTTGTTATCATTAAACCTTTTCCTAAATTCCCTATCTATTTACAAATCATATTTTTATGCCTCTAATTTCGCAATTTTCAAAACCGTTAAGCACACAACAAGCAACACATTTGCTTCGTCGAGCTACTTTTGGCGTTTTGCCAACGCAGATTAAGCAATTTTCGGGCATTAGTGCAGATGCTGCAACAAAAATACTGTTGCAAATTCCATCAATACCTGCACCTCCTTTAAATCCAGATACAGGCAAAACTTTTCACGACCAATCTTTTGACCAAGTTAATCAAGGCAAATTACAAAATGCTTTTAAGCAGTGGTTTTGTGGCGTTGCTGCCAATCAACAAGCAACACTTATTGAAAAAATGGTCTTATTTTGGCAAAATCATTTTGTTGTAGCTTTCAATACTGTTAATGATACACGTTATATGTATGATTATTACGCAATATTAAGAAAAAATGCGTTGGGAAATTTCAAAACAATGGTTATTGAGATTACAAAATGTCCTGCAATGTTGCAATATTTGAACGGAGATAGCAATGAAGTTGGCAAACCTAACGAAAATTATGCTCGTGAATTGATGGAACTTTTTACCATTGGCAGAGGCAATTATAACGAAGATGACGTAAAAGCAGCAGCAAAAGTGCTAACAGGTTGGAAAGATTTTGGGTATAGAGATGAAAAAAATGCAGCTGTTGGCAGTAATTTCACAGCAACAAAACACGATAGCACAAACAAACAATTTTCAAATTTTTATCAAAATACAGTTATTCAAGGTAAAACAGGAGCAACGTCAGGAGATTTAGAACTTAATGATTTAGTCGATATGATTTTGAAACAACCCGAAACCGCACGTTTTATTGTACGTAAGTTTTATCGGTTTTTTGTCAATTTTGACATTACACCACAAATAGAAAACGAATTTATTGAGCCTTTGGCAGCCATTTTTAGACAAAATAATTACAATATTCTTCCTGTAATTTCAACTTTATTGCAATCTGAACATTTTTTTGATAACAGTATTAGGGCTTGTATTATCAAATCTCCGTTAGATTTAATCATAGGTACATTCCGTTTTTTCAACCAACTTCCACCTGATAGCACCAAAGATTTAGCAGGTTTTTATGACTATACAACTTTTATAAATAATCTTTCAAGTGTTTTGCAGCAAGCTGTTTTTGACCAACCCACTGTTTTTGGCTGGAAACCGTATTATGACACTGGTTTTTATGAAATTTGGATTAATTCCACAACCTTAGCTTTCAGAAGTTACGTAACAGATGTACTAATTTATCAAGGTATTAAAACAGGAAATACAAGGGCACAAATTGATACGGTTACGTTTGCACAAAGTATGACAACGCCGTCTGACCCTGTAAAATTATTAGACGAATTAACTGCAAACCTTTTTGCAACAGATATTGTGCAAAAACAGAAAGATTTTTTGATAGATACCGTTTTAATGGCAGGAGTTCCTCGCTATGAATGGTATAATATATGGATAGATTTTGCGAATAATCCTACTAATACTATGAAAAAGAATGCAGTAAAAGGAAGGTTAGATTTATTAATGATTTTTATGTTGAGAATGGCGGAATATCAAATGATGTAGGGAGTTGTAAGTTTTTCGAGGTAATGTTTTCAAAAAATGTTACTCATGTTTTTATCAAGTAATTAACTTTAAATTCACAATTTAAAACTTACAACTATTTATGAAACGTCGTAACTTTTTAGAAAATATAGCAGGTGCTTTTATTTTACCAGTTCTGGTAGATGGTTTTTCTGCAAAGGCATTTACAGGAAATTCGCCTTTTCTCAATGCTTTGCTCAAAGTGGCGGGACAAACCGACAGGGCATTGGTAATTATTCAACTCAATGGAGGAAATGATGGGCTAAATACGGTTATTCCACTCGACCAACTCACAAATTATATGAGTTTGCGGTCAAATATTGCCATTCCCGAAGCCAAAGTTCTCAAACTTACCAATAATCAAGCAACAGGTTTGCACCCTTCAATGACAGGAATGCAAAAATTGTATAATGATGGCAAGTTGAGTTTGATACAAGGAGCATCATATCCACAGCCTAATTTTTCGCATTTTAGGGCAAGTGATATTTGGTTTACAGGTGCAGATTCTACCCAACAAATGACAACGGGCTGGCTTGGTCGATATTTGGAAACTCGTTTTCAAAACTACCCTGATGCCTATCCAAACCCACAAATGCCCGACCCTTTGGCTATTCAAATTGGTTATGTTGCCTCAACAGCCTTGTTAGCTACACGAGTTTCGGCTGCAACGGTTATTCAAAATCCTGATACTTTTGCCCAATTAATTGGTGAAAAACCTACGGTTGCTCCAAGTGATTTGCCAAACACTTATTCAGGAAAACAAATTGGTTTTATTCGTCAGCAACAGGTTTCTTCGGTGCAATATGCTTCTCAAATCAAGGTTGCAGCAGCCAAAGCAACGAATAAAGCCACTTATCCGACAGGAAATTCATTAGCAGACCAACTCAAAATTGTGGCTCGACTCATTGCGGGAGGTTTGCAAACTAAGGTTTATTATGTTACACTCGGCGGTTTTGATACACACGCAGGGCAAGTTATGACCACAGACACAACCGTTGGCGACCACGCAAACCTATTGCGTAACTTATCTGATGCCATTTCTGTTTTTCAAAATGACTTAGAATTGTTAGGCGTTGCGGATAACGTGGTAGGAATGACTTTTTCAGAATTTGGTCGCCGTCCCGACTCCAATAACAGTTTTGGAACAGACCACGGCACTTCTGCACCAATGTTTGTGTTTGGTAAAAACGTAAAAGGTGGTATTATTGGCACAAGTCCAAATTTAAAAGACTTGGATAATGGCAATTTGAAAATGCAATACGATTTTCGACAAATTTATGCCTCAGTGCTTAATGACTGGTTTGGTACAGAAAAAACGGATACCAATACGGTTTTGCAACGCAGTTTTTCGACTTTGCCAATTTTTGGAACAGGCACAATTTCGGGATTTTATGACCAAAGATTTGAAGAA
>JAYTNF010000293.1:0-4116 GCA_043748455.1 Cytophagales bacterium
TGGATTTGGTATGCACAATGTGCTAAAACAGGTAAAATTTTAGCCTTTCAAATAGGTAAACGGAATGACAAAACTTGCAAAAAATTAATGAAAAAGCTGAAACATTTGACTATTCAAAAGTATTGTACGGATAATTGGGCATCTTATAAAAAGTATATTCCAGCAGAAAAACATATGATTATCCGTAACAAGCCCTTTTTTCCTTTGAAAATTTTAAAAATTCAAAATGTACTTTTCTGAGATTTTATCAAAATGCAAAGCTATGTGATAAACTTGGTTTTTTTCTATTTTTGATAAATATTTCATTTTTTATTAGGTTTATCAATAATTAAGGTTTATCATTGCAAACAAATAACAAGAATACAGAAAGCAAAAGGGATAACTTTCCTTCAAAAATTAAGGCATAAATGACTACGTTCTATGACCTTTTATATTATTATAAGCCCCTTCTGTATGTTTGAGATGATTATTAACGGATAATTAAGGTGAGACCCTATTCAGATACTCAACCTTTAATACAATTTTATAATTTATAACTCTCAAACTCTTTTCTGTATTCTTGTATTTTTTATTGATTTTCGTTACTCTTCTTTTCGTTTTTTCGCCCACTTTCCACAGAAAAACGCAACGTAACGAGGAAAGTCCACACACAAAAACCACGTTTTTAATACTTTTAAACCACTTTTCGCACTTCTTAGCAAACAATATACCAAAAATTATAAATTTCTAAATTTATCTAAAACTTTCATAATATCATTTATAATTTCATCTTTCTTATTATTTTCCTCTTGAAAATTAACCCAATCTAAATTTAAAATTTCACAAATTTCAATAAACTTTTCCATATCTAATTTACTTTCGCCATCCTCATATTTTCCGTACATACTTACGCTAACGCCTAATTTTTCAGACATTTCGGACTTATTAATTTTCAAATCTTTTCTTCTGTTTTTTATAATATCTAAATAATTCCTATTCATATCTAATTTTTAAAATGATAGTAAAGTTATAAATAATGATAAAATATTTTATCATTATTATCATTTTTATTTGTTTTTGATAATATTACTATTAAATTTGCATATCATTTAATAGCAACACTATCATAGTTCATTGACATATGGAAAATCATTTTATCGGCTTAGACATAGGCAAGAAAAACGTTGACGTGGCTGTGCCACTCGGCAATGGGGGTTTTAGTTGTTTTCGTATCAACAACACCCAAGAGGGATTTCAAAAATTTCAGACTGAGTTAGAAAAACGAAAAGCTGACCTCAAAAAAAAGAAAATGGATGTCAATTTTTGGCTTGTTTCAGAGGCTACTGGTATTTATTATGTGCCTATTCACGCCTATTTTGATGCTATCGGTGTACCGTTTACGGTGGTTAATCCTTTGAGTATTAGCAAGTTCCGTGAAGAACAACTCAAAATTAACAAAACAGATAAAGAAGATTGTATGCTTATAAGCAAATACGGTTTTCAAAATGCGGTTCGTTTAGGCAGCACGCCAGCACCAAGCATTGAAATCAGAAAACTTACACAGCTGCAGGTGCTTAGACGTTGTTTACAACAAAATATGCAAAGGCTGGGCGGGGTGATGGAAAACCTAAAATTTGCAAAAATTGAAAAAAATTATGCAGATACTATGGTAGAAAAAGCCATTACAGATACTAAAACAGAACTTTTGGTAACGCAAAACAAGCTTATTGAGGTTATTCAGTTGGTTTATTCAAAAGAATACAAATGTTTAAAGTCTATTCCTGGTGTTGGCGATAACTTAATTATTGAAGTTATTACAGAAACCGACTGTTTGCAAAAATTCAAAAATATGCAGGGTTTTATGAATTATTCAGGTGTAATACCCAGCCAACACGAAAGTGGTACATCAGTGTATAAAAAGCCAAAATTAGCCAAAACCGCTAACCGTAGCCTACGCAAAGCCTTGTATTTGAGTTCTTTATCGGCATCACAGCATAACAAAGAGTGTAAAGATTTGCACGAAAGGCTTCCACAACACTTATTACCTAAACAAAGACTAATGCACGTAGCAAGAATGCTAACTAAGCAAATATGGTTTTGTGTTCGCAATAAAGAGGTTTATAAGCCAGAAAGTCAGCGAAAAGCTAAGGACAAGCCAGAGCCTAAACAGCCAGAAATGCAAGATTTTAAGTACAAAAATAGTGAATTAGTATCAAGTTTTGAGAGTGAAAAAGTAGCGTAAATAAATAATTATTAACCTTTAAATCCTAATTTAACAATGGAAAATTTAGTAAAAGAAAAATTTGAAAATGCTGAATATAGCAACGCCGATATGTTTGAAAACTACGAACAGTTTATGCAGTTTGCGGTTTGGCTCAATAAATACAGAAAAACAGAGGAGTTTGAAACGGAAAAAAGCCAATACAAGTATTTTACACAGTTTATTAGGCTCTTTGCTATTCCTAAATTTCTTAACTCTTTAAACTCTTAAAATTATGTTTCATAGACTTAGTGTAATGGGCTATTTGGGTGGCGATGCCACAGTCCGAAATGTCAATAATGACGAATTTGTAGTAAATTTTAATGTTGCTGATAGTCGTGAGTTTGTAGACAAACCCACAGGCGAATTAATCAAAAAAACACAATGGTTTACGTGTTCTTATTGGTTTAAGACAGAGCCAAAAATAGCCCAGTATCTCAAAAAAGGGACTTTGGTATATGTGGAAGGCAGTGTTAGCACTGATGTTTTTATTGATAAGTCAGACAAAACACAGGCACAAATTAAAATAAAAGTTTTTGAATTAAAACTTTTGAAATCTCCAACTGAAAAGAAAGAAACTAATTCAAGTTCTGAATTTGAGCAAGTTTTTTAAAAAAATAAAAGGAATTTTTTGTTTGTTTTTTGTTCCTAAAACCTCAAAAAACAAACAAAAACAGAAATAACAGTTCTCAAAGAACTGTTATTTATTGTTTTTAATTATTAAAATATTTTTTTTACTCTTTAAATTTTAAAAAAATGTCTAAATTAAAAAGTGCAATCACAGGACTAATAACTCCTTTAAAATCTAGCAAATCTCAAATTTTTGTAGGTGTAAATATTACGCCTAACGAACTCACAGAGCAGTTATTTATGGATAATAAACTCCCTAAAAACTATCAAGTTCGTACTTATCCTAGTCGTAAAGGCTTTGAAACAATGCTTAAAATGTCTAAACCTAATATAATTCAAATTAGAGATATAAACGGAATTAGCAGTTTTAATCCTTATTTACAAACTGCAAATGAGGCAGATATTTTTGTAGAGTTGGTCGTTATTCGCAAATTTCCTAACAAATCCTAACCTTTAAAATCACTATTTATGTACGGAATAGATAAAATGATGTCTGTAAATACGGCTTATGATATAGCTGCCGAGTTTCATTTAATATCAGCCAAGCAACTTGCCACACTACTAAATGTGTCTATTGCCACCGCAAATCGCAGAATTAAAGAGATAAAAGAAAGATTTATGATAGGCAAATATCAAAAAATAAATCTTTTGCATTATTGCCAATTTTACGATTTAGACGTAAAAAGTCAATTTTAAATAGTTTTTGTTTTGTTTTAAAACTTTGTTTTATCATTGTTTATCAATAGCTTATAAAAATTTGCACAAAAATATTTAATTAAGTATTTTTGTGCAATGCTATAAGGCAGAAAACAAAACAAAAACTACAATGGCGTTAGCTAATATTGGTTTGCTAAGTGCGGACGACAAAATTAAATTAATTGCAAAATTACAAGCTGTTATTGATGGGCTTGAATTTGGTATTACCTCTGCAACAATCCGCAAAGAAAAAGCATTGGCAACAGCCACAAACATTGATACGGGCATTACAACCCAACAAGCTTTGTTTAATGCTTACCAAACTGCACAAACTTCGCAAATTCCTGGAACTTCTTTGTATTTGGATTTTGCAGAAAAAGCTACTGTTGCATCTGAAAATTTGGCAAAATTAAACCGTCAAAAAGCAAAATTCGGAACTGCCTTAGTGGTAGAAAGTGAAAGTAATATTGAGGTTTTGCAAGCAAGAATTACTGTTTTACAGGGTCATATTGTAGAACTTTCATAGTGCAGGGCTGCCGCCGCCTTTGGCG
>JAYTNF010000294.1:0-6300 GCA_043748455.1 Cytophagales bacterium
CAATTCTGCATTCATGAGCTTTATCCATTTATAAGGCGGAATAATTTTTTCAGCATCTTTTGAGCCAACTTCCGACAAAACCACTGCCCTTTTTGCCAAAGTTTCTATATATTGGCATTTAATATCGTGTGCCAACTCAATAGAACCATCAGAAACCTCAACGTGATTTACATCATATTTATCCAACAAACGCAAATAATCTTCAAATTGATTGCGAATAATAAAAGCCTCAAACAGAGTGCCTCCAAAATAAACAGGCAAACCTGCAGCCTTATAAAGGCTAATTTTTTCTTGTAACTTAGGGAAAAAATAAGACGTTGCCCAACCAAGTTTGACAATATCTATATAATCTCCACTTGTTTCAATCATATCTTCAACTTCACGAAGACTTAGACCTTTGTCCATGACCATTGTAAAACCATCTTGACGTGGTTTTTGTGTACGTTCTGGTATATCTGTTAAAAAAAAGTGCATATTTTTAATGAATTTTATATTTGTTGCAAATTTCGTAAAATTTTGTTTTAATTTGTAATAGCTATTCATTTTTTATCAACTTTTTGATAAATTAATTTTAAACTTATCAAGTAATTATTTCAACCATGATTTTTCACATTGCACAACGAGCTGATTTTGACAAAGTAGCAACAACAGGTTTTTATACCGTTGAATCTCTGATTCTGGAGGGTTTTATTCATTGCAGCCTAAAATCGCAGGTTTATCCGACTGGTGGGCGTTATTTTGTAGGCAAAAGGGACTTGCTTTTGCTGACCATTGACCCCGAAAAACTTATAGCACCTTTGCGTTATGAGGAAGCTACAAATCATGAATTGTTTCCACATATTTACGGAACAATTAATGCTGATGCAATTATTAATTATGAAAAAATATACTTTTAACTTGTAGCATAGATTTTAGTCTGTGCCTTTATTAATTATGAACGAAAAATTAGACCAAATAAGAAATAATATTGATAACATCGACAATCAATTATTAGGTTTGCTAAACCAACGCATTGACTTAATCAAACAAGTTGGTGAACTCAAAAGACAGCAAAATGCTATTATTTATAGACCAGAACGTGAGAAAGCTATTGTTGAAAGGTTAGAAAAATTGAATCAAGGTGCTTTGACAAAAGAAGCCATAGAAACCATTTTTTTGGAAATTTTTGCTGTAAGTCGCAATTTTGAATTGCCCGAAAGAGTTGGCTATTTAGGACCCGAAGGCACATTTAGCCATCAAGCTGCCGAAAGTCGTTTTGGTGCTATGAGTAGTTATATTGCGTTGAGTTCTATTCAGTCTGTTTTTGAAAGTGTGGCAACGGGCAGAGTAAAATTTGGGGTTGTGCCAATAGAAAATAATCAAGAAGGAAGTGTTGTAGAAACTATTGATTTGTTGGCTTCAACTGATGTTAAAATTGCCGCAGAAATTCCCATGAATATCCATTTTACTTTTGCTTCTGAAGAAGACCGTCTGGACAAAATAAAGACCATTTATTCAAAAGACATTGCCTTCAAACAATGTAGCAAATTTTTGAAGGACTATTTTGGAGATAAAAAAGTTGATTTTGTACCCGTAGAATCTACTTCCAAGGCTGCAACATTAGCCAAGCAACATAAAAATTCGGCAGCACTATGTTCACATATTGCTGCAAAAATTAATGATTTGCCATTATTATTCCAAAATATTGAGGATTCAGCCTTCAATCGTACAAGATTTTTAATATTAAGCAAAGATTTCATAAATCAAATTAGTGGTACTGATAAAACTACTTTCATTGCAAAAGTAACAGACCAAGCAGGAAGTTTGGCTATATTACTAGACGAATTTCGGGCTGCAAAAATCAACTTAACTAAAATTGAAAGTCGTCCAATTAAACATTTGGCAGAGTTTAAATATTGGTTTTTGATAGAACTTGATGGACATTTTGCCGATGAAGGCGTAAAACCTATCATGGAAAAATATAGCGAAATTTTGAAATTTATGGGTAGTTATGTTAAGTTATGTTAAGCATTTTATTAAAATTATTTGTATATTTTTTTGTTATTCTGAGTTTTGTTGGTGCAGCCCCACTTAGAATTATAAAGTTAGTTTTCTAAAACTATTAATAATTTTGTAACTATTTAATGTAAGTTGCGTAGAATGTACCACAGACTTTACCACAGACTTTACTGTGATTTTATCATAACTTTAATTAGCAAAATTTACAATAAACTTACTAAAATAAGTGTTTTTAATGGTTTTCCAAATTGTAATTTTAGAAAATCACAGACCAAAGTCTGTGGTACAAGCACTACGCAACTTACATTATTTATCAATTTTAATCCAGAAAATCTACATATTTTATATCTAATACTTTCTATTTCATATCTATTGCCTAACTTTGCGAAGCAACTAATAAAATAAAACAACACATGAAACTTATTGATACTCACGCACATATTTATTCAGAACAATTTGCAAAAGATAGGCAGGAGATGCTTGAAAGGGCATTTTTAGAAGGAATTGAACTTATTTATATGCCAAACGTAGACCATAAAAGTATAGATGGTATGCTGGCTTTGGAAGACCGTTATCCAAAACAATGTGTTCCCATGATGGGTTTGCATCCGTGTTCGGTTGGCAAAGATTTTGAAAAAGAATTGTATATAGTTGAAGATTGGTTTAATAAACGAAGTTTTGTGGCAGTTGGCGAAATGGGTATTGATTTATATTGGGATACAACTTTTATAGCACAACAAGAGGAGGCATTTAAAATTCAAGCAAATTGGGCTAAAAAATATAAAATTCCTTTGATTATTCACAGTCGCAGCAAACAAAATGATACTAAAAATAGCGAAAATAATGATAAAAATAATAACGCTATGCAAAAAGTGATAGCCTTGTTAGAAAATTTGGCAAGTGATGATTTATTTGGAATTTTGCATTGTTTTGGAGGAACTGTTATGGAGGCAGAAAAATTAATTGATTTGAATTTTAAATTAGGAATTGGTGGCGTTGTTACTTATAAAAATGGTGGTTTAGAACCTGTTATTGCGGCGGTAGATTTGGAACATTTGGTTTTGGAAACAGATTGTCCATATTTAGCACCATTGCCACACAGAGGTAAACGCAACGAAACAGCTTTTGTGAAATTGGTTGCTGAAAAAATTGCAACATTAAAAAATATACCTCTCGAAGTTGTAGCAGCAAAAACAACAGAAAATGCGAAAAAATTGTTTAACAAAATGTAAGTTAAAGTCTTTATCATTCTGAGCAAAGCGAAGAATCTGAACTATTGAGATTTTGAAGTAATAATTCCAGATTCTTCGCTTTGCTCAGAATGACAAATTTAAAATGTTAGTATCAAATTATAAACTCCAAAAAACAAAATTTGAGCAATAAGTAAAGTTATTGCCACATGATTTTGTTTATTAATCGTAGTTTGTTGGTAAATAAAATGCAAACAAAATGCAATAATAAACCAAGCTATATAATTTTGTAAGGGAATACTATTATTGTGCCATTGCCAAAAATCCAAATACATGGCGATGGGTTCTATCAAATAATCTAAACCTGTCATAAATGCAGCACCAATAATTGATTTTATAATTTTTATATATATATCTGTGGTATGTAATTGTGTGTTTGTGAATTGTCTATCAATAAATTGTTCAGCCAAGTTTGCAGTGGCAATCACAAGCACAGCCCAATTCAATCCGATTAACAACGGAACTTCTAACAGCTTGATTCCCAGTGTTTTACCATACCAATATTCCCCAAAAATAGCACCTGTTTTTACGCCCCAAACTTCAACTGTAAAACCAATAATTGCAACACAGGCAAAAAAAACATAAAAATATGATGTTTTTTTGTCATGGTGATAGGCTAATAAAATTCCCGAAACAAGTAAATTTATGGGTGTAAGATTTACAAAAAAGTCTTTTGTAGATTGCCATAACATAAATACCAAACCAAAAAAGTGCATGGAAATAATCAAATATTTAGCAAATCCTAAACTTTGCAACAATTTGAAAAAGTTGTTAAAATTCATTTTAAAAGCAATTTTATTTAATATTTTTGCAAAGTAATTTCACAAAACAATTTTACAAAATTAATCAATTTAAAATATGAAAACAACTCGCATGATTCTCTCATGTATGCTACTTTTTTTAGCAGTAACAGCTTGCAAAAAAAAGACGACAGAAACGGTAAATACCCAAGAAACTACCCAAGCAACAACTGTAAATAGCGAAAAGTTACAAAGTTACAAGCAGTTTCTAAATAAATTAGATACTACAAACTTATTGTCAGCTTCAAAGGCTGGCACTGAATTTATGGAACAATTTAAAGATACAAATGTAGAAACAAATGATTCTGCCTATTCTTTATTCAATGATTTTCACCATCTTTTGACTGCACCCCAACAAAATCGGATAGACAAAGATAATGAACCTTACATGCAACTGTTTTTAGGAAAAGATGGCAAACCAAGTCAAAAAGTTAAAGAACATTATGCAGAATTGCAGAAAAGTGGCTTTTTTTTAGGCACTGTTGAAGGTTATACTTATGTGGCAGCAGAGCCTGAATTTCAACGAAAATACTTTTTTGATAAATTATCTCCTGCCATGCAAGCCTATTTTGCACAAACTCAAAAAGACATAAAAGAAGGCACAGCAGATGATGGAGGTTTGTTGGTTGAGCCTAAGGTTTTGGCTGAAAGATTAGTTTTTTGGGATAATTTTGCCACACAGTATCCAAATTTTAGGTGGAAAACTCTTGTTGGTTATGAAATTCAAGCCAATAGAGGCACATTATTATTTGGTATGGATAATACACCAGCTTTTGATTATGAAACCAAAAATTTAGATGCCACATACAGAACTGCTTATCGGTTTTTGATAGACCAACATGGCACAACAAAAATAGGAAAATTATTTACTGAATATTTTGATATACTAAGTAAAACTAATATGAAAGATTCGCCACAGGCACAAGCATATCGGGAAAAATATCAGTAAAAATAATTTATTACAATAGAGATTATTAAGGTCTGTAGCATAGACTTTAGTAAGCTAAGAAAGTCTTTTTTAGTGCCGTTAGGCACGAAATATTTCGTGCCTATGGCACTTTGGGGGAGTCAGTGCTTACTTTTGCTATAAATATGTCGTTCCTAACGGAACTAAAAAAATATAATTAATTGATAATCAAGTAATTAGCAATATTGTAATTTAACTTTTTTAGCTTAATAGTATAGACTTTAGTCTGTGTTTTTACTACCTTGATAATCAAGTAATTAGACCACAGACTAAAGTCTGTGATACAAAATCTTAATAATCTCTAATAAAAAAGATGTTCATAAATGTACAAAAACCGTGCATTTATGAACATCTTTTTTATGATAATAATTTATAACTATTTGATAATTAATAATTTATAAATTTGGTATTATTATCGATGATATTGCTTATGAAATATTATTTCTTAGACAATGCAACCTTTATATACTTTAAGGTGTCTTTATTAAATATTGTTAAAAAATCATAAAATTTACAAATAATAAATAATTATTGTAAATTTGTAACTTAAAATCACTATTAAATAATTATTAACTTAAAACAAAATATGAAAAAATTATTTCTTCTCATGATTACATTTTTTGTCGGACAAACTCTTTATGCCCAACAAAATGTAAAAGGTATTGCAAAAGAATCACAAAATCCTGTTCCTTTTGCAACAGTTGCAATTTTGCACGCCAAAGATTCGTCCTTAGTCAAAGCAAATTATTCTAATGAAAATGGAACTTTTGCTTTTAATGGCATTGAAAATGGCAAATATTTAGTAAGTATTACAGGAATTGGCTACAAAAAACTTATTTCCGCAGCTTTTCAAGTGGCAGATAAAGAAGTAGATTTAGGAATTTTACAAGTAATGAAAGAAACTTCTCAACTTGACGAAGTTGTGGTAACAACGAAAAAACCATTGGTTGAAGTTTTGTCAGATAAAACGGTTTTCAATGTGAGCAGTAATATTAATGCGGCGGGACAAAATGCCTTAGAAATTTTGAGAAAAGCACCTGGTGTAAGTATTGATAACAACAATAGAATTTCGGTGCAAGGCAAAAATACGGTTACTGTATATATAGATGGCAGGCAAAGTATTTTCACGACTGCACAATTAGCGGAATATTTGAAAACCATGCAAGCCTCTGATATTGAGGCTATTGAGATTATTACACAACCATCTGCAAAATATGAAAAAATTATTTCTTCTCATGATTACATTTTTTGTCGGACAAACTCTTTATGCCCAACAAAATGTAAA
>JAYTNF010000295.1:0-6722 GCA_043748455.1 Cytophagales bacterium
TGTTCTCCCACGCAATCGGCGTTTGATTCAGAACAGCACCTGCTACTTTTATGAGTTTCATATTTTGATAAATCGTTTGATAAATATGTTGTTAAATAGCTTATTAATTTTAAGCAATTTAACGAGTAATTATTGTAAAAAGTGTTATTTTTTGTAAAAATATTACTATATCAAGTGGGAAGGATTTTGGAAAGACCAAACAGTTAAAGATTGGTTAGTAAAAAATAGAAATTCTTTTAGATACAGATATTTAAAAATATCTGTATCTAAAAGAATAAGAATTATAATAATTGAATTTTACTGCAACTGTTTAATAGCTGTTAAATAAAAATTAGTAACATTTGATACTACTTAAGTAATAAGACAAAATAAATGTATAACAGACTTTAGTCTGTAAAATATTGATAATCAAAATCTTACAGACTAAAGTCTGTGATACAAACTATACTTTTAAACTGTCTTATTACTTATTTATATATTTGCTTGTCATTAAGAGCTAAGAATGACAAAAAACATACAAATAAATTAGCATGGGTGCTTACCTGATTTATTTAGTTTGCTATCACACCTCGTTGCACCACTATTTTTTGGCTTGTGGTTGTGCCATTTTCATAGACAACTTGCAATATATAGATACCTTCAGGCAATTTGCTAAGGTCTAAATTGGTTTTGTTATCAGCAGAAAGTTGTATATTTTCGGCACATAAAACCTTGAGACCCAGCATGTTCATCACACAAATTGATGTAACCTTTGCTGGCAAATTCTCAAATTCTAAATTTAAAATAGCACTTGTAGGATTTGGGAAAATATTGAGTTTGGGATTAGCTATTGGCTGTCCTATTCTTGCCATACAAGGTGCTTCTCCTGGTGGCGTAGTCGGGCTGCAAGTTCTCAAACTACGAGTAATTTGTTGTGTATCTCCACAAAAACCAACAGCATTTACAGTCAGAGTAAAATCGAGACACTGCCCATAAAGAACAGTTACATCAAAATAACCATCATTTGATGCTTCATCTGATAACCCTAAATTGTAAATATAAGTAAATCTTTGTCCTCCTGCTGTATTGTTGGCTACGTAACGAAAAGTTTTTTCGCAAGCATTAGGTGTAGTTAAAGTACTCTGAAAACCTGTCATGGTTTGCATATTACCCACCCAAATTCTCTTCGTTACACGTCTTGTAAAAGCATTACACTCTGGTGCAGAAATATCAGCAGTAATGGTAACAAAACCTCTGGAAGTTGCAGAAACAGGTGTAATCACTGTACTTACTGCGTTTGGTGTAGCAATGGTTACTAAATTATTATTAGCAGTCCAAGTTACAACAGCAGGAGTTGGCAAATTGCTAACAGAAAATATATTAGGTGTTGCACCAAAACATAAAGAAGGCAGTGAGCTATTTATAGTAATTGTGTTTGGATTGCAAAAAGCAGCAGAACAGTCTAAAATAGGTAAGGTACTATTGGCATTGCCTAATTCCATTTGAGAAAACATAAATTCAGCATTAGTGGCATTAAAAGCTATGTGTGGTTGATTAAATTGGCTGCCTGACACTCCTGTAAAACCGCCACTTGTTGGTGCAACAAAAATAGCATCAAAAGAAGTTTTTGCTACTTCTGTTGCATGAAGTTTAGAACTAACTAACTCATCAGCAGAAATATCAAGATTAATATCTAATGCTGAATATTTTGGAATAAAGGAATGTCTTTCTTTGCTTGAACTTAAAATCTCAAAACCTGCAAAAGGAAACCAACTTGGACTACTTAAATCTATTGCATTATCGCCAAAACCAAGTTTTCTAAGAGAAAAGCTATTTGTACCTCCTGCTATACCATCTAAAGGCAGCATATCGTCATGAGAAAACCCTTTTGCTCCAACAACTTGTGTATTTATGGTAATAAAACCACCAAAAAGAGAAAGTTCATAATTCAAGCCCAAATTAAAAATTTGTTTGCGTTGACGGTCAGGCAAGCCTCGTAAAGAAATACCTGCTTTCCATTTTGCATTGACAAGCCAAGGAATAGGTGCTATAAAACCTGAAATTTGGTGTGTTAATAAATGGCTATAAGGATTATAAAGTGAAGTCCCACATTCTGAAGCATTAGACATGGCAACTTCACGATATGGAGGACGATTATTAGCAGGAAAACTAACCATAGGTTTATAAACGTCTGCAATCCAAGTATTTTTTTGATATAAAATATTGCCTAATAACAACGCCCCAACAGGTACTGTTTGATAAATACCTAATTGTTTATTAGCAGGCGTATTTGCAAAATCTGCTAATTGACGAAATATTGGGTGAATTTGCCACACCCACAACAAAGGTCTGGCGGTTTCTATTAAACTTTGCAGAGCCAAAGGAAAATTAGCTCCCCTGTGTGGACTGTCATGGGTTACTAATAATCTGGTTTCATGGTCATTGTTTGGAATACCTGCCCTACGGTTTTTCTCCATTTCTGCCAAACCATAACGACCTACCAAACCTCCCATGCTCATACCCATAACCACATTCTGCTCACGAACTCCCGCAGCATTATTTACTTTTCGAGCATTTACCCACCGCAACACATCTTGTAACAAAGCACTATTACGAGTAATATCATCACTACCATTGTTATAATCTACATAGATAATGTCATAATTTGCCATATCTAACTCATCATTTAAGTCATAACTAGTAATTTTACTGATGTTTTGATATGTTCTTTGGTCGCCCAAAAAATCACTAATGCTGGTATTTTCTCTTACTAATAAAGGAGCAACATTATGCCCATCATAGCCTTCAAGAACTATGAGGGGTTTTTGAAAACGAATGTCGCCTGTGGGTTGTATAGCAGTGTTATTAGTGCTAAGTCGGGTTTGAAGTTTGCAACCCGCATGAAGAGTTTGTCCTAAAATATTGACAAGTCGAGCAGGAATATTAAATTGATTTCCCAAAGCATCAGAATATCTTTCGCTTTGGGCTATGTTTTGCAAACCGTTTTCATCTTTGCCACCTGTGCGGGCAGAAACACCAAAATTTGTATGAAGAATTTTGATATAGAATGATAATACTGTGGGTGGAATTAATTTGCTAAAACTCTTAAAAGTCATTTTTACTTCTTTCATACCTCTGGTAGCATAACGAAAAGTAAAAGGCTTGTTGAAAGCCGAAGCTGTAAGGTTTTGAATATTTCCGTCTGACTCTATGCTAATAGCACCTGACCAGAAAGAACTACCTGCGAAACTTAAATTATCAAAGGCTAAATTATAGGGAAATACAAAAGTAACCTCGCCATCTGTGTCTTCTATCACATCTGCTGCTGCCATCTTAATCGTATGGTTTTTATATGGACTTCGTGTTCTGGTTGGCACATCATAGAGTTGTCCGTTGCGAACTGTAAAAAGATTATCTCTTACTGCATTGCTATCTATGCTATAATAGTCAGCGTGCAAAAGCATAATAGGATTATGGGTAGGATTTGCCAAACGGTATTGTTCCACGCTTTGATTTACTTCGCTAAGGTCAGGCATGGGAACACCCGCAGCAGTAGAATTTGGTATTTTGCCCGACTGCAAAGTAGCATAAGTCATTCGCCAAACGATGCTGTTGATATAATGTAGGCTATCTTTGGGCATGGTGTTGGTGGTATTGACTTGGCTCAGGTTCATAAAACCCAAACTATATTCCTCAACAATACCTAATGACTTAAATTGATTTTGGTCTAATCTGGCGAAAATCCTATCAATTTTTGTACGTAATTGTGGAAATTTGTCTTGGGCTACAGCCACACTATTAAAAAGAATTAATAAGGCAAAAATTTGTGAAATTTGGAAAGCAGCTTTTTTCATGGTTTTTTTATAATTTTAAATGTTAAATTTTATTGAAGTTTCATATCAAAACGACCTTGAGTAATTTTTACAGTGTCTTTACATTCTGTATCAGGGGGCAAAATACCTTCAAACCTGCCTGAAACAATAAGCCAACGCAAGTTATTAGGCTTGTCCTCACCCCATTCAAATTTTGTAATTGTAATTGTAGCATTTATAGGTGGTGTAACTGCACCTCGTCCACATTTACCATCTGAATAATTAAACATATTTTTTTTGATAATTCTATAAGTTCCAAGTCCACCTACCTTTAAGGTATCAATACCTATACCTATGCCACTACCATCATCTTTGAATGTATCAATATTAAACCCAGTTTTATAAAAATCTCCTGTCATGTCGTCAGTTGAAAATACTTTTCCGTTAATGAGACAGCCGAAGGTGTTTTTTCCGCTTTGCGTTTCGTCTGGGAGGGCATCAGGGAGTATGCCGCAAGAGTTGAGGGTGTATGCTATGAGCAAGCCACTCAGGATTTTTAAATATTTCATAATGATTGTTATTTAAAGTTAAAGAATGTATCATACGCTTGCGGGGGCTGCCTAAGCTGTGATTTAATTTTGCAAATGTAGGAAATATAAAATCTAAGTAGCTATAAAGTAGATGTACTTTTTGTTAAGAAAAAGAAATATTTTTGTATGTAATTGTGGAAATTTGTCTTGGGCTACTGCCACACTATTAAAAAGAATTAATAGGGCAAAAATTTGTGAAATTTGGAAAGCAACTTTTTTCATGATTTTTTTATAATTTTAAATGTTAAATTTTATTGAAGTTTCATATCAAAACGTCCTTGAGTGACTTTAGTTGTGTCATTACATCTGGAATCGGGTGGTAAAACACCTTCAAACCTGCCTGAAACAATAAGCCAACGCAAATTATTAGCTTTATCTTCACCACGTTCAAATTTTGTAATTGTAATTGTAGCATTTATAGGTGGTGTAACTGTACCTCTCCAACATCTACCATCAGTATAGTTTAAAGAACCTTTTCTTATAAGTTTATAAGTTCCAAGTCCATCTATATTTAGTGTATCAATACTCATACCTATACCACTACCTCCATCCTTTAATGCTTTAAAGTAGAAACCTGTTTTATAAAAATCCCCTGTCATGTCGTCAGTTGAAAATACTTTTCCGTTAATGAGACAGCCGAAGGTGTTTTTTCCGCTTTGTGTTTCATCTGGAAGGGCATCAGGGAGTATGCCGCAAGAGTTTAGGGCGTATGCTATGAGCAAGCCACCCAAGATTTTTAAATGTTTCATAATGATTTTTGTTTAAAGAGTGATAAAATATTACGTGTGTTATAAAAACGTGCAAAGGTAAGCTAATAATTAGAAATACTATTATTTCTTAGCTTTTACTTTTGTAATTAAACACTATACGCAAGAAAAGAGGAATACGCTACATGGAAGTGAAAATATATTTTAACTAATGATAAAATAGCATAATTAACTTGTAGAAATATGGGAAAACTTTCTAAAATAGCTATACTTTCCAAAAAAATATTGTTTTTGCAATATCCATTCTATATATTATGAAAATATTTGTCCGATTATCAAAAGCAATTATTAGAAATTTACAAGCAGATTTCTTACTGAGAAAATTCCCAATGAAATGAGGAAAATGAAAACGGATAATTTTAGATAGAAATTTGGAGGAATGAAAGTAGTGTGTTTTTAATAGGTATAACTAACAATGTAATATTATTTGTTCTAAATTTATTTTGAATCCATATTAAATTTTGTAGTGTTTATATCAACGCAAGTTATAAACACCACAAAATTTACATGAATTAATACAATAATTAAAATTTTACTGCAACTGTTTAATAGCTGCTGTTAATTTTGGTACAATATCAAACACATCTCCAACAATACCATAATCTGCCGATTTAAAAAATGGTGCTTCTGGATCTTTATTAATCACAACAATAACTTTTGAAGAGTTTACACCCGCCAAATGTTGAATTGCACCAGAAATTCCCAAAGCTATGTAAAGATTTGGACTTACTTTAATTCCTGTTTGTCCAACGTGTTCATGGTGTGGTCTCCAATCCATATCTGAAACAGGTTTTGAACATGCAGTTGCAGCACCTAAGACTTTAGCTAATTCCTCAACCATGCCCCAATTTTCTGCACCTTTCAAACCACGACCTGCTGACACTACTAAATCTGCTTCTGGTAATAAAATATCACCTGTTTGTTTCTTAACTTCTGTAACTGTAACGCCACTTTTTGGCACATTAGCATCGAAAACTGAAACTGTAGCTGAGCCACCAACAGCCACAGTAGGAACAGCATTTTTCTTAATCGTCAAAACTTTTACTGCTGCATCAAGTTTCACATCAGCAAAACCTTTGCCTGTAAAAACTCCTTTGCGAATTGTAAAACCATTTGACATATCAGGCAATGCCATGACATTAGAAGCCACTGCTGCCTCTAATTTTACACCTAAAATTGGTGCAACTGCATCTGTAAGCGTAGATTTTGATAATACAACCACTGTTGCACTAACTTTTGCTGCTGCTTGGCTTATAATTTCTGCTACCACATCACTTTGTAAATCAGTAGCATTTTTTACTTGCAAAACTTCGTTTGCACCATAATTGCCCAAAGTTGCTAATTGTGCATCATTGTTTTCTGCCACAACTGCAACTACTTTTTGTCCTAACAATTTTGCTACTCCAGCACCATAGCAAACTGCTTCTAAAGATGATTTTTTTGGAACACCATTTTCGGTTTCCACATATATTAAGACTGCCATGAATTTAGTTTTAAGTTTTTGTGTATAACGGACTTTAGTCCGTTTATTATGATATGCACAGACTAAAGTCTATGCTACAATTACAATACTT
>JAYTNF010000296.1:0-15836 GCA_043748455.1 Cytophagales bacterium
CTTACATCGTGTGTGGACTGAAGTCCACACTACATTACTAAACATATTATGAAAAAAGATTTATCCAACATAAATGTCCTACTTACCGCAGGTGGTACACGTGAAGCCATTGACCCTGTAAGATTTATTAGTAACCATTCAACGGGAAAAATGGGTTATGCAATAGCAGATGAATTGGCAAAAAGAGGAGCAAATGTAACTTTAATTAGTGGCGTGGTCAGTTTGGCAACTCCTAATAATGTTACAAGAGTTACAGTTATAAGTGCCGAAGATATGTATATTGAAGTTATGCAAAGGCTTGATTACCAACATATTATTATTCATGCAGCCGCAGTTGCAGATTACACACCAAAAGAAAAATCACCTATTAAAATCAAAAAAAGCGAAGATACACTGACTATTGAATTGGTAAAAACGAAGGATATTGCCGCAGCAGTTGGCAAAATTCGCAAACCCACACAATTACATGTTGGTTTTGCTTTGGAAACAAATGACGAAGTAGCCAATGCACAAAGCAAATTGCAACGCAAAAATTTAGATATGATTGTTCTCAATTCTTTGCAAGATTCGGGTGCAGGTTTTGGACATGATACTAATAAAGTTAGCATTATAGAAAAAGATAGCATCACAAGTTTTGAACTCAAAACAAAAACAGAAGTAGCAACAGATATTGTAGATGCTATTGCGAGGTTGTATGCAACTAAAATCATTTAGAACCATATATACACCTATTTTTTAGGAGAGTATTATAAGAAATAATCAGCTTTTGTTATATTTGTCCAAAGAAAACTACTATTACCTATGATTTTTAGCGACAAACACAGAGATATTTTAAAAGTAATTTGCGATACATTTATTCCTTCCACGCCAATCGTGATGCATGACACCGAAATTCAGGAGTTTTGGAACAGAAAAGCATCAGATGTGCAAGTTGCGGAAGCTATTTTGTCGGTCATGGAAAGTATGCCGCCAGAGGTGCAAGCTGAATTTAAACAAGTAATAGAACTTTTTAATAGTACTTTATTTTTAGGTTTTACAGTCGGAAAGTTTGCTAATTTTCAAGACCTTAGCTTTGAGAAAAGAGAAGAGGTATTACAAAAATTTTCGCAACATTTTTTACCACCACTGCGACAAATTTTCAATGTCTTAAAAAAATTAACAGCTTTTATATACTATGGTACTTCCTTTAATGAACAAGATAATCCTAATTGGCAAGCCCTAAAATATACAATTCCAAATTCTCCACTAAAAATTAAAACTGAAAAAGAGCAAATAAATTCAGTTATAAAACCTATTGAAATTTATAAAGACTCTGTTTTTGAGTGTGATATTTTAGTTATTGGCAGTGGTGCAGGCGGCGGTGTTGTTGCTGGCGAATTGGCAAATGCAGGTTTTGATGTCTTGGTTGTTGAAAAAGGCATTTACAAACACCACACAAAATTTACGAATAGAGAGGCAGAATTAACCGCCGAATTGTATGATTCTAAGGGTTTATTGTCTACAAAAGATGGTAGTATTACTGTTTTTGCGGGTAGTAATTTGGGTGGTGGAACTACCGTAAATTGGTCGGGTTCTTTAAAAACCCCTGATTATATTCTTGATGAATGGGCAAAAGAAGCTGATTTGCCATTTTTATTAAGTGCCGAATATCAAAAAGGTTTTGATGCCGTTATGAATATTACAAATGTCAATACTGATGAAACGATACATAATCCACAAAACCAGAAATTATGGGAAGGTTCTGAAAAATTAGGGCATTTATTAAAATTAATGCCCCGAAATGTAAAAGGTTGCCTTGCACATGGCACAGAAGAATGCGGATATTGCTCATTGGGTTGTCGCCATGACACCAAAATGAGTGTTACAAAAACCTATTTGCAGCAAGCCTACAACAAAGGAACACGATTTTTGACAGAAGTAGAAATTGACAAAATTACCATAGAAAATGGCAAAGCAACGGGAGCAGTTGGCACATATTACGGTTTAGGAAATCCTAAAAAAATTACGATTAAAGCAAAAAAGGTTGTAGTTGCATCAGGTTCTATTTATACACCTGTGTTATTGCAAAAAAGTGGTTTGCGACATCAAGAAATTGGTAGAAATTTATATTTGCACCCAACTTCGGTTGTTTCGGGTATTTATGACGAAAAAATAGAATCTTGGAAAGGTGTGATGATGTCAGCAATTAATGATGAATTTTCACGAATGAATGGAAATTTTGGCTTTAAAATAGAAACCCCGCCTGTTCATGCAGGTCTTTTTGGTTTGGGCATGCCTTGGAAATCGGCACAACAGCACAAAGAACTCATGTTAAAAGCCTACCAAACAGCACATTTTGTGATTTTGACAAGAGATAAATTTGGTGGAACTGTAAACGCAAATCGTTATGGCAGAGCAGAAATCAAGTATAAATTGCATGATTTTGATAAAAAACACTTGCTAAAAGGTTTTGAAGAAGCCATAAAAATTCATTTGGCAGCAGGAGCCACAGAGGCATTTATTCCGCATAATAAATTAACAGCCTATAAAAAACATGATTCCTTAGCAAATTTGACAGCAACAATTAATAATTTATCATGGACACCAAATAATTACGGTTTATTTTCGGCACATCAAATGGGAACTTGTAGAATGGGTGCAAATCCAAAAACCCATGCAGTTTCGGCAACAGGCGAAACTCATGAAGTGAAAAATTTGTATGTCGCAGATGCAAGTTTATTTCCTCGTTGTAGTGGCGTAAATCCTATGCTTTCGGTGCAGGCTTTGGCATATTGGGTGGCTGGACAGATAAAAGCACAGTAGTTTTTTTTAAAACTTAGCATTGCTAAGATTACAATAATTTCCAAGGAAAATGTGTTTGGAATCGCAGAGTTCCAATATGCTTTAAATAGGTCATTTTAGATGCTTAGGTATATTTCATAAGGAGCTTGAATAAGGTAGTGATTTGATGTAATTTTCCATAAATTCAAAATCAGGTTCTCCATTTTTGGAGGGTAATTTGATTTTGAATGTTTCTAATCTCTCTTTTTTAGCAGTCATACCATATGAAAATCTTATTTTTTCTAACCGCATAACAGTTGAAATAAATAAGGCTATTTCAGTGTTAAATTCTTTATCTTTTAGATAAATTGCATTACAATTATCTGAAATCCAACACTTATTTTTTTGATAAAAGACTTCACCTATTGAGCCATAACAAGCAAAAGATAAACAATTTTCGTCTGTATGACCATTGTCAATATAATTATCAATTCCATTATTTAATGAGGAAGAACTAACATATGGCATGTAGCCTGTTTCTTGGTCTTCTTTTGTTAATCTCTTTCCTTTTTTGATTTTAAATATTTTTTTGTAATCAAAATAACTCCACTCCAAAATATTCAGTGCTATATTTTTGTTATTTACAATTTCGGGACATATCGTGACATGATTATTTTGAGTAGGCGTAGTTAGTTTAAATGCTAAGTAGTCTTTAATATTTTTCTCAAAATCCATTTTATCTAATTTTGCATGGTCTGTTTCTAAATATGCTTCTGCACACCATTCACTTGCAGCATGAACAAACTTTTTAACACTAAATCCTGCTTCCTCTTTACCTCTTTTATAATAATTTGTCCATTTATCCAATCTCTGTTTCCAGTCTCCTTGCACATTTACCCTTCCTTTTCGTTTAATTACAAAACCATCATCTTTATAATACCCAAAGTAAGTTTCTACATGTTCATCATGAGGTTTATGTGCTGTAAAAACCATCACACAAGTTACAGCATTAGCTTTTGAGTCATTAAAAAGTTCATTTGGCATAGATAATACAGCTTTTAAAGTATGTTTCTGTAAAAGTTGTTTTTTAAATTCGTAGGCTAAACCTGTTTTTGCTAATGCTCTTTCCATTGGTACAATGGCTATACAAGTTCCACCTTCTACCAAACATTCCAAATTATTTAAAACAAATTTTAATTCATCTTTTTCAGTTGTGTAAGGTGGGTTTAGAAAACCAACTGTCGGTTTTTTTGCTTTCACTTCTTTTATTACCTCACCATCAAAACAACTACCATTAATAATATTTGTTTTTCCATCTTGGTGAATATACATATTTGATACAGCAAGAGCAAAAATATGCGACTGATATTCAACGCCAATGAGTTGTGAAGTCTTTATTTCTTGTATTTTTTTGCTATCTCCTTTAGCATCTTTTACCATTTCTTTCATTGCCGAAATCAAAAAACCACCTGTTCCTGTGCAGTTGTCATAGACGATAGAATTTTTATTGACTTGTGCCAATTCTGCAAAAAGTTCAGTAATATGTGGTGGTGTTAGTACAATTCCTAAACCTTTATCACTGTTTGCATAACGCAAAAACTCAATATATAATTGCCCCAACACATCAAAATATTCGTGAGTTTTGATAAATTGATTAATATTTTCGTCTATTTCGTCTATTAAACTCTCTAATACTTTTTCCTTTGTAGAAAGAGAGGTATCGGTTTTAATAAAACCAAATTGAATATTTAAGTTATCTAATTTTTTGCCTACAATATTTGCAGTTTCCAATTCGTTGGTAACAGTTTGTATTAAAGCAGTTGCCAAATTTTGTGAACTTTTGTGTGATTTATAAGACGTTTTGAAAGCAGGATTTTCTAAGGCAATCAAAATACAACTAATCAATAAACTTCTTTGGCTTTCGAGAATTTTGTATGCATGTAATTTTTCATTTAGTTTTTTTGTAAATTCTAATAGTGTGTTATAATCTTGTCGGAATTTTTCTGGACTTTGCAAATAGCCACTAAAATAATCAGCAGCAGCTAATAACGTATTTCCAAAAATAGAAACGGCTTTTTTCTCCTCTTTTAAATGCAAAAAATGTGAAATTTTCAAATCTTTTTCACTTTCGCCACTTACCGCAATAGCCAATACATCAAAATCTTTTGCCAAATACGAAGCATATAAAAGCACACCATCAACAGCAAAATCTGAATACTTATCATGATTAGGGCTTTCATGTTTTGTAATATCAGCTTTACATTCAATAACAATTAATAAATCTGTATTGGTTTTGAAAGTAATCAAAAATTCGGGCTTGCCTTTTCCACTACCTTTTTTAGAGGCTGTTTTTAGTAATTTATCAATTTTAGGGTTATCAGATGCTTGTTCTTCTATGTTTACAAGGTCTAAAAACTTCTCAAAATGAGTTCTTACTATTGCTTCTGTTTTTCTTTCGTTTGCCATGAAATTTAATTTTTACCAATTTATTGTAATTTATATATTGCAAAGCTACTAAATATTTAATTAAAAATATAACTCAATTAAAATTTCGCAGTTGTTTCAGCAAGGCACTAATATCTTTTGGATATTCGGCAGTAGCTTTCATTGCCACATTGTCCAAACCTAAAAACACAATAGAACTTGCATGTAAGGCAACTCTTTTAATCAGAGGTTGTTCTTCTGTATTGTTTTTGAGATTAAATTTGTATTTTTTCAATTCCGATAAAAATAAATCTTTGCCGCCATATTGCAAATCTCCAACAATAGATGCTTTTAGACATTGCAAATGTACTCTAATTTGGTGCATACGTCCTGTAATAGGCTTGCAACCAACTAAGGTGTTTTTCTTAAAAACTTCCAATGTTTTAAACAGGGTTTCTGCTTCTTTTCCCTCCTCACGTTCAATAATTACAGTGCCGTTTTTCAACTGCTTAATTGGCAGACGGACTGCATTTTCATTAAAAGCATGCACCCCACACACAACCGCATGATAAGTTTTATCTACAATTCTATCTTCAAATTGCATAGCTAAATTACGATAAGCATCTGGATTTTTTGCAACAACCAAAGCCCCCGAAGTTTCTTTGTCTAACCGATGACAAAGTTGTGCGTCATGATGATATTCTTTTGCCATTCGAATAATACTGATACCTGCTTTATCTCCTGTTCTTTCGTCTAAGGAAGAAATATATGGTGGTTTATTGATAATAATATAATCGTCATTTTCAACTATAATAAAGTCTTTAAAGTTTGGAATTTTCATGGATATTTACAAAAAGGTCATATAAATTATTGTCTGCAAAGGTACAAAATAAATTAATAGGATTTGTATAAAATGTATTTGCAAAGTTTTCCTAAAATATTAAAAATAGTTGTACTTTTGAAAAAACTTATATTGTTTATGACAAATCTCAAATTTTCTGGACTTAAAAAGTCTGTCTTTTTTGGACTCTTTTCATTAGTCTTTTTAGCATCATTATTCTCTGCTTGTTCAAAGAAAGACGGAAAAAGTGAAAATACTTCGTTATCTGAATCTGCCAAAAAGTTAGAAGGAACTTGGCTTTCTTCTCACGAACCTTTTGGTTATGTGTTTAAGGCTGATGGCAGTTATGACATGGTTGATACTGCCGAAAGTGCAACCACAACTGTGCGTGAATCTGGAACTTGGGCAACTGAAGGTGATAATATTGTGATGACAAATGCGGCTACAAAAGCTAAAGAATCAAAGAAAATTAATTTTATAGATGGAATTTTATATTTGGGAGAACTCCCACAATTTGATGCTAATTGTGCTGAATGTGAGTACAAAAATGCGGCAGAATATGTGAAAGAAATGGGATTAAAGAAAAAATAGTCTTATTTTGTCATTCTGAGCTTGCGAAGAATCTGACTCAGATTCTTCGCAGGCTCAGAATGACAAAGTTAAGAATTAATATTGTTGTCAAAATATCATATTTAACTTTTACTCATTATGCATGGCATTACAAGTGCAGACTTAGCTTTTATTGTTTCAATATTGACATTAGCACCGTCAGTGGCATTTACCTTGCTGTTTTTTATTTTGGCAAAAGTCTTTAAAGAAAAGGAAACTGCTCACAAAGTTTTAAATATTATTTGGAAAATTGGTGTGGTAGCTACAATAGCTTCTTTAATATTGCTTGCTTTTGTTTATATTTCATACAACTAATTTTGGTATGCGTATTATTATTTTATTGTTACTAATTTTTAGTAGCTTTTCTTGCAAATATTTGAATTTTAACCAACAAAATGATGCAAATAATGTAGCTTTGGCAAAAGTTCATGACAGATATTTATATTTAAAAGACATTAAGCACCTTTTGACAGATGTAAGTTCAAAAGATAGTGCCAATATTTTGCAACGCTATATTGATGGCTGGGTAAAAAGGCAATTATTGTTTCATGAAGCTGATGAAAAATCACAAATAGATAGAGATGAATTAGACAGACGTGTGGAAGAATATCGATACCAACTTTTAACATATTCGTACCAAAAACAATATATTGATACCAATTTAGACACTGTTGTTACAGATGAACAAATCAAAAAATATTACAATGATAATATTCAAAATTTTGAATTGAAACAACATATTGTGCGTTGTATTTATGCAAAATTTCCTGATGATTCTCCCAAACAAGAGGACATAAAAAAGAATTTACTTACTGATAATCAAGATGATATAGAAGCATTTAAGTCTTATTGTTATGTATATTCAAAAGAGAAAAATGTAAAAGATTCTACTTGGATTCCTTTCGAAGAAGCTATTGCACATACACCTTTTGCAGATATTGATAATATTGTGCAATTTTTGAAAACCAATAAAAGTGCGTTTAGAAAAGACAATGATTTTTGGTATGTGTTGCGAATTATGGACTATAAAATTGCAGACCAAGTTTCGCCTGTGGATTATGCCAAAGAACAAATCATCGCCATAATTCTTAACCAACGCAAAATTTTATTGCAACAACAACACGAAGAAGGAATTTTAGCAAAAGCTAAAAAAACTGAAGATTATGAAATTTTTTACTCCAAATAGTAAGTGCTAAATATGAAATATTATTTATGAAATATGAAATTAAACCCTTCATTATCAAATAGTTATATTTCATATATCATATTTCACACATCATATTTATTTTTGAGCCATGCAATTTTTAAAATACGAAGTTCAAGACCAACTTGCTTATATTACCCTAAATCGTCCTGAAAAACGCAATGCTTTTAGTTTTGATTTAGTGAAAGCCCTAAAAGAAGCATTTAATGAAGCAGCAACAGACGAAACTGTGAAAATTGTCATTCTCAATGCTGAGGGTGCAGTTTTTTGTGCAGGTGCAGATTTAGAATATTTGCAACAATTACAAACCTTATCTTACGAACAAAATTTAGAAGATTCTCGATATTTGAAGGAATTATATGCACAAATGTATCATTTTCCAAAAATTATTATTGCAGCCGCACAAGGTCATGCTTTGGCTGGAGGTTGCGGATTAATTACGGTTTGCGACTTTGTTTTTGCAGTTCCAGAAGCTAAATTTGGTTATACAGAAGTCAAAATTGGTTTTGTGCCTGCTATTGTGATGAGTTTTCTGCTCCGCAAAATTGGCGAAACCAAAGCAAAAAGTTTATTAATTTCAGGTAATTTAATCAATGCAAAAGAAGCCTTAGAAATTGGCTTAATTAACGAGATTGTTGTTGCAAATAACTTAACAACCACTGTAACATTATTTGCAAAATCGTTGTGCGAAAATAATTCGGCAGAAGCCATGAGCATGACCAAAAAACTGATGGCAGAAGTCCAAGATATGCCTTTATACGATGCCTTAGAACTTGCCGCCGCCGCAAATGCCACTGCAAGAGGTACAGCCGATTGCAAACGTGGTATTGCCGCATTTTTGAATAAGGAGAAAATTGTTTGGTAAAAAAGTATATATTTAAGCCCTAATTTTGTGATACAATTACAAGAAGTTACCAAAAAATTTAAAAATTTTATTGCTGTAAATCAGCTAAGTTTGACTGTAAAAGAAGGCGAATATTTGGCTTTGTTGGGTCGGAATGGTGCAGGAAAAACGACATTGGTAGAAATGATAGAAGGGTTGCAAACTCCTGATGCGGGCAATATCACGATTGCAGGCATGAATTGGAAGCAACACAACACAAAATTGCGGCGAATTATTGGTTTATCGTTGCAAGAAACCAATTTTATAGCCAAATTAACAGTGATTGAAACTTTGCGATTGTTTGCAGGTTTTTATAATTTGCCAGAATCAAGGGTGCAAAAAATTGTGGAATGGACAAATTTAGGGGAAAAATTAACTGCTTATACGGTTAATCTTTCGGGCGGACAACGCCAAAGATTAGCACTTGGAATTGCCTTGCTTAATGAACCAAAACTGCTACTTTTAGACGAACCAACCACAGGACTTGACCCAAATGCTCGACGAGAAATTTGGGATATTTTATTGGAAATCAAGAAGTTACAAAATACAACGCTGATTCTTACGACTCATTATATGGAGGAAGCTGAAAGGCTTTGCGATAGAATTGTGATTATGGAAAGTGGCAAAATCTTAGCTGATGGCACATTGCAAAATTTATTACAAACATTTTCGAAAGGTGAAATTATAGATGTTAGCCTAAATCGTGCTTTAACAGAGTCGCAGTTACAAACTTTAACAGGAATTATTGCAATAGAAAATATCGAAAATTTAGAATTATTAAACAGTTTTACACTGCGAATTACAGTTGAAAATATTGTAAAATTTTTGCCAAATTTCTTTGAACTTATTGAAAAACAAGGACTTACATTATTAAAATTGCAAGCACAACAAAAAACTCTTGATGATTTATTTATTGCTTTAACAGGAAAAAGTTTGCAAAGCTGATTAAATTTTATAAAAATACCATGGAAAAACCACATAATCCTTTTGTTCAGTTAGTGCTGATGCACATTCGGGAATTTTATCGTTTGCCAGAGGCATTATTTTGGACTTTTGTATTTCCTATTTTATTGGCGGGATTACTTGGTTTGGCTTTTTCATCAGACGAGATTCCACCAAAACCTATTGCCATTATCAGAAGAATAGATAGTTTAAATAATTTGTCGACAAATAACTCAAAAAACAGCCCCATAAATAATAAAAAAAACAGTACACTAAATAAATTAGCCTTAAAGTTAGAAAATATTGCACAATTACCTGATTTTAAAGTAGTTTATGTAAATTCTTATCAAGAAAGTTTATTGGCATTACGCAAAGGAACAGTTAATTTAATTATAGAACCCACACAAATTATATCGGATTTTACAGTTACAGATAGCCTAATTTTTCATTTTGACAAAAAAAATGAAGCTGCACAAAATACCTATTTGCTATTACAGAATAAATTATTGCAACATTCACTCAAAGAACAGCCTTTTCGAATGTCTGAAATCAAAACACAAGGCAGTCGTTATATTGATTATTTTATTCCAGGGCTTTTGGCAATGGGCATTATGAATTCTGCTTTATGGGGTTTGGGTTATAGTTTGGTAGATTTTCGTGTGAAAAAACTCATGAGGCGTATGATTGCAACGCCTTTGCCACGTTGGATTTTCTTGTTTTCGCATTTTATAACTCGTTATCTTTTTGCATTTTTAGAAATGACTTCGGTAGCAATATTTGCTTATTTTGCTTTTCATGTGCAGGTTACAGGTAGTTTTTTGGCATTGATGCTCTTGTTTAGTGCAGGTTTGTGGGCATTTTCGGGTATTGCAGTCCTGATTTCGGCACGTACAAGTAGCTTGACAGTGGCAAATGGTTTGATTAATGCAGTCTATTTGCCGATGAGTTTGGCTTCGGGAATTTTCTTCAATTATCATGGTTTTCCTGATTGGCTGATAACTATTATTGAAATGTTGCCTTTGACAATGCTTGCAAATGGATTTAGAGAAGTGTATAATGAAGGTGCTGGAATTATTGAAATATTGCCACAATGTGGCATACTAACAGCTATTGGTTTTGTTTGTTTTGGAACTGGGCTTAGGATTTATAAATGGTATTAGAAGGTTAATATTCAATGATAAAAAAGTAAATGTGATAAAATTCATAACATGATTTCACTACTAAACCCAAAAAAAGACTTGTCAAGGTAAACACTTAACAAGTCTAAATTAATTTTATATTTATAACTCTTTCATTATCAGTAACTTAAAATAATTTAGAATTTACAACTAAAAACTTACAACTGCTTATTACTTAGCATAAGCCACAGACCTCATTTCTCGAATAACTGTAATTTTTATTTGCCCAGGGTATTGCATTTCTTTCTCAATTTTTTGTGAAATATCAAAAGATAATTGACTTGCACGTTTATCATTTACGTTTTCTGCATCTACAATTACCCGCAACTCACGCCCAGCCTGAATTGCATAACATTTGCTAACACCTTTAAAGGACATTGCCATAGTTTCCAATTCTTTCAATCGTTGAATATAAGATTCCAACATTTCACGTCTTGCCCCTGGTCTTGAACCTGAAATGGCATCACAAGCCTGAACAATCGGCGAAATAATAGAAGTCATCTCGATTTCGTCATGGTGAGCCCCAATAGCATTACAAACTTCGGGATTTTCTTTATATTTTTGTGCCAATTCCATACCTAACAATGCGTGAGGTAATTCATGCTCTTCGTGCCAAACCTTACCAATATCATGCAATAAACCTGCACGTTTTGCCAATTTTGCATTTAAACCCAACTCAGCTGCCATTGTTGCACACAATCTTGCTACTTCTTTTGAGTGGTGCAATAAATTTTGACCATAAGAAGAACGAAAACGCATACGCCCAACCATGCGGATTAATTCAGGGTGCAACCCATGAATACCTAACTCAATTACTGTTCTCTCTCCAATTTCAATGATTTCGTCTTCAAGACTTTTTGTTACTTTTACCACAATTTCCTCAATACGAGCAGGGTGAATTCGTCCATCTGCTACTAATCTATGCAAAGAAAGCCGGGCAATTTCACGTCTAACAGGGTCAAAACCCGAAATAATAATAGCTTCTGGCGTGTCATCTACAATAATTTCTACCCCTGTTGCAGATTCCAAAGCCCTAATATTTCGTCCTTCACGACCAATAATTTTACCTTTCAATTCATCACTTTCAAGATTAAACACAGAAACACAATTTTCAATGGCATGTTCTGTTGCTGTTCTTTGGATGGTGTTGATAACTATTTTTTTTGCTTCTTTGGTTGCAGTTAATTTTGCCTCTTCAAGTATTTGTTTGACCTGCGATGATGCTTTACTTTGTGCTTCCTCTTGAATACTTGCAATCAGTTGCTCTTTTGCTTCTTCAGCTTTAAGATTTGATATTTTTTCTAATAGCAAAAGTTGCTCTTTTTTAATATCCTCTGTTTCAGCAATTTTCTGGCTTACAACTTCTTTTTGAGTACTTAATACCTCCTTTGCTTTGTTTATTTCTGTACTTTTTAGTGTCAAATCATCTTGAATTTTCTTTAACTCATCTTCTCTTTGTTTGAGTTTGGCTTCAATTTGTTTGAGTTTTACTTCATTTTGTTTCAGTTTATTCTCATTTGTAATTAAAATACTTTTCTTTTTACTTGCATCACTTTCAAATTCGGATTTCAATTTCATAAAATGTTCCTTTGCCTCAAACATTTTATCTTTTTTGCTGTTTTCTGCAAGAATATCAGCTTCTTTTGTTATCAACTCGGCACGCAAACGTGCATCTTCTTCTTGCTGTTTAAATAATTTTTTTAGCAAGTACCTACCAATTAACAATCCTATGACAAATGATGTAATTAGCCCCGTCAAAAATAATTCAATAGACATTGTAGTGAGGTTGTCGTTTAATGGTGAATAATACAAAATAACATAGCTATTTTGTGTGAACCAAATGACTTTGGGGCAGGAAAATTTTTAACATAAAAATAAAAGAACACAATTAATGGAATAACCACACATAACTATTACAGTTAGTAATATGTTTTTATAATAATATTACAATAAATAATTTATTAATAAAATATTTATTAACATTAATTGATTTCATTGATTTTTAC
Organism: Cytophagales bacterium; assembly: GCA_043748455.1. Lineage (GTDB taxonomy): Bacteria > Bacteroidota > Bacteroidia > Cytophagales > Thermoflexibacteraceae > JAAFKA01. Next base: position 12,848 of record JAYTNF010000296.1, read on the forward strand.
GCTAATAGCGAAGAATCAAACTATTTATACTAAGTAATTACTTGTTATTTTGGCGTTTCATCAGACAAAGCAACTAAAATACGTTGCTGCATCACTTCCAACTTCTTATTTACTGCATTTTGGCTTTGCTCCGCTTGGAGTTGGTCAAAAATACAGTCAAAGGCTACCATTGCCAATAAATCTGTTTTATCATAAATCCGCATCTGCTCTTTTTTAGCTTTGATGGCTAAACTCAGCTTTTCGCTTGCTTGACGAAAGATTTTTTCATCTTCTGGCACAATCCGAACAGTATATTCTTTGTCGGCAATTTTGATTTTGATAGACAAATCACTCATGTATGTACTTATTTACTAACATATACTATAATTCAAAAATTAAAACTCGTTATTGTGATAATCTATTGCGATAATTGTTTGCTTAGATACGCAATACAATTATCTAATTTATGTATATATGTTTCGATTTGCAGTTTCAATTCTTCGGGGCTTTCCGAGCCTAAATCCAAAGAGTTTACAATATTATTAATTTTTTCTTGATTTTGAAAATTATTTAACTGTATATTTTGCTTTTCAATGATATTTTTTAGTAATAAACTTTCTTCGTGCTGTTTTAGTAGCATTTTTTTAGATTGCATGAAAACTGCCAGCAATTTTTCAAGCTGATTCTCTAAATTTGTAACCTTATAACTTAATTCGTCTTGCATTTTATGATGGTTTATAATATTACAAATATTTGATAATCAACAAGTTATAAAATTAGAACTTAAAACTTAAAACTTACAATTACTTATATTACTGTTTTTTTAGGAATTTCTCCGTTCGGTTATCAAAAACTAAATAATATGTTCCTAATTTTAAACCTGTACAATCTACTACAACACCACTTCCTCGCATCACTACATTATAATAAATATCAAGCACTTCATATTTTACGTTTTTAGAAAATGTAATATTTTCTGTAACACTTTTGGGATAAAAACTAACTTTTTCTTCATCAGATACATAAACCACTTCGGGAGAATAGGAAGATTTTCCGCTAATTTCTAAATATTTAATACGATATTTATTAGTGCCTGAGTTGTGTAAAGTATTGGCTTCATAAATATTATTTCCTGCTTGTGCCTTGCAATTCATTACTTTCTCGACTACCCAGCCATTATTTTTGAAGATTTCTAAAAAATATTGCCCAAATCTTCTTTCACCCTTTGTTGTCCAAATAAGTTTTGTTTCTGTGGCTTCGGTGCTTGTAAATTGAAAATCCTCCTTGATTTTGATGGCACTCATATTCATTACTTTTGGAGTGCAGTAATCTCCGTGAACAATTTTAATATTCAAAGCATCATTTAATTTGAAAGCCGACAAATCAATATCAAAAGCCGTTGCTTTTTGATGTTCTACTTTTTTATTATTCACATAAACCTCTGAAATACAGTAATTATTGTTTCCGTCATGAGGGTTTTGGACAAAAAGATTTGTGCCACGATAGACACCTGTAATGATAATTTCTGCGGCTAATAGCTCACAATTTATTGACAAAAAATAGCAAAAAAAGCACACAAAAACATAATTAAATCTCACACGAATTATCATAAAAGTATCATAAAAATATCATAAAATTTTAAACTGTTGTGGCTACTTAACAAGTATCTTTTTTCTAACAAAGTTAATTTTTTTGACAAAATATACAAAATATTACATATATTTTGGTACTTTATTTGGTGCTTTTTTTGTTAAAATAAGATATTTTATTTTACTTGTAACTCTGTAATACATTTGCGTAGGCTCTCTCTCCAATGTGCAATTTCGATACCAAAGGTTTTCTTGATATGGGTTTTATCCAAAACACTAAATTTAGGTCTTAGAGCAGGTGTTGGGTATTCGTGTGTGTGTAAAGGCATTATAGGAGTTAGAGAATCTGTAAACTCTATGATAGCCTTAGCAAAGTCATACCAAGACGCGGTGCCTTCGTTGCTAAAATGGTATAAACCATAATATTTGCTAATTTCATCTCTAATTTCTGTATTATTTTGGCTTTGATATAATGTTTGGGTAATTATTAATAGTATTTTTGCTAAATCTCTTGCGTATGTTGGCGTACCAGTTTGGTCAGCAACAACTGATATTTGTGGCTTTTCATTTGACAAATGTATCATTGTTTTTACAAAATTATTACCATAAGCGGAATATAACCAAGCAGTTCTGATAATAATATGTTTAGTACATATTTTTTGTATTGCTTCTTCACCAGCTAATTTAGTCTTGCCATAAACACTTAATGGATTTGTGCTATCTGTTTCGTTATACCAAGTAGCATGATTGCCATCAAAGACAAAATCTGTTGATACATGCAATAAAGTAGTATCAAATTGTTGGCACAAAGTGGCTAAATTTGCAACGCCTATTGCATTTACTTCGGTAGCTTTTTCAATATCAATTTCAGCTTTATCCACTGCGGTATAAGCTGCGGCATTGATACAGTAGGCAAAACGGTGTTTTTCAAAAAGCTGTGTCATTTTTACTAAGTCCGACAAATCTAATTGTTCTCGGTCTGTGAACATAAAATTACACTCTGGCACCATACCAATTAGGTTTTTTAGTTCACTGCCAAGTTGCCCATTTGCTCCTGTTATCAGAATTTTTTGTACTATTTTTGATGTCGTTTTTGATGTCATTATGGTTGATATGTCATAAGTGGAAGTCAAAGCTAAGAGTTTATTAAAAAAATGCAAAAAACAATTCAAAAAAAATTACTTTTGTGGACTATCCTGACTTTAATATAAAAATACAATAGCTTCATTCCAGTATTTTCTTTATATCTTTTCTATCTTAATAACAAAAATAATGCAAAATTCACAAACTTTTATCAGTGATATTTCACAAAAAGAGTTTCCAGATATAGAAAAAGTAAGTGCAAAACTTGTGCGTAACAATATTCTCAAATTGATACAAAGTGAACACCCAACTTTTAGTGTAAACAGTAACCTTGCTAT
>JAYTNF010000297.1:0-5203 GCA_043748455.1 Cytophagales bacterium
ATGGCTGGCTAAAAATCCTACTAAAATAGTGATTACTCCTAAACAATGGTTTGCTGATAAAAGTATGAATTCCAAAGATTTAATTCCTCAAAGTTGGCTAAAAATGTAAACTAAATATGAAATATTATTTATAAAACCTGAAATTAACTTATTGATTATCAAATATTTATACCAATTTAATTTTATGAAAGCATATATTTTTCCCGGTCAAGGTTCACAATTTGTGGGCATGGGCAAAGAACTTTACGAAGCCAATGCTAAGGCAAAGGAATTATTTGAAACTGCCAACAATATTTTAGGATTTCGCATCACAGATTTAATGTTTTATGGCACAGATGAGCAATTAAAACAAACAAATGTTACACAACCTGCAATTTTCTTACATTCAGTTATTTTAGCAGCAAGTATAGAAAATTTTAAACCAGACATGGTTGCTGGACATTCGTTAGGAGAATTTTCAGCATTAGTATCTGCTGGAGCTTTGTCATTTGAAGATGGTTTGCGTTTGGTTGCAAAACGTGCCGAAGCTATGCAAAAAGCCTGTGAAGAAAATCCTTCCACTATGGCAGCTATTCTAAACCTTGAAGATGAGGTTGTAGAACGTATTTGTAGTGAGATAAATGGCGTTGTTGTGCCTGCAAACTATAATTGCCAAGGTCAATTAGTAATTTCAGGTACGCACGAAGCAGTGAATGAGGCTTGTGAAAAGTTGAAAGCTGCGGGTGCAAAACGTGCCTTGATATTGCCTGTTGGTGGTGCTTTTCATTCACCTTTAATGAAATCAGCAGAAATTGAATTAGCAGCAGCCATAGAAAATACAAATTTCAAAACTCCAATTTGCCCTGTTTATCAAAATGTTGATGCAAAACCTTACATGGACGCAAATTTAATTAAAAAGAATTTAGTTGAACAACTCACAGCACCTGTTCGGTGGACACAAACAGTTCAAAATATGGTTGCTGATGGTGGTTTGACCTTTGTTGAATGTGGTCCTGGAAAAGTTTTGCAAGGATTGGTAAAAAAGATTTATAAAGAAGCAATAACAGAGTCTGTAAGTTAAAATATTTTTTTACACCATTTTTTAAGACTTTTATGAACAAAAACACCCAACTTCTTGAAACCTTTTACAAGGCTTTTCAACAAAAAGATTATGCTACAATGCAAAATTGCTACCACAATGATGCAACTTTTTCTGATGAGGCTTTCAAAAACCTTAATAGTCAACAAGTAAAAGCTATGTGGCAAATGCTTATTACACGAGGCACAGACCTCGCATTAATTTTCAATAATTGTGTAGCAGATGACACCAAAGGCTCGGCACATTGGGAGGCTACCTATACTTTTTCTAAAACAGGGCGAAAAGTAATTAACAAAATTGATGCAACTTTTGAGTTTAAAGATGGCAAAATTTTTAAACATGTAGATAGTTTTGATTTTCATAAATGGTCATCACAAGCATTAGGAATTATGGGCACTTTGTTAGGTTGGACGGGTTTTCTGCAAAATAAAGTTAGCCAAACTGCTATGGAACAGTTGAAGGGTTATATGACCAAAAAAGGATTATAAAACGATATTTCCAAATTTATCATTCTAAGCAAGACAAAGCTAAGAATGATAAACTAATAATATTGTTAATAAATATGATTTTAATTAGTGATAATTTCCAAAATCCCACACCTGAAAATCTCCTTGCAATGTTCCAATGATGGCTTTGCTATCGTCATTTGCCCAAACTAAATTGCTGATTTCAGCTTCTGCCATACCAACATACAAAGGATTCTGTGGGTTTTTAGTTTTTGAAGGTTGCCACAAAATTACCAAACCATCTTCGCCTCCACTCAACAATTTATTTTCTTGATATTGATAAGCAAGTTGCGAAACTTTACCTACATGTCGGCGTAATTGTATGGGTTGCGTACCTGCAGGACCTGTACCTGACACATTCCAGATTACAATGTGATTATCGCAATTACTTGCCAAATGCACACTATCCGCACTCCAAGTTAAATGACGTACTTTTATAGGATAACCTGACATTTCCAAGTCTGTTTCAGGCTCGTATGGCAATTCCCAAAAATGAATTTTCAAATCTTGTGTACCTGCACCAATATATTTTCCATCAAAACTCCATTTCATTGACACTAAGGAAGTTGCGTATTCCAAAATTTCATAGGGTTCTGCTGATTTAATGTTAAAAAACAAAATAGTTCCATAGTTTGAACTCACAAAATGATGGCTGTGTGCTGACCAATCTATGGCTGCAACCGTATTTTTATGTTTGTCATATTTCCACAATAAAGTTCCCTCGCTATCAAATAAAGCCACAGTTTTGCCACCTGCCACAATAAAATACTTACCATTAGGGGAAAATTTCAAATATTCAAGCCAAATATTGCCTAATTTTTGTGATTTTAGTAATTCGCCTGTTGTGGCGTTGTATAAATTTACATTGCCATCTTGTCCACAGCTTGCCAAACGGTTTGCAGATGATGAAACATCTAAAGCTGTTAATCCATTTTTGTGTGCTGCATGATGAAAAACTTGCTCTCCATTATGAGCCAAAAACCCATATAATGAACCCGCAGAAGTGCCACCAAAAACCATGTTGTTGTCATTTGACCAAGCAGACGATGTAACATAATCGTCTAATACATTGTGCCAAAGAGAAAGTTTATCCATAAAATATTTGTTCTCTTTTTCTTTACCAATTCTTAGGTTACTACAAATTTAAGCAAAGCTATAAAAAATAAATCTAAAAAACCTATCAAATTTGTTTTGTTTTCACATGATAATAATTCAAATTTGCACATGTATAAATTTTACTAAACTCATTTAAAACTTATTTAAAATTATGCCAATAGAACTTATCATTATTTATATTTGTATTGCAATTCCTACAGTTGCCATTGGGCTTTGGTTGCAAAAAGGCGAAGACAAACGTATTGAAAATTTGTAATTGAATTTTAAAGTGCTGTTAAGCACAATATATTTATAGTAAAATGTATTCGCTATCAAAATGGAATATGTTTTTCTCTAAATATATTTTGCTTAACGGCACTTTAATAATTTCATATTTCAAATTTCATATCTATCTTTAATCCCCATCACTACTCATAAAAGTAATAGAAATTCCCAATAACGAAGACATATCACTTTTAAAAAAACGAGTGAGTTTTTGCATTTCGGTATTCAAATTTTCTACTGCTGTCTTATTTGTGTCTAATTGTTGTGAAAGACGAGGACTTTCTGGCAATGCTGCTAAGGCTTTTTTTACTACTGCTAACTGTGTTTCAGTTGAAGTAACTAATGCTTTGCCACCTTCTACATTTTCTAAATATTGTTTGAAACCAATATTACTAAGTGTGTTAGTGCCATTTTTGCCTTTCCCGTACCAAATATTTTCAATACTCATAAAATGTTCACGCATCATGGATAAAGATTTTCCACTATAATAAGCCTCTACTTTGGTTGGTTCATTTTTAATTTGCCCAGGACGTGTGCCAAGTGGTAAACTCAATTTATAATTTTTGATACTTTCATAACTTTTAATAAATTCATTGTATAAATTAGAGGTGCTACTGCCACTTTCTTTGCCTGAATTATTAATAAAATCAGCTTTGTAACTACCATTCCACGAACTTACAACGGCATCTACTTGAATTTTTATTTTATTACTCACTGCAAGTAAATAATTTTTGCGGTTTTGGGAACTAAAATTTTTTAAAATTTTGGTATTATCATTTTCCAAATCAAATAGCAAATAATCAAGTGCTAAAAACCCACGATTATCTCTGCTAAAATCAGTCAATGTATTATTATTTGCAGTGATATTATTTTCTATTTTGTCAATACTTACAGGAAAAGTTGCAATCTCCTCCACCAAAGTTTTACGAATGCCGTCTTCACCTGCTGCACCAAAATTATAAGCATTTGCTGACTGCCAACTTATATAGGCAGTTTCCCAAGCTGTTTGTGCTGTGAGTAGGTTTTTGGAATCTGAACTTTGCGTAAAATTATTTATTGCAACTTGTAATGCGTTGGTTTTAGTTTGCAAATCAACAAAAGCTGGAACAATAAGATTATCTGCATAATTTTGCAACATGACTTTACGGTCAAAATTAGTGCCTGTTGGGGCATCTTTTTTGTCATCACAAGCCATAAAATTAAAGGCTAATGAACAAATAATTACCAAATTATAGTATTTGGCATAATTCTTAAAATTTATAGACATAGTTATAGACATAATTGTGGATATTATTGTAAAAAAAACTTTCTGTATATTTTATGCAAATATAAGAAAGTTTCTTTATTTATAATTAGTCTAAATAAATTTTCATAAAATATTTACACATTTCCCACATAATTAAATGGTGTAATATTTCGCAATTCAGCTTTTATATTTTCGTGAATTTCTAATTCGTCAATGAAGTTTGAAATTGTTTTTGCGTTGATTTCAGTGCTTGTACGAGTAAGTTTTTTCAGAGTTTCATAAGGTTGTGGATAGTTTTCACGCCTCAAAATAGTTTGAATTGCCTCTGAAACTACTGCCCAATTTGCCTCCAAATCTGTGTTTATTTTCGTTTCATTTAACTCTAATTTATCTAATCCTTTTAGTAAAGATTTGAAAGCAATTAATGTATGTGCAAGTGGTACACCAATATTTCGCAATACCGTTGAGTCTGTTAAATCACGTTGTAGTCTTGAAATAGGCAATTTTTGCGAAAAATGTGTAAATAATGCGTTAGCAATTCCCAAATTTCCTTCTGCATTTTCAAAATCAATAGGATTTACTTTATGTGGCATGGCTGATGAACCAACTTCATTTGCCTTAATTTTTTGTTTGAAATAACCCATCGAAATATAAGCCCAAATATCACGTGATAAATCTATAAGAATGGTATTTATGCGGCTAAAAGTATCAAAAAAGGCTGCTAAATGGTCGTAATTTTCTATTTGCGTGGTATAAATTGACCGAGAAAGCCCCAAATTTTCACTTACAAAATGATTTCCAAAGTCTTGCCAATTATTTTGTGGATAAGCAACTGTATGAGCATTAAAATTTCCTGTTGCTCCTCCAAATTTTGCTGCGTATGGCGTAAGACTAAAATATTGCCACTGTTGTTTTAAACGATAGACAAAAACCCGTAATTCTTTGCCCACGCTTGTTGGCGATGCAGGTTGCCCATGTGTGTGTGCAAGCATG
>JAYTNF010000298.1:0-5298 GCA_043748455.1 Cytophagales bacterium
ACCCGACGAACCGTTGAACAAAATGCGAGGCTTCGCCTCGCATTTTGTTCAACGGAAAAGTATTTATGAAGAAGGGGAATTAAAAGCACAAAAGTTTAATAAACCACAAAAACCACTAAAAAGCACCCGTAGCCCAAATTAAGCACTTCTGCCCCTTTTTCATAAATACAATGTTGCCTGCCGTTTTTATTGGCTTTCGTGTCTGTCGAACAGCCAACTATATATGAAATTAAAGTATTCATTTTTGTTCATTTGTTTCAAATTTTCAGTTCCACAAACAGCACATTGTTGGTTTACTCCACTTTTCTTTTTTACAATCGTGTGATTTAACGCATTGTATCTTAACTCATTGTAAGTTTCAAATGGTAAATCTCCTTTTGTTAAATAATCTACTATCAATTCAGAGGCTAAACCTCCAATAATTTTTTGAGTAGATATTTTTGATAAAGTACAAGCCCCACCATCTGAAAGTTGTAAAGTTATCCCACAACAATAACAAGCATCTTGTTTTGGTCTGTGAAGTTTTACTGTTCCTATGGAAGCATCTAAGGCACTCGTAATGAAAACCTTGTTATGAATATTACAAAGGATTTGTAAAACACTTCTCGCACTTTTTATATCAAAAAGTCCAAGCACAATGTCTGCGGATTGAATTTTATCGTCTAATATTTCCAATAAGGAAAAAATATAATCTTTATTTGGTTTAGATGCTAAACAAGGTACTTCTGTTGAAACTGCCTCTACCGAAATACCTCCAAAATTTTCAAGTTCTTGTTTTGCTGCTAAAACTTTCTTTTGGTAAATATTCGTTTTATTGAATAGTTGTTGCCTGTGAATATTATACCAATCAACACTACCGTAATCTATGACAATAAAGTTGCTAACTCCTACAACTGCAAGGTTAGTAATAATTTCATTGCCTAATAATCCAACTCCGCCCGATAAAACTTTAAAACTTGCTAACTTATCTACATCATAACCACTTAATAGAAGTCTATGAGTTCTAAGTTTATGAGCAACAGTAGGGTTTAGTTCAGTATTTTCAAAATAGATAGTGTTTAAATCTCCTGAAAGTTCCTGAACTAAGTCTAATGTCATATCATCAGAAAGATAAAACTTTCCGCTATTGTCAAGTATTAAAGTATTTGTTAAAAGTTTGTCAAACACTTTTTTTATATCGTTGGGCAAATATGTAATTTTCTCAATGAAATTATCGTTTTTGGCTTTTAGTCCATTAAGAAAAAGTACATAATCATAATCCAAAAAAGTGTAAAAAGAGCAATTATTGAGTAAATTAAAGTTTTTTTTTACTTCTTCTGAAATATCACTTACAATTCTGTTGTTTACATCTGTTTCAAATGTTTGTGTTGTGTCGTAAGGATTTGTTACAGAAAGAGTTTTTTTATTCTCAACGACTTGTGCTTCAATAGACTTATAGGTAACATTATGCAAAGGCTCTATATAATCTACTGTAATTGGTGAAACTTCAAAAAATTCACAAACATTACTTTCTTTGTAAATTACGCAGTAAAGTATTTTATGCTCAATTTTTGAGTGAATAAAGAAATTTGTTAAAAATATTTTATCAAAATCTTCATACGATTTGAGATGTTTTGCAAATCTGCCAAAACCAACGATTTGATTTTGGGGAATATCTACCAAATTTTGATATTCAACCAAATTAAAACCTGTATCAGTTTTAACAATGATTTGATTATCTGCACTTTCACAAGAAAGTAACAAAGTTTCTATGTTCTCAAAAGTATCAAGTTGATTGATAGAAAAATCACTTTCATAATGAATAGTGTAAAATGCAAACCTTTCAGGAATTGCCTCAAAAATGGCGTGAACTCTTGCACATTCTACATTTGGATTACTTGTTTGTGTCCAAATTTTTTCTTGAAAAATTGTTTTGTAGTCTGTGTTTGAGTAATCACAACTGCAAGAAGGTGGATGTACGTGCCACGTACCCACATTATACAATTTATCAGTTGCTTTGATAATAGATTTATTATATTCAAATATTTTGGTTTTAGTTGTTCTCAAAATATCTGAACTAAATCTAATCAATACAGTTGTTGCTTGGGCTTTGTCATCATACAAAAAACCAACAACACGCAGAACTTCGCCATCGAAGTGACCTAAAAGAGTTCCGCCAAACTCTACAAAGTCGTTGTTCATTTCTTTTACCTTATCAGAAACAAATTTTTGCATTTCTGATAAGGTTTCTTTTTCTACTGACAATTTTAGTGTTTGCATAGTTAGACTGCCATTCTATATTTTGTCAAAAGTTCATCAATAATAGATATTAAAGGATTTGAATGGCGTGCAACTAAACTATTCCAAGGGCTACCTGTGCCATCAGAATATGTTGTATAATGCAAAACACCACTTGTATCCCAACAAGGGTCATCACTAAAAGGCGGATTGGTGCTAATAATTGGTGGGTCATTAGGATAATTTGCACTTGGCTGGACTCTAATTGTTCTTGCAATATCCTCACCTTGTACTCTGCCAATAGCATAAATTCCGTCTGCAACGCTATTAGCAATTAATGATTTCCAATTCAAAAACCTCGTATTACGAATTACGCTAAATGCGTGTTTATTGAAGATTGGGTTATTTGCACCTCCTGTGGGTTCAAGGACAAAATAAATTTGACTTGTTTTGCCTTCCCATTCTCCAACATTATCACTGTAAGGGATACTTGCAAACTGTCCATCATTTGCCATAACCTCAAATTTTATAGGTGCTCTTTCAAGATTTGAACCTGCACCTTCAAAACCACCCAAGTTATTACCCAAAATACCGCTAATACTATCACGATATTTTGTTGCTAACCATTTTGCAACATCAAGAAAAGTTTTTGATTTGATGTTGTCGAAATCCCTGTTTGGGATTGTTTCTTTTACTTGTAATTCGTCATTGATGAGAACAATAGCCATATTTATTAAATGTTTTAAAGTGAAAAATTATTGAATTTGAACGTCAATACTGTCGGTTACTCGGAAATACCTGCTTATTTGCTCGTTTTTTGCTATTTCGCTAAATGTTCCATTATTTAGATTTACATAGGAAAAAATGATGTTTTTATTAGCAAGTACATTATGTTTTGTTTGTAACTTAGTTTCAATATCTTGAAAAGTGCTGTTACTATCAATCGGAAACTCATTAGAAGGTATTACTTCACGTACAGGTGGGTCGTTACATACGAAAATGAGCCTGTCGCTACCTGTGTAAAGCCTTTGCATTGTAGATTGGTTATAGGCGAAGTTTGCATTAGAATTTTGTAGAGGTTGTACAAAATTGTTAGTTCTTTCTGCGAATGTACTTGCTTGCGTAATATTAGCCCCTACCATTCTGCCTAAAATTAAACTTAATGGTGCTACAAACAATTCTATCAATGCAACAAAAAACAAGTAAATTGCAGAAACAATTTTGAGTATAAAATTCAAAATGAAGATGATTATCTTAGCACAAACCCCAATAAATATATCAATAGTTACAAGTGCTATTGCTGCTACAATAGGCGTAAAAAAACCTAATAAAAAAGAAATTGCTCTCGATGGTGCGTGAGTTACATTACTTTTTTCACTTCCGACTAACTGTATATCTCTTGCTACTGCTAATTCTCCTTGCCAATATGCAAATATGAATAAGGCAATAAGAAATAGTAAAGCAAGTATCATTTTAAAGAAGAAATAAGGCTTTTTAAACTCATTCCACAATCCTTCCCAAGTATCGTGTTTTGTTATTTCCTCCGAATTGTCATTGAGCAATATTTTTTGTAAAACAATGCGAATACCAAACCATTCAATAGCAAAAAAGCCCAAAAATGTAGCAACTGCTATGTAAACGATTGAACTTAACGTACTGAATGAAACTTTAACCCCTAACAGCGTAATAGGTGCTGCGGGATAAACTGCTTCAAGACTTGTTTTTAATGCTCCAAACTCTGCAAAAATCATCAATATTGCTGCTAAACCAATTAAAAAGTTAAGCACTTTTTTGGTTTGATTTAGCCTTGCTAATGGTGCTTGGCTAGTTTCTAACCAATCTATAAAATGTCGGGTAGGCATTATTGCTATTTGTAAAATACTGTTTATGAAAGCATAAACGTACTCTTTTACAAAATAAAGAATGATGTAACCAAATATTAAAGCAATGACTATTCCCATTATTCGATAGATTTTAAACTTTGTTCGACTGTTTGTGTGCTAAAACTCTTTGATTGATATAATTTTTCTTTCCAAGAGTTTATTAACTTTTGATATTGTTGTGGTTCGTGTCCCACTTTTGATACGAACTTAACTAAAACCTCAATATTTTTGAAAAATAAAGTATCAGTATTTGCCTTATTTATAGGCGGTTCGTGAAGTAAATCAGAGTAAATAATAAGTTGTTTTTGATAATCTTTATATTCTTTATTGTTAAAATCACCTAAACAACTATGTAAAGCCCCATCGATATCTGTGTGCATAGAAGGTTTTTTCTTATATTCCTCTTGAAAAGATAAAATGTTAGTTTTAGCCTTTTCCTTTCTACTTGCAATTTCTTGTGATGCTTTACCTTCCTTTGCTTTCTTTCTGTTTTCCCAATCTCTAACTTGTAATGGGTTTTCAGGCTGTGTTTCTAAAAAAAGTAATGTGGTATCACTAAAATCAAAAGTTGCTACATAGTTTTTCTCTCCAAAACTTTTATCTGAAATTCGCTTGACAATTAAACAACTGCCTGTATCAGATTTCATAATGTAGTTCTCGACAATATGACTGCAAGACAATTCAAAATAGTTTTGTCCATTAAATGGGCTATCCTTATCCAAAATAGGCTTGTTAAAAGAACCACTTATATCAACCAATATGATTGTAAGTTTCTTTTTTAGTTCTCTTGTTACTTTTTTTTCATTTTCTGTTTCTCCGCCACAAGAGAACAGAAAAAATAGAACTGCAACCCAATAAATATGTCTGTTCATAGATGTTATTTTTTGTTGTCCTCAAATTCCCTACACTCAAATTTGCAGTTACCGTTTCTGCACTGATAAGTTACCCAAGTTCCTTTGGGTTGGTGGTCTTCCTTAATTGCGTACATATATGTTCCGCATTGAGGGCATTTTTTACCTTTTGCCATAAGATATTGAGTTAATTTTAAGTTTTAGAGTTGTTTCCTAAAATGGCCACCAACGGAAAAGCATTTGTGCAGGGTGGCTTGATAGCACCATTGCCCCACAAAAGCACTCAACCCAATAGAAAGCACCAAAGTTCAATTTAGCACTTTTGCCCACCTTGCACAAATGCAATG
>JAYTNF010000299.1:0-20212 GCA_043748455.1 Cytophagales bacterium
TTTTACTACAACTATGAACATCATTCACAAAAAACGCACAAAACAAAAAAAACATAAACTTAACGATAAACTGATAAAATTGACTATCGTTTTTGCACCTGTTATTTTCTTTTTAACAGTATATTTCCTATCTGGAATAGCTTTTGACTATACATCAAAGAAATATTCACGTCTAAAATATGAAGAAAAAGTAAAAGGCGTATTAAATATGGTAAAAGATAAGTTGTTTGATGACGAAACAGCACAAGAGGATAATAAATTGTCCCAAGAATAATGTTTGTCATTCTGAGCTTGCGAAGAATCTGACGTTATTATATCAGATTCTTCGCAAGCTCAGAATGACAAATAAGGGCTAATTATCTAATAATTTTTCTGTTCCACTTTCCAAATCTCTCAAAAATGGCATAACATTGCTTGCCACATCAAGCAAACCGTCAAAAAATTTCATCATCATTGGATAGAATATTGTTTGGTGGATTTTGTATTCAGGTTGCACCAAGCCAACTTTGGTACACAACCAAAACAAGACACTTAATGCCAAAACATATTTGAAAAGTCCAATAATCAAACCCATGAAATTATCAAAATTATCAAAAACATTTAGTCCATTTTCTTTTTCTATTCTTTTGCGTCCCCAAACATTTAAACCTAATGAAATACCTATAAAAACAGCTAAAAGAAGGAAAAAAGGCACCGCCTTCGGTACTTTGCTCAGTGTTTTTGTGTATTGCCCACCTAAATCAAAGGCTAAATGCACCAATTTGAAACTTAGTAAGGTAACAATAATAAAAATTAGCAGTGATAAAAATTCGGTAAAAAAGGCTTTTTGAAAACCTTTATAACCTCCCCAAGCTAAAAAAAGCAAGATAACAACATCTATTAAATTAAGCATAGTGTATGATTTTAAGAAAGTAAACCTTTAATAATAGCCGAAACTGTTTTGTTATCTGCTTGTCCTGCCAATTCTTTGGTTGCAATACCCATTACTTTTCCCATTTCTTTGGCACTTGTTACGCCTGTACGTGCAATAATTTCTTTGATTATCTCGGTAACTTCTGACTCTGATAACATTTTTGGCAAAAACTTCTCAATAATTGCTAATTGTATGAGTTCTGTTTTGGCTAAATCTTCTCGATTTTGTTGAGTAAAAATATCTGCAGAATCCTTGCGTTGTTTGGCTGCTTTCATCAATAATTGCAACTCTTTTTCTTCTGTTAATTCTAATTTATTGCCTGTTTCAGTTTCAGCAAGTAAAATAAGAGATTTAATAGCACGCAAAGCTGGTAAACTGTCTTTGTCTTGTGCTTTCATGGCAATTTTAATTTCTTCGTCAATGCGTTGTTTTAAAGACATGGATATAAATATTTTTAGAGATAAATGTGTTAATGACTTGTAAAATTGCAATTTATAAAAAAGTCAATACAAAATCATAGATATGAAATATTATTTAGGTTTCCGTTTCCTAAGTTCATAAAACTTAGGAAACGGAGCCAGAAAATTATTTACTTAATAAACTCATAAGATTTGCTACCGCAGGTTCTGTAACTTTCAAAAACGTGCTTGGATACATTCCTACCCAAAATACTAAGACAATTAATGGAAATAAAGCCAATTTTTCGGGTAAATTTAAGTCTGTAATAGATTTTGTGTATTTGGTTTGTTCTCCAAACATAGTGCCTTGAAACATTCTTAGCATATAAGCAGCACCTAAAATAATGGTTGTTCCTGCAATAATTCCGTACCACATATTAAATTTATAAATGCCAAGCAATAACATAAATTCGCCAACAAAACCATTTGTTAATGGCAAAGCCACACTTCCTAACATCAAAATGGCAAACATGACAGTCATATTTGGCGTATTTTGTGTAATACCGCCCAAATTTGCTAACTCTCTTGTTCCAACTCGTGCATAAATAGCCTCAACAATCAAAAACAATCCAACCACATTAATTCCGTGTGCAAACATTTGAATCATTGCACCTTGCAAACCTTCTATTGTTCCCGAAAAAATACCTGCTGACATTAAACCCACGTGAGCAAAAGATGAATAAGCAATGAGTCGTTTAATATCTTTTTGTTGCAAAGCAATGATAGAACCATAAACAATACCAATAACCGACAAAATCATGACTGTCATGCCCCAAGTTTCTATGGCAAGTGGCACTATTGGCAACAACCAGCGAATTACGCCATACAAACCCATTTTCAACATAATTCCTGACAATAACATGGTTGCAGGTGTTGGTGATTCTGTATAAGTATCAGGCTGCCAAGTATGGAATGGAAAAACAGGCATTTTAATGGCAAAAGCTAAGAATAAAGCCCAAAATATCCAAGTTTGTTCAGTTGCTGATAGGGTTGCACTTAATTTGTATAAATCTAATAAGGCTGCTGAATGTGTGCCTTCGGTTTGAAAATATAAATAAACCAAACCCAATAACATAAATAAACTACCAAAAATTGTGTAAACAAAGAACTTAAATGTTACAGCAATGCGTTTTTCGCCACCCCAAACTGCTGCGATAAAATAGACAGGAATTAAAGCAACTTCCCAGAAAAAGTAGAACAAAACTGCATCTTGTGCTGCAAAAACTCCAATTAAACCTGTTTGCATAAACAAAATCAGGGAATAAAACGCAGAAGGATTTTTATAATTATGATTATATGATGACAAAATAATCACAGGAATTAATATAGCTGTTAGCATAACTAACAACAAACTAATTCCGTCCATGCCAACCGAAAATTTAATACCTGCGGCAGGCAACCAATCATAGCTTGAAGCAAATTGCACCGCAGAATCTGTTGAGAATTGTAGCCAAGCTGCCAAAGCCACGCCAAAATTTGCCAAAGCACCTACTAAGGCTATTTTTTTAGCATTTTCAGCATTGATTATCAGCACAATTAAGGCTGTTACAATAGGTATAATGAGTAAAGTCAGTGTAAACATGAGTTTTTGTTACTAATAATATGTAAAGTCTTGCAATTTGCTTTGAAAAATGTAATTAGACAAATTTTTTTACTAAAATTTCACTATTGCGGTTATTTTGAATTATAAATATATTTCATGTAAGTTGCATAGTATTTGTAACGTAGGTTTTAATTTATAATTTTTTATAAAATTATGGAAAATATTTATAAAAAAACTAATTTTGATACAAAAAACCTAACTTACACAAAGTCTTTTACAAATTAATATTTACTATGCTATGAACATTCGCAGCCCTTTTAATCTCAAAAATTGGATAGAAGAAAACCGTCATTTATTAAAACCACCAGTGAACAATCAGCAGATTTATAAGGATAATGATGATTATATTGTAATGATAGTTGGAGGTCCTAATGCCCGAAAGGATTTTCATTATAACGAAGGTGAAGAACTTTTTTTTCAATTTGAGGGCACTATGACCCTAAAAATTATAGAAAATAATGAAGTAATAGCTATTGAAATTAAAGAAAATGAGTTGTTTTTATTGCCACCCAAAGTGCCACATTTGCCACAACGTCCTGCAAATACGATTGGATTAGTCATAGAAAGGTATCGCAAAACAGGCGAAAAAGATGGTTGTTTGTGGTTTTGTGAAAACTGTCATCATAAATTATATGAGGAATATTTTGAGCTTACAGACATTGTAAAACAGTTGCCAGAGGTAATGGATAAATTTTACAGTTCAGAAATTTTAAGGACTTGTAAAAATTGTGGAACAGTTATGCAAAAACCTTAGTAAATAATTTTACTCTTGTTTACTATTAAGCAATGCCACACTTACTAAAACAACTAATAACAAAATTCCTATAAATTCTAAGGGTACAAGATAGGTTGTTAATAATTCAGTTCCGATAATTTTTATGGTTGTAAAGGTTTGAGATGATGCAACAGAAGTCATATTAGTTTTATGAAGTTGTTGAAAATCAGCTTGTTGCAATAACCAAATAATACCCAAACTTGTAAATAAAGTAGGAATAAATATTTTTGCTAAATTAGATTTGCTAAGTGCTAAGGTTTCTTTATGTGTTTCACCTGTAAATAATAGGCTGAAAACTATTAAAATTAAAATGCCACCTGCATAAATCATAATCTGAGAAGCAGCAACAAAATCTGCCCGTCCTAACACAAAAATAGCGGCAATGGCTAATAAGGAGAATAGCAGAAAATAGGCTTTATAAATTAATTTACGAGCAATAATAACCATTATGGCACATAAAATAGTGATAAAAGAGAACAAGAAAAAAGCTACAATTTCCAATGAATTGCGAGAGATTTAGGAATTATCAAAATATTTACAAAACACTTGTAAATTGTTTACAAAGTTGCAAATAATTATGAATTACAAAACAAAAATTACAAACTATTTTGTTAAAGCTATGTTTCAAAAATTTATTATAGCATCTGTACTTTGTTTAGTTATGCAACTATGTAATGTAACACAAATAGTGGCACAAACTAACGATTTACCACCTGATTTGGTGGCAAATTTGCAAGTACTTGCTCCTTATAAAACATTTATTGCAGGCAAAAAAGTTCTTAAACAAACTTCTGTTCAGCTTCCTCAATCAAGTTTTTTGTTGGTTTATGTCAGTATAGAGAGAACAGTTGATAAAGAAATGTGGTCAATTTCGCCTGCTGATGGCATTGTGGCAAAGATTTTTGTGTATGATAATCAAAAACGCAGCATTGAAACTACAAGAACTGAACAACTCAATAAATTACTTGGTGCAGATAAATTTTATCAGCCTAATTTTTGTGGAGGTTTAGGCTCTTTTGAAACTTGGAAGGTAGAAAAAAATAAGGTTATTTTAGCACAAGTTTATGCACCTGCTTCTGAAATTTTGGATTGTAGTAGCGAAATTTATTTTGATGGCAAGAATATTCTGTTGTCAAATACACCTCATGTGGTTGCAAGTGATGGACTTGCGGGTTTGGCAGCAAAAGAACGAAACCAAAAAAATGCAGAAGCACTAAAATTATTACAAGCACAAAAACTGAAAGAAGCCATTAAAATTTGGGAAGAATTGTATGGCTATATCAAAAATGGTTCGTATTCGACAGAAGGGAAAATTGATGAATTTATGAATAATTTGGGCTTTGCTTATTGGAAATCAAAGAGATATACAGAAGCTGAGAAAGTTTTATTGGTTTGTCAAACTCGTTTTCCTACTCGTTATACGGTTTATATCAACTTGGCTGATGTGTATAGAGATATGAAAAATAAGAAAAAAGCTATTGAATATTACACGAAAATTACGAAGTTTCCTGTAACTGCAAAACAGAAAGAATATGCAAATGGAGAGTTAAAAAAATTGAAGAAGTAATTTAATTTAATTATAATATTTAATTCAATCATAATTTTTCTACTAATTTTTCGCCTATTCTTGTGCCAATAGCTACGCCCATGCCACCACAACGAACTCCAACTAATACATTTGGGCTATCAAAGGCAATGATTGGTTCTTTAATTTCGCCAATATTTGAAAAAGCCATGATGCCTGACCATTCTTGCTCTATTTCCCAAACTAAATTTGGTGCAATGACTTCACTTAAAAGTTTTTTCAAAGCCTCAATAATTTTAGGCGTTGTTTCCATGACTGTTGTTTGCTCTCCTTCAAAATCTAAATTTCTGCCACCACCTAAAAGTATGCGATTTTCGCCAACATTGCGAAAATAATAATAACCTTCATCATAATGAAAACTGCCTTTAAAAGATAAGTTTTTTATAGGTTTTGTGATAAAAACTTGTCCTCTTCCTGCTTTTATGTCTAAATTAGGCAATAATTTTGTGCTAAAAGCATTAGTGCAAACAACTAATTTAGTTGCATAAAAACTGATTATTGATTTTCTGGCATCATCAAAAACCTTAATTTCTACTTCATCTGACTTATCTAATCTGTCTTTCCATTCCACAACTTGACAACCTGTAAAAATTATAATTCCTTTTGATTGTGCTAATTGTAATAAGGATTTCATCATTTTTCCTGTGTCAATTTGACCTTCTAAACAGTTGAAAACTAAGGACTTAACTTTTGTTTGATTGAAACCAAAAGTAGCAATAAGTTCATCTTTTTGTTCAAATACTTGCTGATTAAATAGTGGGAATAACCATTGATTTACAGTTTCTAGTTCTTTGAGTGCAGGCAATTCCTTTTCTGTAATCATTTCATAGCCACCGAAACCTTCATAACCTATATTTTCATCGCCTAATCTTGTGCGTAATTGTTGCAGTCCTTTCCACCTTTCTGTTACCAAATTCAATACTTTTTCGAGAGGCATGTTTTTCGAATCTGATAATAATTCGGTTAAACTTCCAAAACACGCAAAACCTGCGTTGCGTGTGCTTGCACCCGTAGGGAAAATTCCACGTTCTAAAATGGCAATGGAAGCATGAGGATATTTATCTGCCAAACTTATAGCAGTTGATAAACCCACAATTCCTGAACCAATGATGATGAAATCGTATTTGGTAAAATGTGTTGATTCCCAGTAACTTAGCATGCGAAGTGAAACATAATATGTGAAATAATTTTTTGTCATTCTGAACAAAGCGAAGAATCTGACCCAAATTCTTCGCTTTGCTCAGAATGACAAATTAATACTAACTTTTAAAAATAAAATTTAAGCCACCTTCAATAATAGCTTGTGTATCTTCTTGATTTTCAGAACTATCAACTTGCCATTTTTCTATGATGAGTAAACATTGCAACCAAAAATAATCTGTTTTGGTTTGTTGAGATGTTGCGGTATTATTGTTAGCTCTACTATCATGTTTTTGTATAAATTGATACATTTCTATCTTAAAATCAGCCAAACAATTAGGATAAGTTCGCAAATCTGTCTGTAAAATAGTGCTTTCTTTTAATGATATTTGCACAAAATTTCGTTGGCTATTCATTAATTGCAACAAAGTATAATAAAAAATACTCATTTTTTTACGCAAGTTCAGCGTAGCAAAATTATCATATTTTTCACTTAATTGCACAGTCCATTTGCCCAAATCTTGCCAAATGCTATCTTCTAACCACTCAAAAGAATAAAAATATGACTCAAATTCAGCTTCTGTTAGTTTTGCAAGTTCGCAAAAAGAACTAATACTGAAAGGTCGGCGACCATGTTTTTCTATATATTGTAAATATGTTGCTTTGATTTCGTTAATAAAATTCATTGTAAATCATGGATAATATTATTGATAAAGTATAAAATTGATTTTTAATATTTTGGACAAAGATATGATAAAGATATAAAAAGGCATATTTTTTATAACAACTTTTATGTTCTGCTAACGTCAAACTGTATTGAAAAGCTACTTTTGGCAGTTTATTACATCTTGTTGTGTGATAAAACTAAAAAAAGTTGTTTCTTTGTGGAAATTTAGCACAAACCATAAACCGAATACAAAAATATTTCCCCACAATTACCAAACTACCAAATGCTGCTCAAACACATAAAATTGCGAATAAACTCACTATTTCACTTGGTTTTTAACTCACATATAAACCTTTCTTGGTATTTTATTGCTTTACTATTTGCTATTTTACTCATATTACCTGTTTTATATATTGGTATTGGTTTATTTTCTCCCGCAGATGACACTTGGCAACACCTCTCAAAACATTTATTAAATGATTATATTTACAATACTACAATTATTTTATTAGGCATGGCTTTGCTCACTTTTTTGTTGGGAGTTCCTGCCGCTTGGCTTGTAAGTGCCTACAATTTTCCGTTGCGAAAAACCTTATCTTGGTGCTTAATTTTACCGTTGTCAATTCCTGCCTATATCAACGCATATACTTATAAGTCCTTGTTTACCAAAGGTTTACTACATACTTGGTTTGGAATTTATGTAGATGTCATGACTTTACAAGGTGCAATTATTGTGATGTCATCAGTTTTGTATCCATACGTTTTTCTTGTTGCACGCAGCAGTTTTGAAAATTTGCCTCAAAGTCTTATTGAGGCTTCACAGTTACTTGGCAAATCAAAATACTACACTTTTTTCAAAATTATTTTGCCTATCACAAGACCTGCAATTATTGGGGGTTTATTATTGGTACTCATGGAAGGTTTAAACGAATTTGGAACTTTTAAATATTACAGCATACAAACATTTTCAACAGGCATTTTTCGGGCTTGGTTTGCTATGGGAAGTTTGCCTGCCGCCATTAGATTAGCAGCTTGCTTATTAATCTTAGTTTTCACATTATTGAGCATAGAAAAATGGCAAAGTCGCAAATTAAGGTTCACAAATTCACAAACTCAACGACCTTTACAAAAAAAGCAACTCAAAGGTTTTAAGGCTTTTGTAGCAATTTTAATATGTTTATTTCCTTTTATTTTGGGTTTTGCAATGCCCATATTGCAACTTTTACATTGGGCATCGCAAGTTTGGCAAGAGCTAAGTTTACCAAATTTCACAGATTTAATTATTAATTCATTGACTTTGGCTTTTATCAGTGCTTTTGTTGTCGTAATTCCTGCCTTATTACTTAATTATGTGCAGCGAATTAGTCCACAAATTTGGGTACAAACTGCAGTGCGAATAGCCTCATTAGGTTATGCTATTCCTGGGGCAATTATCGCCATTGGCAGCATGGCAGTTTTGATTGCTATTGACCATTGGTTAAGTAGTGTTATTATTTCAAAACAAGCAAATTTATGGCTTAGTGGCACTGTTGGCGGTTTAATTTATGCTTATATGGTTAGATTTTTTTCGGTGGCATCGCAACCTATTGCAGCACGTTGGCAACAAATTAGCCCAACTATTGACAATGCTTCATGGATTTTAGGTAAAAACAGACTAAAAACATTTTTTCTTGTCCATTTACCATTGTTAAAAGGCAGTTTGGCAGCCGCCATGCTTTTGGTGATGGTTGATGTTTTGAAAGAATTGCCACTTACTTTGATTTTACGACCTTTCAATTTTGATACCTTAGCAACTGCCGCCTTCGAATTAGCTGATGATGAAAGATTAGCATCAGCTTCTATTACCTCACTTTTGATTATTTTGGTAGGCTTATTGCCTGTAATTGGTTTAAATAAATTGTTAAAGAATTAAGATTTCTTTAAAATTTATATAAAAATCTAAAAATAATGATAACTTTACAATCATTTTATATAAAGAATTACTCAATACCATGAAATATAGCATTGACAAAAACGAAAGATATAGCATCTTCTCTTTTGAAGACGACCGTATAGACTCTCTTGTAGCACCCAAATTGAAATCGGAATTTATTACCTTATTTCAGTCAGGCACGCAAAGTTTAATATTAGATTTAACAAAAGTTCGTTATGTAGATTCCTCAGGATTAAGTGCATTATTGGTTGCAAACCGTTTGTGTGGCGAAGCTGAAGGTTTTTTTGTGTTGGCAGGTGTAAACGACCACGTAATGAAATTATTAACTATCTCAAAACTTGACATTGTTTTCAATATTCTTGCAACTATTGAAGAATCTATTGAGGCTATTATGTCAAGTTCAAACGACAAAAATACAGATAACGAATCAACAGAAGAATAGTAATATTTTATCAATAACACTATGAAAATTCCAAGTTCTTATCGATATTATAAACTCGCAGATTTGAAAAATATTTTTGGCGTGCATCGTTTAGATATTCCAAATTTATTAACACCCGTTGAGGGGAAAAACCCTTCTGAATGGTTATTAGCTACATTAGAACGGAATTTATTTATGCCGATGTTAAATGAAAAGGCAAAATCTGAGTTAATTGTCATGCCTATTTTGGTTGAAATGGCGATTTCTAATAAGAATTTTAAGCCATTATCTGGGGTAACTTTCAATATAGACAAAGAAAAAGGCTTAAATGGAGTTTGCGATTTCTTAATTTCTAATAATCCAAATGTAGGAGATATTGACACGCCAATAGTTTGTGTTTTTGAAGCAAAAGATGACAAATTAGAAACTTGGTATGGTCAATGTGGTTCAGAAATGTATGCAGCCCGAATTTTTAATGAAAGAGAAAGCAACAATATACACACTATTTATGGTGCTGTTACAAATGGTTTTACATGGCAGTTTCTGAAATTAGAAGAACAAACTTTATTTATAGATTCCCAAAGATATGGAACTGCAAATTTGCCGCAATTATTAGGGGCAATTCAAAAAATTTACAATTTTTATAAGTAAAATACTTTTGGAAAATAAGAAACTTTCCAAAAGTGTTTTGGCAAAAAAATTACCTATTTTTTCTCCTCCTCCCCTACTCACCCCAAATTTCTCTAATTTGTTGCCTATTTGCCTTTAAAATACGAAAAATGTCTAAAAGTTGGTCTTCATGCGTGGCATCATAAGCCAAACTGATAGCATATTCCTTAGCTTGTAAGATAACAAAATACCATAATCTACCTATCACATAAGTACCATAAATAGGTTTTTCTTTTAATTCTGGCACAGTCAAGTTATGAGTATATGCTACTAACATGGCTGCTAATAACTGTCCTGCAGGGTCTTCACTGTTGTTATCAAGTTCTTTTTTGTATTCGTGTAAGAAAAAGAATGGTGATTTTGCTGCTTGTTTTCCACGTGCCACCATTAAATCTGGATTGCCTTGCATAAATTCTCCATCAACATCACCTTCTAAATTTCTGTTAGCAAAAGCAGACAAATGTTTCGTATCATAACGAGTAAGGCTAATTAAATTACCAATAAATTTAAGTTTTACCTCCTCCTCATTCCAATAATCTACATACAACAGCATATCTTCTAACCAAAATAGCAAATTTTGTTTCTCAAAATCACTAATAACTTGCTGACTTGCAAGCCATTCTTGAAGAACTTTATGTTTGATAACTCTGTCTAAGCCAAACCTTTCATAAAGCTTATCTCTTGTCCAACTTTTAAAATTACTCATAACAGTTTTAATTTTTATAAAGGTAGCAAAAAAAAAAGATAGATTTGATAACGACCTTGCTAATTTGTTTTGTCATTCTGAGCTTGCGAAGAACCTGGAATATTACATCAGATTCTTCGCAAGCTCAGAATGACAAAACAAATTTCATACACCTTTTATATTTATCACTTACATTCTTTCAGGCATTGTGATACCTAACAAACCCATTGCATGTTTCAATATTTTGCCAACTTCTGCTGACATTGCCAATCTAAAAGCACGTAAAGTTGTGGTTTCGGCTTTGAAAATCGACAAATCATGGAAAAAACGACCATATAATTTTGCCAAATCATAGCAATATGCACCCACCAAAGCAGGACTTAAATTTTCGGCTGCATGGTGTAAAACTGTTGGATACTGGCTAAGATGTTGAATTAAACCTTGTTCTATTTCATGCAATACTGTCTCATTTTCCCAAACTAAATGGCTATAATCAATTTTTTGCAATGCAGCCTCACGCAAAACCGTAGCAGTTCGGGCGTATGTATATTGTATGTAAGTTGCAGTATCTCCATTAAGTTGCAAAGATTCTTCTGGATTAAACAACATCGTTTTTTTAGGGTCTACTTTTAGTAAAAAGTATTTTAATGCACCCAAACCTAAAATATTATAAAGATTTTGCTTTTCTGTATCACCAAGTTCTTGCACTTTTCCGAGTTCCTTTGTGGTTTCTTGGGCAAGTTCTATCAATTCTTGCACCAAATCATCAGCATCAACCACAGTTCCCTCCCTTGATTTCATCTTTCCACTTGGCAATTCCACCATACCATACGACAAATGGTGCATGCCATCTGCATAAGGTCGTTGCAATTTTTGCATAATTAATTTTAGTACTTTCATGTGGTAATCTTGCTCATTACCAATAACATAAATAGATTTTTGCATAGGAAAATCTACATATTTCAAATCAGCAGTTCCCATATCTTGAGTAATATAAACAGAAGTCCCATTACCACGCAAAACCAATTTATGGTCAAGACCATCAGCCGTTAAGTCTATCCAAACCGACTTATCCGCTTTTTTATAAAATATTTTTTTGGCTAAACCCTCATCAATAATATCTTTTCCTAATAAATAAGTATCTGATTCATAATAAAATTTGTCAAACTTAACGCCAATAGTCTTATAAGTTTCATCAAATCCATCATAAACCCAGCCATTCATCTCTTCCCACGAATCATAAACTTTTTTTACTCTCTTCAACCTATCAACCTTATCCTTTTGACTAAATGGGTTCTGTCCTGTATTAACATATATACGCCCTTTTTCCCAATTCTCTAACATTTCTCGCACTTCTATTGCAAGAGGTGTATTTAACTTGGCTTCTTCAAAAAGTTTTTCAAAAAGTTCTTTATTAGTTTTAATTTCTTGTTTTCCATTTCGGAACTCTGCTGTTTTTTGTTTTAACCGTGTTCTTAATTTACCTCTAAACTTTTCAGAAGTTTTTGCAGGTTGTATATATGAAAAGATGCTAAGAATGGTATCGATAATTATCAACTCAGATAAATGAGGTTTATCAAAGTTAATATTACTCTCTTGAATAACATAGTCGATTTCTTTTGTATTAACCCAATTTCCAATAATTTCATTATAGTGATTATTGAATTGATTTACATATGCTTCTATTCGAGCAAGTTCTTTTTTATTTTCTTGTTCAAATCTCACATAATAATTGCCCACTAATTTATCTCCTTTTACATTTGCAGAGATAGGAGTTTCGCCATGACCAAATTTTTGATAAGCCAACATTGATTTACAAATATGTATGCCCCTATCATTAACCAAATTAGCTTTTAAAACTTCATATCCATTTGCCCCTAAAATATTTGAAACCGCAAAACCAAGAAAATTATTTCGTAAATGCCCCAAATGCAATGGTTTATTGGTATTTGGTGATGAATATTCAACCATTACCTTTTTACCATTTAGCTTTTGTTGTCCAAAATTGCTTGTTTGTGCAAATTCAGACAATAATTTTATCCAAACTTGTGGCTTTATCACAAAATTTAAAAATCCTTTGACAATATTATATTTTTCAACAACGGTATTTTCTTTTGCCAAAAAATCACCAATAAGTGTTGCTGTTTCTTCGGGGCTTTTTTTACTAATTTTAGTATAAGGAAATACCACAAAAGTTAAATCTCCTTCAAATTCTTTCTTTGTAGGCTGCAAAGCCAATGTTTGTGGAGCTATATTTTGCTCAAATAATGTATTTAAAGCTATTGCAATTTGTTCTATAAGTAATTTTTCTATATTCATATTAAGATTATCCAAAATTGTTAGGCGAAATTTTAACAAAGGTATGAAAAAAATCTTATTTTAAAACTTATTAATTTTGTGTATTATTACGCAATAAATCAAAATTATGTATTTTATGAAAAAAATAGTAGCTTTTGGCTTGCTTGCCATTTCTATTTCCATATTTAGTGCTTGTGAAAAAAAAGCATCCCAGGAAACCACAAATCAAGAAAAGACCAAAATTATCATGCAAAAAGCACCTGATTTTAATGCAGACTCTGCTTATTACTTTGTGGAAAAACAGGTTAAATTTGGTAAACGTATTCCAAATACTGTGGCTCATGTAGCTTGTGGTGATTATTTAGTGAATATTTTACATGGTTATGGTTGGGAAGTTATCGAGCAGAAATTTGATGCAACAGCTTTTGATGGTAAAATATTGAAATCTCGCAATATTATTGCCTCATGGAAGCCCGAAGCAAAAACTCGTATTTTACTGGCTGCACATTGGGATACGAGACCTTTTGCAGACCAAGAAAAAGATAAAACATTACACACACAAGCCATAGATGGTGCCAATGATGGTGGTAGTGGTGTTGGCATTACTTGAAATTGCAAGAGTTATTGCAAATGCTAAAACCATAAACCCAGCTATTGAGAGCAAGGTTGGTATAGATATTATTTTCTTTGATAGTGAAGATTATGGGCAACCTGATGGAACAACAGCAGAAACTTATAAGCAAGATACATGGTGCTTAGGTTCTCAATATTGGGCAAAAAATAAGCATCAAGAGAATTACAGTGCTTACTATGGAATTTTATTAGACATGGTTGGTGCAAAAGGTGCAAAATTTTATAAAGAAGGTCAATCTATGAAATTTGCTCCTACAATTACAGATAAATTATGGCAAACTGCTAAAGAATTAAGTAATGAAGGCTATTTTATTGACAAAACTTCCGAATCTATTATAGATGACCATGTATATATAAACCAAATTGCACATATTCCGATGCTTGATATTATAGAATATGAAAATTCAGATAATAATTATTTTAATAAAGACTGGCACACATTGCATGATAATATGTTAATTATAGACAAAGGGACTTTAAAAAGTGTGGGACAAACTGTTTTACAGATGCTATATAATGAAACTGAATAAAGTAGGCAAAATAAAAAAACTTAGCGAATCTGTTAGATTTGCTAAGTTTAGATTTTCTACAAAAAGTTAATAACTAAAATTATTACAAAACAGCTATTAATGTAAATTTATATGTAGTAGCAGGCTTGCCAGGAATTTCTGCCAAGTACTCTAAATTCATTGTTGATGAAGATAAAATACGGCTTGTTTCTTTAACAAATATACTTCTAGAACCTGTCATTTTGAAATTAAAGCCCTGTGATGGTGTTGAAGTGGCTTCCCATGCACTTGATGATAAAAAGTCTTTACCTAAAAAGATAAATTTAGAATCAGGTCTATCTGTAATTGTATAACCAGTTTCTGTAAAAGTTATTCTAAAATCAGCGTATGTCGTTGGCGATGGTTCTTCAGTGCCATAAGAAGCACTTAATATTCTCCAAGTTTTAGCAACAGGTACGGATTTCAAGGTAAGTTGATTATCACGTGCTGGGCTACATGAAGCAAGTATCGCAACAAAAGCCAATACAATGAATGCAATATTTTTTCTCATAATTGTGATAAGATAAAAATCTTTAAAAAGTTTATAAAGTACGGGAAGTTCCCCTATTAAAGAAAACTTCCCAACTTAATTATTTTATTACCTGAATTTTTCTTTGATAAGAACCATTTTCAGTTTCTACACGTACAATATACATACCAGCAGCTACATGACCTAATGAGATAGCATTTGTTGTATAATTTGCAACTTTTTCGCTATACACAATTTGACCTGTTACACTTACTACTGAAATAGCAGTTGGTTTTAAAGAAGCATCTACTTCAACACTTAAATCACCTGCTGTTGGATTAGGATAGATTTTGATAGCAGAAGAAGCTAAATTATCTTCATTACCCAAAGCAATAGAAGGTATTAATTCAATTTGATTTGAATAATCACTTCTAGAACCAAGTGAATTAATAGCTCTTACACGGAAGAAATGAGATATTCCATTTGTAAGCCCAGTAATTGTTGCTCTATTAGTTGTTACCGTTGCTGCTAATTTATTAATATTAGCACCACTGAAATAATATACTTCATAACCTGTAATACTAATATCACCTGCATTCCATGTTAATTCCGCTGATGCATTACCTGGCGTACCTCTCAAATTAATAGGTGCACTTGGAAAACCTATAATAGTTGTTCCAGCCACAATATTAGATGGCAATGAAGTAATACTTGTAGGTGTTGCTTTAACAGCTCTTACACGATAATAATATGTAGTGCTAATCTGTAATCCTTTATCTAAGTATGTATCAGTATTTCCTGCAACAGTTGCCACAGAAACAAAACCTACTGGAATAGCCACACCAGTTGAAGCATCTGTTTGTGTTGTTCTTTCAATCACAAAACTACTTTGATCAACTGTATTAGCAACCCATGATAATGATATGCTATTTTGAGTAGCTGAAACTAAACTCAAAGCAGGTGCTGCAAATACGGCAGCTGCGTTAGCAGTATTACTAAAATTAGAGAATTCACCAGCATTGCGGTATGCTCTCAAACGATAGAAATAAGTAACATTTACCATAGCACTTGCATCAATATAATCATTGTTAGGGAATGTTGCACGAGGCAGACGTTCTATCAAACTATAAGCACCAGAGATACTATTAGAACGATAAACTTCATAACCTAACTCTGTACTAGAATTATCAGTCCATGTTAAACGAATAGCACTTGAAGAAATTCCAGTTGCTACTAAATTACTTGGAGCCGCAGGGAATGTAACAGCACTAGCTTCTGATGTATAAGTAGCTAAGTTTCCATTAAGACCAACAGCACTAACACGGTAGAATACACGAGTATCTGGATTCAAACCAGCATTCACATATTCTGTAACATTAGGTGCTACATTTGCAACTAAGGCAAAACCTGTACCATTACCAACTGAAGAACTTTCAACTCTATAACCACTCTCGTTAGGAGAGTTATCACTCCAATTAACACGAATTGCGTTAGGAGAGAAAGAAGCTACTCTTAGGTTTGAAGGCATAGTAACACCTGTTACACCATTAGCCTCGTTGCTATAATCAGACATACTTGTATTAAGCATAGCTGTAACACGATAAAAATAACGAGTATTTTCATTTAAGTTTCTATCAGTATATGTGTTTGCATTTGCAGCTAAAGTAGCAAGTACAGAATAACCAATAGTAGCACTTAATGACCTTTCTAAAACATAACTTGTTTCATTTGTTGCATTATCAGCCCACGTTAATGACAAAACATTTATCTCAGTTGCAGAGTTTGCAACAACAAGATTTGTCGGAGGTAAAATAGTTTGAATAGCAACCACATTACTTGGGTCAGATGTTACAGTCAGATTTTGACGAGCCTTAACTCTATACCAATACAATGTACCAGCAGTAACAGTACCATCTACGAAAGTTCCTGTTGCGCCTGTAGCTACCAAAGCTGCTGATGTACCAATTACTGTAAAACCAGTAGTAGCCGAAGTAACAGACCTTTCAATATCAAAACCTATTTCTCCTACTGTGTTATCTACCCAGTTTAATGTTACTTGAGTTGGAGCAGTAATTGCAGCTGTTAAGTTAGTAGGTCCAGGTCCGAAGGTAGGTTGAAAAACACTAACATTATCTATAGCAGCAAACCAACTCCAGTTACCAGTAAATTTGAATCTTACACGCCCACCTGTTCTGTTGCCTACAATGGCAGAAATATTTATTGGAGCTTGTGAAACACCAGTAAATGTAGGAGGTGTAAGCGGAAATGTACCAATATTAATAGAACCACTATTTAACACATTAACCCATACCATAGTAGTAGGATTGAAAACATCAACAATAAAACGACTTGTACCAAGTGCTCTAAACGCAGCATCAAAACTTAGAAATACATTAGGTATTCCTGTTGCATTAATAATAGGAGATATTAAATCCACATCTTCTGCTCCACCACCACTACTAAATTGATCAGAGTCAAATCTAGCAAAACAACCTGCAAAAGGAGGTTGTGCTATTCTTAAAGAACTACCTAAACCATCTGCATTTACTCTCCAAAAATCAAAAGTTGCATCTCCTGCATTAATTACATTTGACCAGCCTGCTGGTAATGTAGCACCACCACATGAAGAAAAATCCTCTTGCCACAATACAGCAGTAGGACCCGATGCAGTTGTAGCTCTTGCAATAAGTGTGAAGTTCTCTACACCAGCTACAGTTGTCGTAACAGAAGTGACTGTTCCAACCGCAGCACTTGATAATTCTGCACCATTCACAGCAAATAAACGATATGTGTAAGCTGTATTATTCGCTAATCCATTATCAGTATAAGTTGTTGTATTTGGAGCTAAAGAAGCAATAGTTGTATAAGCAGCAGTACCAGAAATAGCACGCCTTAATAAAAATGCTGTTTCATTAGTAGAGTTATCTGACCATGACAAATTAATTTGTGTGCCTGAAGCCGCAAGAGCAGTAAAACTTGCCGTAAGTGGTACATCTACAATTACAGGGACTGATGTAGCTCTACTTACACTTCCAGGAGGTGGTGTGCTTGTAACATTAATATTATCTAAGAATAAATTGTTACCAAAATTGCTTGTTGCACGGAATCTAACCAATACATTACTACGGTTAGCCGCAAAAGCTGGTAAAGGCACAGCCTCACGTCTCCAATCTTGAGCAGTTGTAGGGAAATACTCAGCTCCCGCATTAGCTGTACCCAAACTTAAATTAGCACCATTTGTGCTTTGTTTACCATAAACCTCTGTCCAAGTAACACCACAATCTACAGAAACCTCTGCTCTTAGTATATCTTGACCAAAAGGTGCATGCGCAACATCAAATACTAAGAAAGGTGTAGCAACACCAGTCAAACTAAAAGGTGCTGTCTGCAAAATATCTTGTTGTCCAGAAGGAATAGTCCACCAATTAATAATTGCAGCAGCACGACTCTCAGCAAAACCACCTAAACGAAGATTAGGATTATTAAGACTAACTACTCTCCATGTATTGTCACCACCTGCTACAACAGACCAATCAAGAGGCAAACCAGTTTCAAGGGTTTGCATGAATGGTATTGCACCTACTACTGGCACATTTACAAAATTAGATTTTAATACATCAACACTTCCACCAGGACCTACTAATGTTAAATTAATAGTTTTTAAGCCCGTTGTGCTATATGACACGGTTACAGGTGTTGCGGTTGTTGTTGTTGCAGTAGCTGGAGTAGCACCTGCACCAAAATTCCATCTGTATTCAATAATTGTACTACCTACAGCTGGTTGTGGTGTAAAAACAACAGGAACATTAGGACAAGCTGTGGCTGGCGTTGCAATAAAATCACCAGCAGGAATATCAGCAGTATAACATACAGCAAAACCATCCGCTGTTACCGAACCATCAGTAACCATTCTCAATGTCATAACACCAGTATTTGATGTTACTCCTGCCACAGTTGGTTGATTTGCAGATGAAAAAGTTGCGATTGGTGTACCCGTTGCACCACTATTAGAGTAGACCTCAAGACGGTCTCCAGTACCAAAGGCAAATTGTCTAAACGTCGCTGTAACAGCACCTGCGCTTGCTGGTGCTATAGTAAATTTACAGTCTTTGTTATTTTCGTAATTACGAGCAAAACTACCATCTTCAAAAGCACCAGATGCTTGTGTGAATGTAACAGTATTACAAAAGTTATTAGTTTTACTTGCTTGTAAAACAGCTTCATAAGCATTAATAATACCATAACCTAATTGAAAACTCCAAGAACCATTTGGATTTTCTGGGCTACAGCTATAAGTGCCACCAGCTGGAACTTTTTTAGTAGTACTTTCCATAAAGCGACGTACTTGTATCGAAGCTAAAGTATTATCTACACCCAAAATAAGTGCCGCCACACCTGCAGCATTAGGACAAGAGAAAGAAGTACCATTAATGATACAATAATCACCACTTGTAAAACCCGGAAATGCACCTACATCTCTACGGTCAGTAGTAATAATTTGGTTACCAGGTGCTGCTAAATCTGTATTTGCACCATATTGACTAAAATTTGCCCTTGCTGCACCTGCATTAGAGGCAATGATAGACATAACTTCTGGTACATTGGCAGGTGAGCCAGACCAAGGCACATTACTATTACCTGCTGAAACTACAATTACACAACCTCTACCACCTCTACCAAAGTTGATTGCATTTCTAAAAGCCGTTGCTTGTGCTACATTAATAGGAGCAGTACCACTTCCAGGATTAGAACCATAAGAATTTGATAATACATCTGCTCTACCATTCTGCCAAGCCCACTCTACACCTCTTACAACATCTGCTGTAAAAGCACCACCACCTGTAAAAATATTGATAGGAACAATAGTTGACCTATGGGCAACACCTGCAACACCGAGGTTATTATTTCCAACAGCTGCAATAACACCAGCGCATGTTGTACCATGTGCTCCGTCTCCACCTGCTGCATTTGCATCACCACGTGTTGGGTCTGTTGGAATTACATCTAAAGGAGCTGCAACTGCATCATAACCAGAACCGATACCTGTTGCAATATTTGCTGCTAAGTCAGGATGACTTTTATCAACACCTACGTCAAGTACTGCTACACGAATACCTGCACCTGCTGTGGTTGCTATATCCCATGCTTGATCAACTAACATAGAAGCATCCATGTTCCATGGTTGGTTTGAAGGACGTGGAGGAGGTGTTCCTGGGAAAGTTCCTGTTTCTGGCACAGGATATGCACCATTAGGAATACCAGATGCTGTAACTCTATGTGAATATTGCCAAGGCCACAATGGGTCATTTACTGTAGCCTGAACACCTTTTGGAGATTTAACATCTTTAATTGTAACAGGAGTTCTACTATAATCGTTAATTCTGAAAGCATTTTCATAATTTACAACTGCATACT
>JAYTNF010000300.1:0-7070 GCA_043748455.1 Cytophagales bacterium
AGGCTCGGCAATAGTTGAGGTGCCAAAAGTACCTAAATTCCATGCAAAAACGGTTGCGTTGCGGCTTAAATTTTGTAATCTTACGGTTAGTGGAGTGCAAGTTCCATCGACAACAACTGTATTTGTGGCGGTGTTAATTGGGCGAAAATCTGCGGTAAATGGGTCTAAATCTACTTTGAAAACCGCATTATTACAGCCAGAATAAGGTGCAGGTGGAGAAATTGCCCCACGATTTACACTACTCCACACACCTGCGGTTGTGGGTACATTATTGCTACGACATGCACAAACTGCATGATAAATAACGCCATTTCTACTAAAACGACTTGTACCACCATCAACATGGTCGCCATCACCACTATTAAAACCACCAAAAAAAGTTGCATATAATAAGGAACTTGCATTTTGTCCAAGTATTGCTAAATAAAAATCATCACCATCAGTAAAAGTTCTTAAAGCATCAGGGGTTGTTTGCAAGCCAACAGTTGATAAATTTATGCCTGTTACTCCCGCATTTGTTGTACCTCCCCAACCTGAAAGATAAATATTTCCACAAGAATTAACCATAAAAGCTGTTGGTGTAATACTTGGCGACCTGCGATTAATTGCACCAATTTGTGTAGAAAAAATACGTGTATTGAGTGTGCTATTGAGTTTATAAATAAAATGTCCGCCGCCAATATTGCTATAAGTTCCTGATGAAATTGGGTGAATGCCCGAAGTATTTCCAAAAATATAGACATCATTATTTGCAAAATCAAGGTCTAACATAAAGGCAACATCATAATTTGCTGTTCCTAAGTAAGTGCTATTTTGCAACACGCCACCTGCATTATATCGTTGCACAAAACCATCAACAACTCCCGAAAAACTTGTTTGCAAAACTCCTGATGTTATGGGTAAATTGGTACTTACTGTGCCACCACACACGAAAATATCGCCATTATTTGCTACTTTTACGCTAAATGCAGCATCATCTTGTGAGCCACCAATATAAGTTCCCCAATTTGATATGCTTAAACTTGAATTAAAACGAAAAGCCACACCATCTTGTTGTCCTTGTGCGGCAGAAGTCGTAACAGGAAAATTTGTAGAACGGGTAACCGAAGCTACATACACATTATCGGAAGCATCAATATTAACTTCTCCACGAAATTCATCACCATAATTCAGCGTAAGTGCAAGTTGCACATTAGGCGTTGAGGGATTTCCTAAACCATCGTTTCCATTGCCACCCATAAAAGTTGAGGCTACCAAACTCGCACCTGTATTGCTTAAAGTGGACACATAAATATCTACACCTTGTGGAAACTCTAAGGTGTGTAAACTTGTAGGTGATCCACCATTAAAACTACGGTCAAAAGCTGTGGCAGAAGTTGGGAAATCGGCAGAACCCGTTGAGCCAAGAATGACTAAATTACCTGCATTATTGACTATCATGCTGCTTGGTTGTTCGGCTTGACTACCTCCTAAAAATGTTGCATATAATAAATTTGTGCCTGTGGAATTATATTTGAATACAGCAACGTCCCAGTTTCCTGCGAAAGTTGCGTCAAAAGCACCAACTGTTGGAGGAATTTGTTGTCCATTAACAATGCCACCTGCATATAAATTTCCTGCATTGTCAAAGGTTGCAGTAAAGCCCCAATTGTCTGAAATACTGCCCGAATATGTTGAAAATAATAAGGTTGGGTCTATTACTAAGGTATAACTTTTGTTATAACCTTGTGGAAAATCATAAGTTAATACATTGTTTGTCAATACAAAATTTGCTGGAACTTCTATTTTTTGTCCATCAATTTCTTGATAACAATAAGGATGCTGTTCCATAAAATTGTGTACGGTGGTGCTAATTTTCAAATTCCCATTCTCTAATTCCACACGATTTGCACCGTTATATTCTAATTTTATTTGTTTAGTGTCTATATTTGGTGCAACAATAAATTCATATTTTAAGGCTTCATCTTGGGTATAAAAACGCATATCAACACCTTGATAAAGGTTTTTATAAGCCAATTCTGTATAACTTTTCACGTCTGCTGACCATTTTTGAGGATTATTTCCAAGATAAAAGTTATACATTTCGCTGCCTTGTCCTGCGGTTTGTATGATTGGATTAGGATTTGCACCCAAAAACTTCACTTCAACGCCATGTGCTTTGAGTGTTTTAGGAGTTGTTGCTGTTGTGTTATTTTGTGTTATTTTGCTATTTATTTCGTGATTTGTTTTGCCACTTTCTTTGTGATTTTCGTCATTTTGTCCATGCGTATGTTTGAAATAATCAGCATCAAAAAACGAATATACTAAACTATTATCTTTAAGAAAAAGCATGCCACTTGGCACATTTGACCTAAATTTTATAGCCTTGTCCCATTGATTTTTGTTTTCGAGAAACTTAAATTCTAAACTTTTTTCAATTTGTGGAGCAAGGATTTTAGCTTGCGTGGTAGCTTGTAAATTAGCTTGTATATTTTGTGGACTTTCTGTTTGTGCATAAATGATATAAGAACAGAAATAAGAAATAATGAATAAAAATAGCTTTTTCATGGTTTTATTTGCAAAGTTTAGGTAAAAATACTAAAAAAATATGAATATGCTATTTTATCATTTTTTTTGTGTTTTTTTGTAACTGTGCTTTTGATTGAATTTATTATTAAACTTATGCAAAAAATACTTATTTTAAGTGGAATTAGTGGAAGTGGAAAATCTACTTTTGCGAAACAGTTTTGTGTGGAAAATCCAAGCTATTTACGAATTAATAAAGATGAAATACGAAAAAGTATTTTGCCTGTAACTTTAAATGAATATTGGCAGAAAGAAGATGAATACCAAAGAAAAACAGAGGCAACTGTGCAATCTTTACACGAAAATGCTATTTTATCGGCTTTAAAACACAAATGGGATTTGGTTATTGACAACACACACCTTAAAGTTTCTTATTTGAATGAGCTTGTGAAAAGTTTGTCAAAATTTGAAGTTGAAATTCGTTTTAAACTTATAGAAGCTAATTTAGAGGAGTGTATTTCAAGAGATAAACAACGATTTGATGTTGTTGGAGAACATTTTATTCGCAAACAGGCAGAAAAATTAGCCATGTTGAGAAAACATTTTAACTTTAAGCAAATTATCATTACAAAACCAAATGAGGTTTCTAACAATAATGTAAATCAAATTGCAGGTCAAATTGCAGGTCAAATTACAGAGCAAAATTATCTAAAATATGATGAAACTTTGCCCAAATGTGTTTTGGTTGATATTGACGGAACTGTGGCAGAAAAAGCCAATCGCAGTCCTTTTGAGTGGTTACGAGTAGGCGAAGATACACCAAAACCAAATATAATTCGGTTGGTGCAGTCATTGAAAAAAGTAGGTTACGAAATTATCTTTTTTTCAGGTCGTGATGCCATTTGTCGTAACCAAACAACTGCATGGCTTTGCTTGCATTTTAATTGGCAAGCTACTGATTTTCAGCTATTTATGCGAGCCGAAAAAGATATGCGTAAAGATAGCATTGTGAAAAAAGAACTTTTTAATGAACATATTTTAGGAAAATATTTTGTCGATTTTGTTATTGACGACCGTAATCAAGTAGTAGAAATGTGGAGAAAAGAGTTAAATCTTACATGTTTACAAGTAGAATATGGTGATTTTTAATTTTTTAGCAACACCATTTCTTGACCATAGAAAAAGCTAAGATGTTTATGTGTGCTAATAAATTCACGTAAATCTTTGGAATTAGTAAATTTTTCTTTAATATATTCAGAAAGAGGCAACAAAGTGAGTTGCTTTTTGTCAGCCGAAAAATCTATTTTGTAGAGCATAAAAGTTTGCAATTTCTTCTTTGCCTGAATATTTAAAAAATTTTGTCCATCAACTTGCGAAATATAAGCTATAAATTCTTTTTGTGTAAATGTTTCTGAATTTTCATTTAGTGTGTTTTCTATAAGGCTATATTGTTGATTATCAAGTTTTTGCATGTCATAAAAATTCTTTCCTTTATCACTTTTATCTTTCCCTTTTTCTTCCCATTTGCCAATTAAATTTTCATCAATAGGAAATTTTGGTATGTCAATTGGCGTTGCAGATTCGTAAGGACAAGCTGTGCAAATAAATAAAATGGCGAATAATATGCTATAATTTAAGAGTTTTTTCATGATGAATAAAGAGTTTTATATAACTTTGTGGAAATTTAAAAACTTATTCGCCGAAAGGCAAATATCCTAACTAAAAACTTTGTGGATTCACCAATTGGAATTTTTGATAGTGGCATTGGCGGCTTGACTTTGGCAAACGCCATTAATACGATTTTGCCTAACGAACAACTTATATATTTTGGTGATACTGCACATTTGCCATACGGTGAAAAATCTACTGCTGCCATTCAAGCCTATACCATTAAAATTATTGATGTGTTGCTCAAACACAACTGTAAAGTCATTCTTATTGCTTGCTATTCAGCTTCGACTGCGGCTTATGAACTTGCAAAAGCCTATACTGCAAGTAAAGCTAAAGTAATTAGTATGATTGAACCTGTAATAGAAAATTTGGGAACTCATTATGCACACAAAAAAGTGGGTTTAATTGGCACAAGACAGACAATTAATTCAGGAGTTTTTGAAAATCATGTGGCAAATTTGCAAAAAGAAATAGAACTAAAATTATTAGCAACGCCATTATTAGTAAATATGATAGAAGAAGGATTTTTCAATAACAATATTAGTCATAGTGTTATTGAAAAGTATCTTACAAATCCAAACTTACAAAATATTGATGCCTTAGTTTTGGGTTGCACACATTTTCCTTTAATTCGCAAAGAAATAGACGAATTTTATAGCAACCAAAAGCAAAAAGTAGAAACCATAGATGCGTCCATGATTGTTGCAAAATATCTACATAACTATTTGATAAACAATGACTTAGTTAGCAAAAATACAACAAATCCTATACATAAATTTTATGTTTCTGATTACACAAAATCTTTTGAAGCCTCAACCTCAATATTTTTTGGCAAAGAAATAGCATTAGAACAATATAAATTATGGGAATAACTAAATTAATAATTCTAAATTCTAAGTTGTAAATTTTATAACTTATTGATTATCAAATATTTGTAATACTTAAAGTATCATGTTATTAAAACTCAATTCCTTAGCAATAGAAAATCTTTCTATTGCGTATGCTAATAAAAATAACAAAAAAGACAATAGTAATAAAAATAATAGTATAAATTCAGTAATAGAAAATGCAACTATTGAATTATTGCAAGGCAAATTAACTGTTTTATTGGGCATAAATGGCATTGGGAAATCATCTTTATTAAGAGTTTTGGCGGGTTTGCAAACAAATTTTACAGGAAAAGTTAGTTTATTTGACAAAAACATACAAAGTTATCATCTTGCCGAAATCGCAAAATATATTAGTGTTGTACTTACAGAAAAACCACAACATAGCTATATTACGGTTAAAGAAATTGTTGCTTTGGGACGACAGCCTCACACAGATTGGACAGGAAAACTAACAAAATTAGATGACGAAATTATTGCTAAATGCTTAGAAATCACACAATTAACAGATTTAGAAAACCGTTATTTGCAAACGTTAAGTGATGGGCAATTACAAAAAACATTAATTGCAAGAGCATTGGCACAAGCAAGTGAAATCATGCTTTTAGACGAACCAACTGCACATCTTGATATTTGTAATAAAGCAGAAATCTGGAATTTACTAAAAATTATTGCAAAAGATGAACAAAAAGCAATTTTACTTACTTCTCACGATATTGATTTTTCATTGCAAATAGCTGATGTAATTTGGCTAATTCACGAAAAAAAACTTCTTGCATTTTCGCCCGAAGAACTTATCAAAAGTAATTTGCTAAACCTTGTTTTTAAAAGCCCTTATTTTACGTTTGAAAATGGGCAATTTGCTTTGCAATGAAATTTGTAAAGTTATTTTTGTCATTCTGAACAAAGTTAAATGCTTTTCGCTGTTGTTTGTTTCTGTCAATATTTCTTACTAAATTACATAAAATTTTGTCAAACTATGTCAGTAACTCAACCAATTCAGCAACTTATTGCAAGTTTTAAAGAACAATTACAAACTTTGTATCGAGAAAGGCTATACAAAGTTATTTTGTATGGTTCCTATTCACGTGGAACTGCCACAGAAAATTCAGATATAGATTTTTTAGTAGTTTTGAAAGATGAAAAAATTTCTCTCAACAAAGAAATAGATATGATAACAGATACAGTTTTTCAATTATTATTAGATTTTAAAATAGATATATCTTTTTTGCCGATGAGTAAGCAAAAATTTGAAAATGAAAAAAGTCCGTTGTTGTTTTATGTACGCAAAGAAGGTATAGAAATATGAGAGAAGAAACCCAAAAATATATATACAAAGCCAAAGATTGTTTGCAAGATGCAGAAGTATTATTAGCTGGGCAACGCTGGGCAGGTGTGATTAATCGGAGTTATTATGCGGTTTATGATTGCATACAAGCATTGCTTTTTGAGAAGGAAATCTTTACAAAAACTCATCAAGGTGCACAAAGTAAATTTTATGAATATTTTATTCAAACACAAATTTTTCCTTTTGAATTAGGTAAGTTTGTTAAAAAACTATTTGAAAAACGTCAAGCCTCTGATTATGACCCTGATAGCGAATTTACAGAAACAGATGTAACAGAGGTTTTAAGTCAAAGCTATGCGTTTTTGGAAGCAACTAAAGACTATTTGGAAAATAAAAATATAAGAAGTAAATAGGGAGATATAAGACTTTTTCGCTGTTTATAACATTTTCTTTATTTCTAAAACAGTAATAACAAAACACACAACCGCAAATCTGAAGATTTGCAAAACAAAAAGTGCTTAGAGTACGCTATTCGCTAACTCTAAGCACAACAGAAGCAATAAACACGTCAAAAGTAGCTTTTCAATGCAAGTTTGACGTGTTGGTGGAGTTTGCAGTGGAGAAACTGACAAAGGAGAAAGATTTTATAAGCAAGTTTTGAAAAACATATTACCTTTTTCTAATATTTTGATTAACTTTGTCAAAATCAAAACTTTAAC
>JAYTNF010000301.1:0-6290 GCA_043748455.1 Cytophagales bacterium
AATAACAAAGTAGAATTTAGCAATAATAAATACACTTTGTCAAGCCTTGCTTTTGCTAAGGCATCATTGACATCTTTAAAATGAATAGCAAGCATATCATTTGTAGCTATCGTGTTACCCTCATCAATGCAATCTTGCGAAACAATTAAAAAGAAATTATCCGCAAACTCTTTATAGTCTGCTGCTGTTTTTGGTGGCTTTGTTGGTGCAATAACCTCAACTTCAATAGCTTCTACATTTGGATTATAAGCCTGTGCTAATTCCAAAGTATCAAATTGAGTTTTAGTACTACCCTCTCTAATCTCAAATTTTATCATAGTCTATATCCTTTAAAGTTTGCGTAATCTACATAAACAAGTCTTGCGGTTGCACCTACTGATTTTTCAGTTTTAAATAAAATACCTGTTGTTCTACCTGTTGCTATTGGAATATTTGAAATGATATTCCCAATATTAACACCATTTACAAAGAAGTCCGCACGAGTTCCACTCGGTGCAATTTCTATTTTTAGATTATACCATGTATCCGCTAAAATAGGAGATGTTGTTACAGTGATTGTTCTGGTGTTATTATTGGAAGATTTTATTCTCCAAAAATTCCCCGAAATACCTTCTGCATATTCAAAATACACACCGTCAAGCATATCTCCTGCTGCAACATTATCACCGTAACCTGCATAGAAATTGTATCTTTCCGTTGCGGTTGATAAATCCTCAAATCTTACGGACATATCTAAAACAGTTAATCCATTATCAAATAAAATAATATTACCACCTTTATTTAATGCAGTTCTACCTGTGTTTGTAGTACCTGTACTTAAAGAATTTACGCCTTGCCTACCAAATAAAGTTGCAACTTGCGTAACACCTGCACCAGCACCTGCGGAGGTAATATTCCAATTTGTTTCCCCTGCGGTTGTCGAAGCTATAAAGTCATCTAATACAAAACTTACCTTGTCATAGTTAGGATATGTCAAAATAAACAACCAAACGCCATTACTTGTACTATTGTCTTGCAAAAGTATTTCTAATTTGCAATAAGGTTCTAAACGATAAATTTCTACACTTGCATTATTTACAATAGAAATTGTTTGAGTAGAATTATTATAGAAATTGAAAGTTTTACCTACATAATACGTTGTTGCATTACCCAAATTCATTACTTTGCCAAAAGTAGAGCCTGTAAAAATAAAGTTGTCAGTAGAACTATTATCTAAAATATTTGTACTTGCTGCCGTTGGTATTATGGTAGTTGAACTATTATCTGAATTTATCCAAATACTACCATTGAATGACTGTTGTTTTTTTATAGTAGTGTTAAATACTTTACTTCCTATAACAACACTAACTAACCCATTTATTTCTATTTGCGTTTTAGCTCCATAATCATAGCTACCGTAAGAAATAATGACTTTATTAACTTGGTCGTCTTTTAAAAAACTTGTTATATCAGGCATATTTTATAAGTTGTTTATAAATTCTAAATATTCATTTGCACTATTAAAAATATAACAATCAGGTAGTGATAGAATTTTATTGTAATAAGCAGGTGCATAAAGTTGAAAATCCCCCTCCATGCAAAACCCTATAATTTCATACTTTTTGTTATCAAATATGTTTTCATAGTTTTTCTTAATATAGATAATTGCACCTGTGATTAGTTTTGAAAAAACTAAAGAGTTTGAATTATCTACAATGCCCAAAAATTCTTTATAAACTCCTGTAATTATTGTAAAAACGCCACCACCATTTAAAAAACTATTGACATCATTAGAAATATCAACTTCATATTTTTTAGGTATATAAAAATATTGTTTGCTCATATCTTTAAAAGGCTAAATTTTGAATAATCAAAAGGTTGTCCATTAGCATATAACCATGAATTAGTTGCACCAATAGTAACATCTGAAATAGATTTATTTATGATATTTCCATGTAAAGAATTTATAGAACTATCGTTATTAACAAACCCTTCTTTCTCTTTAAATTTATAATTTGCAACAACATTACTTTGTGCTGTAATAGGGATTATTTCTCCTTGTGTTGTAAATAATTCAGTAACTTCTGCCAAATCTAAAATCTTATTAAAATGAGTTAATTTATACATATCTGCATTTAAAAAAGATGTTGAACTATTATTAGCCCCTATTTGATTTGACAAAGATGATGTACTTGTAGCAGTTGCCCCTAAATCTAAAAAATCTGTTAAAATTTCCTGTCCGTTAATATACATTTTACCAACTACGCCATTAGCAGGTCTTGTAACAACAATGTGCGTTTTATCACTATTTAACAAAGTATCATAACTAATACGTGAAAATAAGGCTTGATAAAATGTGTTATTCCAAATTAAAGTAATATCTCCTGCAAATCGTACTCCTATCAAAAAATAAAAGAAAAACCCAAACTGCCCATAATTTATATGAATACAATTTTGTAATAACCCTAAACTCTTAGTTTGCAAAATAACAGAAATACTAAAATCATCTGTATAACCATAATTCAAAGGAATTGTACCTATTGGCAAATCAATATAATCATTAACTTCTAATTTTAACCCTGAACTTTGTGTGATTAAATTTTTAAACATATTTTTATATTTAAAATTTGATAAATGCTACAAACTCAGCCGTATCACCAACCTGACCTGTTGTAAATGTCATGCTACCATTTGCAGACAGACAACTTAAAGGCACAGAAGTATGCCCTGTTGTTTGTGTCCATGAACAACCTAAACAACTACTATTTACGGTTAATAAAGGGTTTAAATAAACATAAGTACCCTCTGTTAAAGTTCTTCTTATATCTACTGTTGTTTCTAAAATAAGTCCCTCAATGTTTCCATTTACATTCGCTAAAACAGTTCCTAAAGGCAAATTATAATCAATAGGATTTGCATTTGCATTTGTATTATTTAGCTTTATAGTATTTGCAGACATTAATTCTAATTGTGAATTAGGAATAATGTCATTTTTTAAAGCCATTCCTACCCAAACATTCCCATTAAAATACTGATATTGATTTGTCGTACTATTAAAAATCAATAGAGAATTTGCAGGGCTGTTTATGGCATCTCTTTGCGTTGTTGTCATACGAGGGATTAAAATTCCTTTTGTGATGCTATCTATTTGAAAGATAGCACCACTTAGGAACTCTAACCCACCAATAATAATATCTTGGAGGATTTTCATAGGTTAATCTATTCCCAATTTAGTAATAACTACATCAACTGAAACAGTTACGTTACTTGTAACTTCAATAGTATTAATATTAACTCTACGCCAATACAACTCAGACTCCTCATTTTGACCATTTACGTAAAAAACAACATCTACAAAAGTGCTACCTAAGTTATGCACAAAGTTAGTAGGAGTATTTGCGACTAAAGAAGCTAAATTCATAACTTGAGTTCTACTTTGTAATACAGCTAATAAACCCAGAGGAGATACGGCTGCATTATCATCACCAGCTAAAACATTTGATAATGT
This sequence comes from Cytophagales bacterium, assembly GCA_043748455.1. Taxonomy (GTDB): domain Bacteria; phylum Bacteroidota; class Bacteroidia; order Cytophagales; family Thermoflexibacteraceae; genus JAAFKA01. The sequence continues at coordinate 3,488 of JAYTNF010000301.1, forward strand.
TGAATAAACTCGCATAACTCCTGCTGTTGATTCAGTCGCCAAGACAACATTCCCTTGCACCAAATCCCATGTAGTACCGTTGTAAAATGCCAAATCACCAATTTGCACAACTGCACCAGGTACAAAGTTTGTTAAAAAACCTGCACTTGTAAAAACTACGTAATCACCACTTGCAAGGTTTGCAGGTTCTGCTGCTGTGTGTGCAACGCCACCTCTATATTGCCCAACTTGTGGAGGTGCAGGAGTTACATTTTCAAATGCAGTTCCATTCCAAGCAAATAATTTATTTAAAGTAGTATCGTAAACGAATAACCCTTTATCTGCTGCCACCAAAGTACCTGCTAAGGTTGTTCTTTGTGCCGTTGTTAAATTTTGAGCCTTTGCATTTTGTAATTCTTGTTTGTTCAAGTCTAAATGAACAAATACATTTTTCTCTGCCATAATGGTAAAAAAGTTAGTAATGTTTAGTATAAAATTTTATATGAATAATACCGTACCCGTAAAGGCTTGGTTGAATTCCAAAGTTAAATTAGTATCATTTGCATTTTCACTACAAATAACGACATTTCCTAAGTTATCGTAAACAGTCCATGCGATAGGTTTGCGACCTAATCCATGTGGAATGGTAATACTTGTTTGATTATTTATTGCGACTGTTTGCATAGTAGGATATGTTAATAAAATTGCTAATATGCCACTATTATTGTTATTAAATGTAGCGGTAATTGTTGTATTATTTGCTTGTAAAGCTGCTATGATTACGTTGTTATCACTATCGTAAACCGTTGTATAAATAGGATAACTACCCAAATTGTGCGTATAGCTTACGTTATTTACGTTTGTAAATGGTATAAAAACATACGGTAATTGTATGCGTACAAAAATGATATTGCTATTTTGCGAAACCGCAGGCATTGTAAGAGCCGTATATTTTGTGTGATACCTTGCTCGAACTCTGTAATAGCAAACTCCACCATAATTTATTTTTGTTCGGGTTACGTTCCCTAATAATAAATTATCTACAATCAAATTTGTAAAATTCAAATCTGTTGCAACATCAATAAAGTACCCTGTTGCACCAATAACGGGCAACCAAACTGCTACAAAATCATTTGTTGTTACTTGCTGTTCCTCGAGTGCAATAGGTGCATCTAAATATTTTAAAGTGATAAAAGGCTGTGGGTGCGAAATAGCTTTATCATTATTTGCACGTACTGCCAATATTTGAGAATAGTAAGGCGTATTGTTAAGCAAGTTTGTAACTTGGTATGTCAATGTATTACCTACATTTTCATTAATAACTACTTTTGAAACTATGACCTCGTTAATTTCCTCTTTCAAATCTCTACCTACATTTACCAAATAGTAAAGGGCATCGGGTGCAACTTCCCACGTTAAAGTAGCTGATGTTGTTGTAATATTTGTAGGGACATTACTAACAAAAGGCAAATATGCTGTTTGAGTTGGTTTGCGAAACATCATAAAACCCTCATTGAAGTAATGGACACTATCAAATTCATAGTAGTCTTGATTATCTCCCTCCAAAAGTAATGTTCCTTCGTTATCTAAATTTGTGTCAAATTCAGCTAAGAAAGTAGGGTTTCTTTTAATATCTACATACAAATTTTCATCATCTATGCCTTTGTAGTAAAAGAAAACTAAGTTTTTTGGTACTAAGGTATCATTGTAAACAAAGTTCCTTAAATGGCAGTTAATCGGCTCATTCCAATCTGTAATATTAAAAAAGGCATCTACAATGGCTAAATTGATAATATTTCGTGTTGCAGTTACGATAACATCATATTCATAGCAAGCATTGCAACCAGGGGCAGGAATTGGATTATTAAAGAAAGTCGTAACATCTACGGTTTCAATAATCAAATTCTCAAATGTCATTAACCGTAAACACGCCTCGTAACCTCGTTTTGTAGCTTTAATTTGCACCAATCTTAACCAATACTGCAATATTTGCCTACGCTTTGCAATGGTGTTGTCATAAACCAAATTAACGCCTAATTCCTGCTCACGATAAGGCAATAAGTTATCAATAATACCTTTTGGATTTATATTGTTTTCCAAAAAGTTGTCAAGTATTGGAATAATTTTAGTATCAATATCAGTTCCAAAAGTTTGAACATACCTTTCTACTAAGCCCTCGTCATTGCTATTTTTATAGCTATCGTTTGCTTTGTGGTATGGTGTGAACCACTTAGAAAAAAGATTATTGATAAACCAAGACATTAATTTAAGATTTTTAGTTTAAAATTTGCCAATCCTCAGCATTTATGTCGCTGTTTTTAGGAATAAAAACACTAATATCACTTCTTATCCCATTATTATTTTTTGATTGAATAGATTGGTACGTAATATTATTTTTAACATAAACATATCTATCTACCCAATCTTTACGTGAAATATGTTTTTTTTCTTTTTTAGATATTTCAATAGCTTTTGAAAAAGTTAAGTTTCCCATTATTTATTGCGAATTTTTGAGGTTTCTATTAAAGTTTTTATGCTTACATACAAAATTAGGCAAGCAAAACACACACTTATTATTAATAAAGGCAAGTTGTACATATTTTTTAAATTTATCAATAAAATTAATAAATTTATTTTAAAAATACAAATAAACTTTATTTTTAGATAAAAAAAGCACTTTTTTAAAAAATAACGACCTACTTAAAAAATATAAGATATAACTTACAAAACTATCTTATACCTTATCTTATAGGTTTGTAACGTGTTGATAATGAGTTACTTATACCTTATTCCTATAACATCTAAGATAATATGTATTTATCCG
>JAYTNF010000302.1:0-17313 GCA_043748455.1 Cytophagales bacterium
TGCAATATTTAGATGTGTTAATAACTCAATGAGAAATTTTTTATCTTGCTTTTTCCCAGCCATATAATTAGCCAACAAAAGATTTTCAATAGCTGTCAATGTTTTGATTAAATAAGGTTGTTGGAAAATAATTCCGATATTTTGCCCACGAAATTTATCTAATTTTGTGCCACTTAATTGACTAATTGCTGTGTTTGAAACTAAAACTGTGCCACTTGTTGCTTGTTGCAAACCCGCCAAAATATGTAGAAAAGTAGTTTTTCCACTACCCGAATTTCCTCGCAATAGCCACTGTTCTCCTTGATTTACAACCCATTGCGGAATTTGTAGCACTGTTTTTTGCTGATATATATGACTAAGGTTTTCTATGCTAAACATCGTTTTTGGTGTTATTTATTTTGTTTTGAAATGTTGTAACACAGACTTTAGTCTGTGTTACAACAAAATTACACATTTTATTACAATTATGAACAAAGATTAGTACATTTGCTTAGTAATTATCAATAAAATAATCAACCAAACAACGAATCCAACAACAAATTTATGTCATCTATACGTATTTTAATTGTAGATACCATGCACCATTCTTTGCTCGCAATGTTAGCTGCTAATGAATGGCAATATGATTATTTACCAAATATTAGCAAAGAAGAAATTTTAACTAAAATAGCTGATTATCAAGGAATTATCATAAGAAGTAAGTTAGTAATAGATAAAAAAATATTGGATTTGGCTACTAATTTGCGGTTTATAGCAAGAGCTGGTGCAGGTTTAGACCAAATTGATTTGGTGGAGGTTCATAAAAGAAATATTGCTTTACTTAATGCACCAGAAGGAAATCGTCAGGCAGTTGCAGAACATACTTTGGCTATGTTATTGTCATTATTTAATAACTTAAATAAGGCAGATAGCGAAGTCAGAAACAAAATATGGGACAGAGAGGGCAACAGAGGCACAGAATTACATAATAAAACTATTGGTATTATTGGTTATGGAAATATGGGAAGTGCTGTGGCAAAATGCTTATCAGGTTTTGGTTGCAAAGTTTTGGCTTATGACAAATATCACACACAGTTTAAAGATAATTTTGCAATATCTGTAAATTTAGAAACAATTTTTGCCGAAACAGATGTATTAACTTTACATATTCCATTATCACACGAAACTCATAACTTATTGAATATCAATTACTTAAACCAATTTAAAAAACCTATTTATGTAATTAATACAGCAAGAGGAGAAATTATTAATTTAGCTGATTTGCAAACTTGTATAGAAAGTAATAGAGTTTTGGGTGCTTGTCTTGATGTATTGGAAAACGAAAAACTTGGTGCTTTGACAGACCAACAAGAAGAAACTTTTAGAAAATTATCACAGTCAAAACAAGTCATATTTTCGCCTCATGTGGCAGGTTGGACACACGAATCATACATAAGAATTAACGAGGTTTTGGTGCAAAAAATCAAAGATGTATTCTAAACAATTTCATTCATTATTTACTTATTAACAAAACTTTTAAAAATACTAAAAAGATGGAAAATTCAACAAAAAGAACAAAAAATTCACTTGGTAATATGTTTGCCTTAGGCGAAGTATTTGGTTATTTTTTTCGTAAAAAAGACCCAAATCGTGCAACAAATTTCAGTTTAAAAACGATGCACATGGTTAATAAAATTTCTATAACCATGTTTTTAGTCGGCGTTTTGTATCTCATCATTAAAAGATTTGTTTAAATTATGAATTATGAATTATGAAATTAACTTATTGATTATCAAATAATTAATTTCATACATCACATCATATTTTATATTTCATATTTCATAATTATTTCCTTATTTCTGTGAAAATTATCTTTTGTGAAAATTATTTGATAATTTGCGAGCAAATTTATAAAATAATTAAACTTAGAAATTGGTATTCTATGATATTATAAATACTTGATAACCAATAAGTTAGTTTCATATTTTATATATCATATTTCATATTTATAATAATTACCATGAAATTATTAGCAGGAAAAAACGCCTTAGTAACAGGGGCGTCAAAAGGCATTGGTCGTGCCATTGCCATAGAATTTGCCAAAGCAGGTGCAAATGTCGGCTTTACATACTTATCAAGTGTTGAGCAAGGCGAGGCATTGGAGCAAGAACTTATTGCATTAGGCGTACAGGCAAAAGGCTACCGTTCTGATGCTTCAAATTATGCAGCAGCAGAAGAACTTATCAAAAACTTTACGACTGATTTTAGCAGTTTAGACATTTTAGTCAATAATGCAGGTATCACAAAAGATAATTTGCTGTTGAGAATGAGTGAAGAACAATGGGATTCTGTGATGACTGTCAATTTAAAATCTGTATTTAACCTGACAAAAGCAGCCGCAAAAACTTTTATGAAACAACGTGCAGGTTCTATTATCAACCTTACTTCGGTAGTTGGTGTGAAAGGAAACGCAGGACAAGCAAATTATGCAGCTTCAAAAGCAGGAATTATAGGTTTTACAAAATCTATTGCCTTAGAATTGGGTTCTCGCAATATTCGTTGCAATGCCATTGCCCCTGGATTTATTGAAACAGAAATGACCGCAAAACTTGACCAAAAAGTTGTAGATTCTTGGAAAGAAGGAATCCCAATGAAACGTGGTGGCAAACCAGAAGAAGTTGCAGATTTATGTATTTTCTTAGGTTCAGATAGGTCATCTTATATTAGTGGACAAGTCATTCAAATTGACGGTGCAATGCTAACATAATTAGATTTAAAATTTAATCAATTACAAACAAAAAATGCTTAAAAATCTAAAATATTTAGATTTTTAAGCATTTTTTATAACTACTAAAATTTAAAATTATTTTTTCGTTATTTTTGTAGTTTCTACAAGTACATTACTATCAATTAAATTATGCAATGCGTTGATATTAATTGTAGTATGATTTGACTGTGTGTCAAGTTCCAAATTAGCATTTGTTTCAGCTAAATTTTCTAATTCTGATAATTCCAAGACTTTGTAAATATCTAATTCTGAATTTACTTCGTTTGTAGCACTTGTTTCTATCAAATTTGCTATAAAATCACTTGCAATTTCCAAAGAATCCAAAACCAAGTTTCTATCAACTTCTGAAGCTGCAACTTCTTCTATTAAGGTTGCAATTTCTGTTCTCATAACAGAAGTAGTTGGAGTTTTTGAAACATTTTTGTCTTTTCCTTTATCAGTTGCAAAACTGTTAGAAATAGTACCAACTGAAAATATTATTGCGAAAATATATATTAAAGATTTCATGGTTTCTGATATTAAAATTTATTTTTGTGTGTTATGTTTAGTATAGTTGCCAAAGATGTGCCACAAAATATAATTCATTGATTATCAGATAGTTGTAAAATATAGTAGCTTAAAAATAGCTTAAAATTGTGCGAAATTGAACAGTTGTGAGTTCGTTTTTGAACTAAAATATAACTCACTATTTACTTAGCCTTTCAACTTTGCCAATAACTGATTAATCATTTCTTGTTGCTGCTGATTTTGGGCTTTTAAAACCTCGATGGTTTGTTGGTAGGCTAATCTTTCTTGTTCAAAATTATTGTTATATTGACTTTCATTTGTACCATTTACAATATTATTACAATTTTTAAATATCATTTTTTCGTCAAAATTCTTTAAATCTTCTGTATTTATTCCTAAAATATTGGCAATTTTTAGTAATTTTTCTTCTGTAATTTTGCTTTCTCCTCTTTCCATTTTTGCGTATGCTGTGTGCGAAATTCCCAAATTTTCTGCCATTGCTTCCTGCGAATAGCCTTTGATTTGCCTAAATACCCGAATTTTGTTGCCAAGTTTCATTTCTGTACGTTTTAGTTTCAATTCTGCACTCTTATTTTAGTTAGAGAACAAAAGTAGCATTTATTTTTGCTAAAATAGCAATAAGCTATAAAAAAAATTTACCTAAAACTGTAGAACGGACTTTAGTCCGTTTTGACGTTTTACAACGGACTAAAGTCCGTTCTACAGCCTAAACACAAGAATAATGTCAGCACCGAAAAATAAACTTTTTTACGGAGATAATTTAGAAGTATTGCGAAAATATATCAAAGACGATACCGTTGATTTGTGTTATATAGACCCTCCTTTTAATTCAAAACGTACTTACAACCAAATTTATAACAACGTAGGCAACGAGGACAAAGCCCAAGCACAGGCTTTTGTGGATACGTGGACATGGAATTACATTGCCAATGAAGGTTTTGACGAAATTATGGGCAATAAAAATGGCGTATTTACCAAACAAAGCATCAATTTGATTTTGGGACTCGAAAAAGTCTTAGGAAAAGGGAGTTTGCTTTCTTATTTGGTAAGTATGACCCAGCGAATAGCAGAAATTTATAGAATTTTGAAACCAACAGGCAGCTTTTATTTGCATTGCGACCCAACTGCAAGCCATTATTTAAAATTAGTTTTAGATGCTATTTTCTGTACACAAGGTGGGGATTATAAAAATGAAATAATTTGGTGTTATAAAAGTGGAGGTGCATCAAAATTAAATTTTGCAAAAAAGCACGACATTATTTTTAGGTATAGTAAAAGTAATAAATTTACATTTAATTATGAAAAAGAGAAATCTTATGGACAATCAGGTGGTGGACAAGGTGGGAAAGTACAGTATTTTAAAGATGAAAAAGGTACATATTCTTACGCAGGCATAAAAGATTGGTGGGAAATTTCAATGTTATCAACTACACATTCTGAAAGATTAGGTTATCCAACTCAAAAACCTGAAACTTTATTAGAAAGAATTATTAAAGCAAGTTCAAATGAAGGAGATTTAATTTTAGATGCCTATTGTGGTTGTGGAACTACGATTGCAGTTGCCGAAAAACTGAAAAGAAATTGGATAGGAATTGATATTACTTATCAGTCTATTTCCTTGATAATGAAACGGTTAGAGGATAGTTTTGGCAAAACTGCCTTAGAAAATGTTGTGCTTACAGGTATTCCCGAAGATTTTGAAAGTGCCATAGCCTTAGCCAACAAACAAGATGACAGATTACGCAAAGAGTTTGAAAAATGGGCAGTATTGACCTATTCAAAAAATCGTGCTATTATCAATGACAAAAAAGGTGGTGATGGTGGCATTGATGGCAGTGTTTTTATTCTTGATAGAGATGAAGAAGATAAAGATACATATAAAGAAGTGATTTTTTCGGTAAAATCTAATAAAAGCCTTTCGCCTACTGTTGTTCGAGATTTATTCGGAACTATGGAAAGAGAAAAAGCTGCTGTTGGTTATTTACTCACTTTATACTCTATGCCTAATTTGATTAAAGAATGTGGAAAATATGGCAATTATCAAAATAAATTTTCCACAGAGGCTTACCCAAAAATTGAAGTAATTTGTGTTGAGGATATTTTGCAAGGCAAAAAAATGCGTTTACCTATGACTTTGGAGGTTTTGAAAAAAGCAGAAAGGAAAGGTGGCGGAGATTTGCCTGATATTTTTGGGTAGGAGTTGTTATTGACATTTTGAATTTGTCATTTTGAGCAAAGTTGGTGCGACGTTTCGCAAGAATCTGGCGTATTGCATCAGATTTTTCGCTGGAGGCAGCACCATCAAAATAAAAAAATTATATTTAATCTAATTTTAATAGTGTTTGTATCACAGACTTTAGTCTGTGATTTTGTCATAACTTCAATCAGAAAATTTACAATAAAACCACTATCAATAGCTATTTCAAATGATAATTTTAGAAAATTATAGACTAAAGTCTGTGGTACAAATACTTATGTAACTTAGATTAATACTACCTAAAATATAATATCTATCACTGACATAACCACAATTTAAAATTATTTTCTTGCATACTTGTTAGATTAGTCATTTTTATAATAGTGTATTTGTCAAAATAGGTTTTGTCATTAGTGTTCAGCACAACTGTTTTAAGTTTTTGATTACGCAAAATTTGTAATACAAATGTTGTTTTATCTTTGAGAAGTTTCAGTAAATTAAACTCAACAGGCTGATTATCAATGCTTATTAACTCATCTTGTAATGATAAAACCATATCAGCTGGACTATTGGGTGCTATAACACTTACAAAAATGCGACTTGATTTTGAGGCAACCCGAAAGCCAAAGAGTTGTTCTTCAAGATGGCTATTTTTGTTAATCTGCAATTCACAACCTATATAATTAAATGCTGTGGACAACCAATTTTCCAATTTGCCATGTCCAAAAATACAGTCATCAAAATAGAGTTTCATGTCTTTTCCTGCAATTTTATTAACAATATTTTGGTAATCTTCTAAGCTATAACCTTTGTTTTGCAATGCAAAATCAGTCCATAATGTTTGCATGACATCATCAAGGCTTTTGTTATTTTCTGTCAATTTTCGAATTTCTATATCAAGTATCAACGCTGCCAAAGCACCTTCATTATAAATAGAAACTTTGCGATTTGGAATTCCTGCCACATAACCATCTAACCACAAATCCCAAGAAGATTCTGCAACAGAATAAACATGACGACCAAAATTTTCAAAATGTCTTCTTAATAAATTATTTATTTCGATGCTATATTTCTCAAAACTCCACACATGACTGCGTGAAAGCAAATAATCACCATAATATGTTGTAATTCCTTCGGCAACAAAACCTGTTTGAAAATAATTTTCTTGGGTATAATCGTAAGGCAATAGTTCAATAGGGCGAATTCTGCAAATATTCCAAAAGTGAAATAACTCATGTGAGGCAATTCCTAAAACATCTTCATACATTTCATTTTGAAAATTTTGCTCAGGGTTTACACCCATCACCAAAACCGTTGAGTTGTAATGTTCCACGCCATGATGATAGGCAAAAGGTGTTATCAGAAATAAGAAATGATAATCTGTTTCGGGAAAAGCTGCCGTTAATTTTTTGTCATTCTGAATTTTGTCATTCTGAACTTGTTGGTGCGACATTTCGCAATAATCTAAATCATTAATGTTTGATGTATCAAAATCCTGATTTGCTGCAAAAATCTGCACTTGGGTCTGCGTAAAAGTCTGAAAATCACTAAGAATTTGTGTTTCATTAGGTTTCCACTTACCATGAATCCAAATATGAAAATTAGTATCAAGATTTGGAATTTGGTAACAATATTCTTGCAAAGTTGGACTTGCAATCATTGGTGCTGCGGTTAGCTTATAAAAATTTTCAGCAAATAATGTTAAAGTACTTTGCTCATGTTTTTGTTTGTGATTATTTTTGTGATGCTTCATGCCACAAGCCACTATATAATTATTTGGTAATTGCAAATCTATTTGATAAGGCTCATTTTGTCGCCCTTCTACATACATGACACAAGTTATCCAATTAATATAGCATAAATTTTCGTCAAGGAAAGTGCCTCCTGCGTCCATTTGCACTGCATAATAATTATATTTGACAATTACCTTATCAATAATATTTTCGGTATTTTGAGATTCATTTTGAGTTTTAATAAGCCAACGGTCTTTGGTTATTTTTGAGAATTTCAATGGTGTGCCATCACTCGAAAAAACACCAAAATATTGTATATTTTTGGCAAAGTTTTGCAATTCATACCGACCTGGTCGCCATGCAGAAAGTTGTAATTCGATGGTTGGCGTTGTGATGGCATCAACAATAAACTCAAAATTGAGAAGGTGCTGCTGTGGATTTTTATAAGAAACTTTTAAATGTTGCATAAAAGAGTAGATGATTAACTGTTAGTAATTAATATTTTTCTGATTTTATCTTTTTAGGTAAAATTTTGTGAATATACGAATATAGTTATTTTTTTTGGACTTTTACTATAACAACATATTTATAAACCTATTGAAAATCAAGCTATTAAGGTTTTAAAAAATAATATTTTTACAAAAAAAGTACGTTTTATTGAAAGAAAATCAAAAAAAGTATCTAAAAATTGCAAAAAAACCTAAAAAGCTGATAATCACCACTTAAAATAGACTATACTTTTTTATCGAAAATAAAAATTTTTAGGCAAAAATATTTATAGTGCCTTTTTGATAGCTACAAACAAGTCAAGTTTTTTGGACATTTTTTTTTTACTTTTTTTTTTTACACTTTTGTGAGCACTAATGGAGTTAAACCAAAAAGTAGCAACAAAATAAAATATAGTGCATGTGTTTTTTAGGCAAAACTTCACCCAAATACAACAACATTTCTATATTTTAATATACTTTCTTGTTGGATAATTAACAATTATTTTAAGAACATAAATAAAATAATTCCTTTACAAATAAGGGGTGGTTTTTCTGTCCCTAAAATTTTGCTAATTAAAGTTATGATAAAATCACAGACTAAAGTCTGTGGTACATTCTACGCAACTTACATTAGTTGTATGAAAAATGAAAATATAAATTTTTCACAGGCTTATAAAATAGCTTTACAAGAGAATAGTTTTATAAAAAAATAACAAATCAAGACTATATTTTTTGCAGTTTTTTGCAGAATGTGTACGCAATAAAGGAAAAAATTATGGCAAAAGATTATAAAAATACTTGGAACAGTTGCTTAGAAGTTATCAAAGCAAATATAGGTGAGCAAAGTTTTAAAACTTGGTTTGAACCTATTAAACCAATACGACTTTTACAAAATACACTTACAATTCAAGTGCCAAGCCAATTTTTTTATGAATGGTTGGAGGAACATTATGTTCAGGTATTAAAAAAAGCTATTGTAAGTGAATTGGGAACATCAGCAAAATTAGAATATTCTATAGTCGTTGATAGAGGTAATAGTAAGCAAAAACCACTATCTATTAGTTTGCCAAATAGTGCCACTTTACAGTCAAATGTACGGTCAAATTCCTATTCTAATTCGCAAATAGTAGGAAATACGGTAACAAATGCAGTTGCAGAGAAAAAAGAATTATTTACTAATTATCAACCAGCAGAAACAAAATTAATTCCACACCCACAAATTCGTTCTAATCTGAACAAGCAATATACTTTTGACAACTTTGTTGAAGGAGACTGCAACCGTTTGGCATACGCAGCAGGTCAGGCTGTGGCAAAAAATCCAGGGCTTACTTCGTTTAATCCTTTGGTTATTTATGGTGGTGTTGGTTTAGGAAAAACGCATTTGGTGCAAGCAATAGGTAATGAAATTAAGCAGTTGCACCCACAAAAAATAGTTTTGTATGTGTCCTCAGACCAGTTTATTACGCATTTTGTTGATGCAGTACGTAATAATCAAGTGCAATTATTTACAAATTATTATTTGCAAGTTGATGTATTAATTATCGATGATATACAGTTTTTTGCAGGAAAAGAAAAAACACAAGAATCTTTCTTTCATATTTTTAATCATTTGCACCAATCGGGCAAACAAATTATTATGACCTCTGATTGTCCTCCTAAAAACTTACATGGTTTGGAAGAAAGATTATTGTCAAGATTCAAATGGGGTTTGACAACAGACATGAAAGTGCCTGACGAGGCAACTCGTTTAGAAATTATAAAAAATAAGGCAAAACAAGAAGCCATGACCATTTCTAAAAGTGTTATGGAATTTATAGCAAAAAATATAGATACAAATGTGCGTGAATTGCAAGGAGTTATGGTGTCTTTAATGGCAAAATCCTCGTTAATGCGTAAAGAAATTGATTTGCAATTAGCTAAAGATACGATAGAAGATATTGTAAAAACAAGTGTTGTGGAACTGAATGTGGAGTACATTCAGAAAGCAGTTGCTGATTATTTGGGTGTAAGAACGGAAGATTTGAAGGCTGCCACCCGCAAAAAAGAAATTGCAGCAGCACGCCAAATAGCGATGTTTTTCTGCCAAAAATACACCAATAATTCGGTAAAAATAATAGGGCAGTTGTTTGGGAATCGTGACCATAGCACTGTTACACATGCATCAAAAGCTGTTGTAAAAAAGTCAAAAGATGACGGTTATAAAGCATTGTTAGATGGAATTAAGGCAAAAATGAAAGTAAATTAGGTATGAAATATGATGTATGGAATATAAAATTTCCTTTGGCATTTTGCACAATCTCACTTTACTTGTTGAAGTTTTGTTTGATTTTACTACAAGTTTTGACAAAGAACAAAAGTTAAATTATTATTGTACTTTGCCCTCGCTAAAAGCATATATTTTAATTTCTCAAGATGCTTATTTTATTGAATTTTTTTAGGCAAAGTGATACAAGATGGGAATATGAGGTTTTTGAAAAATTAGATAACATATTGAAAATCAAATTATTAGACATTACAGCGGCTTTTAAAATATTTATAGATATGTTGGATTATAAAAGCTTTGTAGCTTGACACTAATAATTTTAGTATCAAACTATAAAATTACTTATAGATTGCTAATAGCCTGTTTTCCAAAAAGAACACTATTTTGGAAAACTTACAACACTTTTAATTTGTTTATGCTTTTCACTTAGCCTATTTATTGCCTCTTTTTCATTGTCTAAAAGTTCGTTTAAATCTCTCGCAGCACCAATAAAATGTATACGTTGTCCCAAATCTTTGGCATCTGCTTGACGAATTTCCTCAAAAATGTCCATACATTTGCGACATTTATCGAGATATTTATTTGTGGTTTCAAGTCTATCCATTTTATCCATTAATACCTCTACCGTTTTGTCATAATCATTAACAACGGTTTCATTATTCACATTCGTTTCAGTATAATGGATTGTTATTGCTTTTTTATTTAGCATATCCACAGAATCTAATAAAACTTTATTGATTCCTTTTATTTGACGAAACTCCTTGATAATCAAGTTAATAGCTTTGAACTTTTGGTTATCTAAATTGATTAAATCTTTCCAAGCATTTTTTGCACTATCCGCCAAAGCCAGTACATGCACATCAAGTGATGGTGCAGGTGTAGCTGACGGTGCATTTTTCCAAGCATCTTCCTCATCACGTAAACTATCATTTTGTAAGGAATCAATGGTTACATTTTCTGTTAATTTTTGGTCTAATCTAGAATCTTGTTTGCAACTTGCAAGCCCAATAAATAAGGACATAAAAAAAACAAATTTTATTTTTGTGGACATAATCATTTTTTGTTGTTAATTTTGTGCAAGTATAGCAGAAATTTCTGAGAGTAAAAAAATATAACGCATGAAAGCTATTATCCTTGTTGCAGGTGTGGGTTCAAAAATATCACAACCAACAAATTTACAACCCAAAGGCTTATTGACCTTAGCCGATAAACCAATTTTAGGACACATTATTGATGATTTGATGAAATCAGGTATCAGTGATTTTGTATTTGTTATTGGTTCTTTGGGTTATAAAGTGCAGCAATATGTGCGTACAAGTTATAAAAAACGAATTAAAGCCGAATTTATTATTCAAGAGCCACGTTTGGGTTCTGCTCATGCGGTGTGGACAGCAAGAGAATTATTTAAGCATGAATCAGAAATTGTCATTGTGTTTGGAGATACGATTTCAAGTTTAGATACAAAAAAATTTATTCGCCAAAAAATTTCTACTGTTGCAGTAAGTCGGGTTGAAAAACCATCAGCTTTTGGTATTGTTGAAATAGATAAAAAAGGAATCGTTACTAAGTTTTCTGAAAAGCCGAAGATTCCAAAATCAAATTTAGCCTTAGTTGGACTGTATAAAGTTATGAATGTATCATTATTATTAGAGGCTATTGGTCAAAATATAGAAAATAAAAAGCAAACGCAAGGAGAATACCATTTGACAGATGCTTTAACGGCTATGTTGAAAGCTGGAGAAGTATTTGAAACCATAGAAGTTAGCCATTGGTATGATTGTAGTTGTAAAGAAACACTGTTAAATGCAAACGAGGTGATGCTCAAACGGGAGGAATTTGAAACCGTAGAACCCGAAAAATATCATAATACGGTGTTAATTCCGCCCATAAGTATTGGCGAAAATACAAAAATTTCTAATTCTATTATAGGGCCTTATGTTTCTATTGGTAGCAATACCACTATTAATTCTTGTATTATTCAAACATCAATAGTGTGTTCTAATGCAAATTTACTAAATATAATTTTGCGAAAAACAGTTGTTGGTAATGACACAAATGTAAAAGGTGCTTTTCGTTCTTTGTATGTAAGTGATGAATCATCGGTAGATATGCAAAAAGATTAGTTTAGTAACCACGAGCAACAAATTATTTAATAAACATGCACAAAATATCGGCTGTACTTATCACTTATAACGAAGCAACAATTATTGCCAAAACCTTAGAACATTTACTCTGGTGTGATGAAATAGTGGTTGTAGATTCTGGAAGTACAGATGAAACAGTACAAATTTGTGAAAAATTTGGTTGCAAAGTCTATGATAAAAAATTTGAAGGTTATGGTACACAAAAACAATTTGCTGTTGCTTGTGCCACAAATGATTGGATTTTGTCGATTGATGCTGATGAAATTGTAACCCCAAATTTACAAATAGAAATCCAAAATTTAATTAAATTAGATAATCTGACAGAATTATCAAGGATAAAAGCATTTAATATTCCACGAAGTTTGATTTTTATGCAACGAAAGTTGCGTTTTGGAGGTGAATACCGCAATTTGCAACTACGATTTTTTCACCGAAAACATGCAAATTTTAATGATTTGACAATTCATGAGTCTGTGGTTTTGCAAAATATACAAAATAAAAATGAGCTAAATATTAATCATTTAGTTATTGGAAAATTAAAAAATGAAATCTTACACGACAGTTATAAAAATATAGAAGATTATTTTAATAAACTTAACCGTTATACTTCTTTGGCTGCTGACAAGTTATTTCAGCAACAAAAACGACAAATATTAATCATTCTTATGTTTCGTTTACCTTTTGATTTTTTCTACAAATATATTTTTCAAGGCTTAATCTTTGACGGTTTTTCGGGTTTTATTTGGGCATTATTTTCGTCTATATATCCGATAGTTAAGTATGCAAAATTGGAGGAAATGTGGCGAAAAATGGAAAAGAAATAGCTAAAATATTTCTTATTTCCCCACCAAAGCCACTTTATAAATTTTTTGTGTTTTGCTACTTACTTTATATTTTTCGTCAATTCTATGACCAATTACCCACACAATTTCATGGTCTGAACACAAAACCCAAATTTTATTTTTGAGATTCAATGGAATTTTCTTGTCATTCAAGAAATCACTAATTTTTTTCATGCCCTTCATGCCTAATGGCTGAAATTTATCCCCTTCCTGCCAAACACGAGCTATTAGTGGAAATTTTAAACGACTTTTATCTAATAAAGCAACAGAAGCATTTTTGTCAAGTTCAAAATTTTCGGTTTTATCAAACTGCTTAATATGTAACTCAAAATACTGATTTACAGCATATTGCGTGTGTAATTCTATGGATAACTCGCTAATATCTCTTTTGTTATTATCGATAATAACTAATTGATTTCTATCTTTAACTAAATTATGGGTAGGCGAAACAAAAATTCTGCCCGCCGATTTATACAAACTTTCTATAATTTGTTGGGTTTGAATATAATTAAAATGGTAAGGTTTTAGCAATTCGTAAAGTTTTATCATCACTTCATTTTCTTTGCTTAACAAGGCAATATCTATGTAAACTATGTGATTTTCAATACATTGTACTTTTGATTTTAGTTTGATAATTTCAGTTTCATAAATCCGTTCTATGGCTGCAAGTCTTTCCACAGTTTGTTGCATGGTATTTTCCAAATTAGGATTAATACGTTTTAGCAATGGAATTACCTCATTTCGTAGCAAATTTCTACTATATTTATTAGAACTATTAGAACTATCTTCTCTAAATTCTAAGTCATTTTTCTGGACATATTCTGTAATATCTTGCTTTGTGGCAAATAATAATGGTCTTATGATTTGTTGCATTTTAGGTTTTATGCCATGCAAACCTGCAATTCCTGTACCTTTTACTAAGTTATATAAAACAGTTTCCACCATATCGTTTTGGTGGTGTGCTGTAAGCAAATATTGATAGCCATAATTTTTTAATAAACTTTCAAACCACTGATAACGCAAAATTCGGGCTGCTAACTGAATAGAAATTTGTTCTTCTGATGCCGAAAATTTTACATTAAAATATTTATGAAAACATGCAACCCCATATTTATTAGCCAATTCACGCACAAAAAGTTCATCTCCTTCTGATTCATTGCCACGCAAACCAAAATTGCAATGTACTATCGAAAAACGAAAACCTGTTGTATGTAATAAATGTGTTAAAGCAACAGAATCAATACCACCGCTAACAGCTACCAGAAGGCTATCCTTAGTGTTAAAAAGTTCGTTTTCATGAATAAATTGCAAAAAACTATGAGTAGATAACATTTTTTGAAGTATTAAAATATTAATATTCGCAAAATTACTAAAAAAGTATCATTCAAAAACATTAATAAAACTTTGGGTTGAGATTCAAATTAAATTATAGACTTATTTAATTATTGCTTATATAATTAACTATTATTTTTTTAAACAATTATAGGTTTACTTAATATAAGTAGTGTAATAGTAGTGTATAGTTTCAGCTATGCAGCAAAGTATGCAATTTTTTTATCTATTTCACATAAAAATCAGGTCTTTTGATTATAAAAAATTATTTTTATTAGGTTTTTAGCATCAAGATAAAAAAACAATGGTAACACTATTTTTAAATTGTAAATTCTAATTTTGTTATTCTAAGTTAAGTGGGCGACAATTTTTAAGAATTTGAATTATTGAGATTCTGATATAATAATGTTAGATTTTTGAGTATTGTCGCCCACTTAACTCAGAATGACAAAACAATTTGATACGAAAAACCTATATTTTTATTAGTAACTAAATAGTTTTTATTTCATTCCCATTGATTGCATCACAGCTTGCAAACCAGCTCTTTCATAAACTCCGCCTTGCAATTTGCCTGCAACTGCCTCAAAAGCTGCAATAGTTTCTTTTACATCGGCTATTGTGTGTGAAGCTGTTGGAATTAAACGCAACATTAACACACCTTTTGGCACAACAGGATATAAAACCACAGAGCAGAAAATACCATAATTTTCTCGCAAATCAATAATCAAATTAGCGGCTTCTGCTTCTCCACCACTTACAAAAACAGGCGTAACAGGGCTTTCTGTTTGACCAAGATTAAAACCACGTTCACGCAAACCAGATTGCAAAACATGGACAATATTCCATAAATTATCTTTCAATTCGGGTTTTGTACGCAATAATTCAAGACGTTTCAAGTTGCCCGCCACAATTGCCATCGGCAAAGTTTTTGCATAAATTTGAGAACGGGTATTGTAACGCAAGAAATCCATTACAGATTTTGGACCTGAAACAAAAGCACCAATACTTGCCATAGACTTAGCAAATGTTGAGAAATATAAATCTACTTCGTCTTGTACGCCTTGATGTTCTGTTGTTCCAGCACCTGTTTTGCCCATTGTACCAAATCCGTGAGCATCATCGATAAGTAAACGGAAATCAAATTTTTTCTTCAATGCCACAATGTCTGCAATTCTACCCATATCACCCAACATACCAAAAACTCCTTCTGTAATCACTAAAATAGAACCTCCAGTAGTTGCAGTTAATTTTTTTGCTCTTTCTAATTGTTTTTCGCAATTTTCAATGTTATTGTGTGGAAACACAAATCTTTTTGCAAAACTCATTTTTAAACCGTCAATAATACAAGCATGACATTCTGAGTCATAAACAACAGCATCTTGACGAGTAAGCATGGCATCAATAATTGACATAATACCTTGATAGCCAAAATTTAAAATCATTGTGTCTTCTTTTTTCACAAAAGACGACAAATTTCTTTCAAATTCTTCAATCATATTAGAATTACCAGACATCATTCTTGCACCCATTGGATAAGCCAAACCAAATTGTGCTGCTCCATCAGCATCTGCCTTGCGGATTTCAGGGTGATTTGCCAAGCCTAAATAGTCGTTTAAACTCCAATTTAATACTTTTTTGCCTCTAAAAGTCATGCGAGGGCCTATTTCTCCTTCTAATTTAGGGAAAGCAAAATAACCATGTGCAACAGATGCGTGTTGTCCCAAAGGACCTTTGTTTTGTGCTAATCTTTCAAATAAATCCACTGTGATTATATAGTTTATGTAAATAATAAAATGTGAAAACTGTTTGTTTAATGCTATTTTTGGTCATTGACAAAGTAAAAACGCTGCAAATTTACAATTTAATTTTATATTACACAATTATTAAGCTATTGTGAATAGTATTTTTTATAAATTTGTAGATAAAATAAATTAATTTTTAGTATTGAGTTTTTAGTCATTAGTCAAAAAACTAAATACCAAAACTAAATACCAAAACTAAATACTAAAAACTAACAACTCAACACTCAAAACTATTTTGCTTATTAAAGCCCAACATATAGAAAAAATCTATTCTAACGCAGATATAGACACACTTGCTCTCAATAAAATCAATTTGGAAGTTGAAGAAGGCGAATTTTTGTCAATTATGGGACAGTCAGGCTGTGGAAAATCGACATTGCTTAATTTATTAGGTTTGTTAGACTTGCCAACAAAAGGAACATTATTGTTTGATGGTGTTGATGTTTTGACACTTAATTCATATAAAAGGGCAGAATTGCGCAAGAAAAACATCGGATTTGTGTTTCAGAGTTTTAATCTTATTGATGAATTATCTGTTTATGAAAATGTGGAACTGCCATTGGTTTATCAAAATGTGCCACTTGCTGAAAGGCGAAAAAGAGTTATGGAAGTTTTAGAAAAATTGGAAGTTGCACACAAAAAAAGCATTTTCCCTCCACATCTTTCAGGTGGAATTCAACAAAGAGTTGCGGTGGCAAGGGCAGTAGTTTCAAAACCTCGTTTGTTACTTGCTGATGAGCCAACAGGAAATTTAGACTCGAAGCATGGACAAGATGTCATGAATATCTTAACTCGTCTAAACGAAGAAGGTAGCACAATTATTATTGTAACACATTCGGCAGAATATGCAGCATATAGCAACCGCAGTATTTATATGCTTGATGGGCAAATTGTAACACAAAATATCATGAAATAAATCACATAGTTTTTATATATAAAAACTTGATAATCAATAGCTTATATAACATTTTTTGCTAATCTTCTTCTGAATCTGCTGAAACTATTTCTACTTTCATAAAAAAATAAAGCATCAAGGAAGGAAAAGATAAGATAAGTAAAAAGGATAATACATTCTTTAATTGTAATTGCAATTTTGTTCTATCCTTATAATAAATGTGGATATCATCATTTCTTTTGTCATACAATATCGGAATAGAATCTCCTACATAATATTTAAGATATGTTTCGTTTTCGCCACTTACTTTTTCCCTCCCTAT
>JAYTNF010000303.1:0-9133 GCA_043748455.1 Cytophagales bacterium
CAATTAGCTCCGAAGTATCAACTTATTTTTAACTTATATGCTATCGAAGGGTATCAACACAAAGAAATAGCCGAAATGTTAGAGATTACTGAAGGCACTTCAAAGTCACAGTATTCACGGGCAAAAGCCATTTTACAGAAAATGCTTGCCGAAGAAGAACACAAAGTTTATGAAAAAACAAGATAAAAGTTTTGAGGATTTTTTCCGAGAATCTTTCGAAGGGGCAGAAATGACACCTTCTACGCACGTATGGGAGAATATCTCCAACCGTTTAGACGGAAAAACACGAAATAAACCATTTTATTGGTGGTCAGGAGGCATTGCAGCATCAATACTATTGTTATTTTGTGCATATATTCTTGTTTATAATCCTTTGGGTGAAAATTTGAAGGGAGTTGCTAAAAATGGTGCTGTCAAAAATAGCATTGTTCTAAATAATGGTGCTGAAAATCACAGTTCAGATAATTACAAGCAACAAACTCAGATTATTTCACAAAATAGTTCTCAAAATAATAGTATAACCAAAAGTAATATTATTATAGAACACAGTGATAAAATTAGTGATAATATTGTAAGTAGTAAAAATATTATTACTAATAAAATTATCAATAACACAAATTTAGCAAAAACAAGTTTATTACAAAATCAAGTCAATAAACAAACTAATAAATCAAATTTTGATAAAAATAGTATCGCAAATATTGTTACAAACATTGCAACGCCAAGCAAGGATTTCACTAATGAAGTGCCAAATAATTTAGTGAATGATTTAAACAATGATTTTCATTTATTGAAAAGATTGAGTTTTAGAGAATTTCCGACATCTATTAAACCATTGCAAGTTATTTTATTTCCGTTATTTAACACAACTTCTAAAAGTGATGCTCCAAAAGTTGCGGTAAAAATAGGCACAGAAATTTTTGTTATTGGTTCATACAATAGTTTTAGTCCAAATTTTTCAGATGTAAAAGACAATGTAACACCATACCCATTTATCACAAATGATAAAAATGCAGCTATGATATATGATAAAAATACAATAGCGGCGGATTTAATGAACCCAAGAATGGTTAGTTCATACTCTGTTGGTTTTGCAATCAATCAGGCTATTTATAAAGGTTTTGGAATACGTGGTGGCGCAAATTATCAAGCAATAAATTATGAATTGCAACACACAAAATTATACTTTACTGCTCCTTCAGGTCAAGCACAAGTTCCAACAACATCTATTATTTTGCAACAGAAAACAGCTTTATTAACTGTTCCAATTTCATTGAGTTATCAAGTACAAACAGGTAATTTTATTTGTGGTTTGCATGCGGGAGTTCAGACAGATATATTATTGCAAAACAGTTTGACAAATAATTATTACAATCTCGGTAACCATGTTTATAGTTTTGGAAGCTATAATAGCTTGAACTTCAACAGTTTAGTTGGTCTAAGACTTGGTTATATGATTACAGAACATTTTTCTCTAAATATGGAGGCAAGTTATCGCAAAGCCTTAAATTCGGTTTATGATACACCTTATTTGCAATCAAATCCACAGAATATTGGTGCAGGAATATTGGTGGGATATAGATTTTAGTTTTGTGAATTTCTGTGTTTATTTGATAAAAAATGTCTTATAGATGTCATCTTCCTAAAAAATGACATCTATAAGACATTTTTTTATCAAATAAAATTTTAGCTTTCAAACAATAAGCTGATAAAAAAGTTTTAGCTTTGTATAATTAATCTAAATAAGAAAATTTTAATTATACAATTTTATAATAAATTGTATAATTTTATAAGTATAAAGAAATAGCTATGGAAATTTTAGACGAAATCACACAATCGGAATATAAGTACGGTTTTGTAACAGATATAGAAAATGAACAATCTCCCATTGGTTTGAGTGAGGAAACGGTACGATTTATTTCTGCCAAAAAAAATGAGCCAGAATGGATGTTAGCATGGCGTTTGAAAGCCTACGAGCAGTGGAAAAAAATGTCTGAGCCATTATGGGCAAATGTTGTGCATCCAGCCATAAATTATAACGATATTATCTATTATTCTGCACCAAAACAGAAAGTAGCACCCACAAGTTTAGACGAAATAGACCCTGAATTGCTTGCAACTTTTGAAAAGTTAGGCATTTCTCTTACAGAACAAAAAAGACTTTCTGGTATTGCAGTTGATGTAGTTATGGATAGCATTTCTGTAAAAACTACTTTTAAAGATAGTTTGGCAGAACTCGGAATTGTTTTTTGTGCTATTAGTGAGGCAATTCAAGAACACCCTGAATTAGTCCGCAAATATTTAGGCTCCGTTGTGCCAATGAATGATAATTATTTTTCTGCCTTAAATTGTGCAGTTTTTTCTGATGGTTCTTTTTGCTACATTCCTAAAGGAGTTCGTTGTCCGATGGAATTATCCACATATTTCCGTATTAATGCTGCAAACACAGGGCAGTTTGAACGGACTTTACTCATTGCAGATGAGGGAAGTTATGTAAGTTATCTTGAAGGTTGTACTGCACCTATGCGTGATGAAAACCAACTTCATGCGGCTGTTGTGGAATTAGTGGCGATGAAAGATGCAGAAATAAAATATTCTACTGTTCAAAATTGGTATCCAGGGAACAAGGAAGGCAAAGGTGGCATTTACAATTTTGTTACTAAACGTGGAATTTGTGCAGGAGATAATTCAAAAATTTCGTGGACACAAGTAGAAACAGGTTCGGCAATTACTTGGAAATATCCAAGTTGTATTTTGAAAGGTGATAATTCGGTTGGTGAATTTTATTCAGTGGCTGTTACAAATAATTATCAGCAAGCCGACACAGGTACAAAAATGATTCATATTGGCAAAAATACACGTAGCCGCATAGTTTCTAAGGGAATTTCGGCAGGTAAAAGTCAAAATTCGTATCGTGGGCAAGTAAAAGTCATGAAACGTGCAGATAATGCTCGTAATTTTTCGCAGTGTGATTCTTTGCTCATGGGCGACAGGTGCGGTGCACATACATTCCCATATATAGAAGTTGATAATAATTCGGCAAAAGTGGAGCATGAGGCAACAACGTCAAAAATTGGCGAAGATCAAATTTTTTATTGCAACCAGCGTGGAATTAGCACAGAACAAGCTGTAGCTTTAATTGTAAATGGTTATTGCAAAGAAGTTTTAAATCAATTACCAATGGAATTTGCGGTAGAAGCCCAAAAATTATTAGCAGTAAGTTTAGAAGGTAGCGTAGGATAATTGCCAACTTTGATGCTGACAAAACCAAATTATTAATGCTGTTGTCTAATTTACAATTTGATAAGCACTAGTGCAAATTTATTTGTATATTTTATTTCATAACTCATTGATAATCAAAGCACATACTAAAGTCTATGCTACAAATAAATTTGCATTAATGCTTACCAAAATTTAAAGTTTAGAACTACTTTTAAAATACTATTTTCCAATTGGCAATAATATTTTAAAAGTAGTTCCAACATCTACAATACTTTCTACACTAATAGTACCACCATTTTTTTCTATAAATTCTTTACAAAGTAACAAACCCAAACCTGTTCCTGTTTCTCCTTGTGTGCCTTTGGTACTGTGTTTAGTTTCTATTCTAAATATTTTTGTCATTGTTAGTGTGTCCATACCTACCCCAGTATCATTTACAGATATTTGTACAAAATTTTCATTATACTGTTTTGCTGTCAATGTAACTTTGCCCTCCTCAGGAGTAAATTTAAGTGCATTTGAGGCTAAGTTTCTCAAAATAGTTTTTACTGCATTTTCATCGGCAAAAATTTTAATTTCTGTTGCAAGAGTTGTAACGATATGAATTTTTTTGTTTTGTGCATTTAACTGTATCAAACCAACCAAATCATCAAATAGTGTACTTACTTCTAAATTTACAGGCTTAAATTCGATAGTATTCATTTGACTTCTTGCCCAAGTTAATAAATTATTAAGCAAATCATATAAATTTCTAATGGATTTATCTAAATCTACAGCCATCATTTTGATTTCATCTTTACTCAAATGTTCTACATGATTAATGATTAAGTTAGAAAATCCACTTAGAGAATTTAACGGTGCTTTTAAATCGTGAGCTATAATAGAAAAAAACTTATTTTTTGTATTATTTAGTTCCTCCATAGACATGCTTTTTTGGGTAATTAAAGCATTGCTTTCAGCTAATTGCTTATTTTTTTTATTTAGTATTCGAACAATAATCAAAGCTATGATAAATGAAAATACAACAAATGCAATGATTAGCCTTAAATTATCACGACTAATATTTGCCTCTTTGAGTTCTAAGGCATGAATTTTTCGTTCTTGGTTTATAAAGGCTATTTCTTTTTCACGCCTATTTGTTTCTATGATTTCGTGCATTTCTGCTATTTTCTTGTTTGTATTTTCGTCAAATATTTGTTTTTGATATTCTGTATAAAGTTTGTAGTATTTTAGGGCTTCACTTACATTTTTTGATTTTTCATAGATTTGTGATAAATATAAATAACAATTATCTATATCTTCTTTTGAGTTAATTTCTTGAGCATAGATTAAGGCTTCTTTTAGATAATTAGAGGCTTTTGTATAATCTTTAAGGTCTATAGAATTTTTACCTAAATTTATTAAACTTAGGGTCATTCCTTTTTTATTTCCTAAACTTTGCTCTTTTTCATAACCTTGTTTATAGAAAGATTCTGCCTGTTGAGGATTACCTTCAGTATTATAAACATCTCCAATATTATTTAACACCTCTCCAACGTCTGTTTTAGTTTTCAAAGTATCTTTAATAGCCAATGCTTTGCGTAAATATTCTAATGCTTGCCTATAATTTTTAGATTTTGCATGCACCAAACCTAATACCTTATAACTTTCTGCAAGTCCTCTGCGGTCATTCAGTTTTTCTCTTTTAGTAATGGCTTGAGAGCAACGATTAAAAGCTAATTCGTAATTACCAAGTTCAGTATATAAAGCTGCCATCTGTGTAAGACTTTGAGCAATAGCCCTTTCATTCCCAAACTTTTCCTCTAATTTTAAAGCCTGAAATTTATATTCCATGGCTTGCTCATATTCTTTTGTGCGTATATAAATATCTGCTAACTCATTCATACACTCCAACATGCCTTGTTCATTTTGTTTCTTTTCATACAATTCAAGAGCTTGATGCTGATAATCAAGTGCAAGTTCATGTTTGCCCATTATTGATGAAATTCTGCCCAGAGATTTCCAACTCTCCAAAATACCTTTTTCATAGCCTAAGTACATAGCTAATTCTAAGGCTTTAACTCCAAAAATTAGGGCATTGTCAAAGTTATTATTTGACGCATATTGTTTTGAGGCTTGAGTATAGAAACTTACATACGCTGTGTCCCTAATTGTTGTTTTTTCACTATTTAAGATAATCGTATCAGCAGTTTGTGCATAAGCAAAAATAGGACACACAAGTAGATAGAGTATAATTAGTTGATTTTTCATAAAATATTTTATTAGAAAAAATTGATATAGAACTCATATCTTTCGAGAAATGTCAGTTCTAAAAATTATCAGATTGCTGCCTGTTTTAAATTTTTATTTCTTGCAAATAAGATAATTAACACACAAATAATTACTAAAAAGCCAATAAAACTTAATAAAATATATTGCCCCGATTTTAGTTTTTCATTTTCCAACTCCTTAATTTTCTTTTCTTTTGTGAGTAACATAATTTCTTTATCTTTTCGTTCGGATTCTATTAAATCATGCATTTCAGAAATTTTGCGACTATTACCTTCATCATAAATCTTTTTCTGATATTCTGTATAAAGTTTATAATTTTTTAATGCTTCTGAATAATTGCCCGTTTGTTCATAAACCTCTGACAAATAACCATAACAAAACTCTATTTGTTCATTAGAATTCATACTTTGTGCAAGTTCTAGAGCCTTTGTTAAATACTGTAATGCAAAATTATATTGCTCTAACTCAATATGATTTTTTCCTAAATTTACTAAGTTATCAATAGTACTTTTTTTGTTTCCTTGTTCTTGTGATATGTGTAATGCCTGTGCATAATATTGCGTAGCTTCCTTAAAATTTCCTTGCCTCGTATAAATTTCGCCCAGATTACTATATAAATCTCCCAATGGCTTGTCTTCTCTTAGTATTTTATTGAGAGCTAATCCCTTTTGCATGTATTCCAAGGCTTTTTGATAGGCTTTTGATTTCATATAAACCAAACCTAATACACTATAACTATCTGCCAATTGCTTTTGATTAGCTATTTTTTTGCGAATATCTAATGATTTTAGACAAAAATTTAACCCTAATTCATAATTACCTAAGTCAGCATACAAAGCTCCAACCTGATTATAACTCTGTGCTATTGCCTCTTGATTGCCAACTTTATCCTCTATTTTTAAGGCTTTGAGTTTATAGTTCATAGCTTGTTCAAATTCCTTCATTTGAATCAATACCATAGCCATGTCATTATAAGTTGCAGCAATATCAGATTGATTTCTTTTCTGTTCATAAACATCTAATGCCTGCTGTTGATAGTCTAATGCTAACTCATATTGACCCATTTGCTGGCAAACTTTACCCAAAATTCGCCAACTATTTGTAATTCCTCTTTGATAGTCATACATGCGAGCAAATTCTAAGGCTTTGATTCCATAGTGCAAAGCCATGTCTGGATTTTCAACACTATAAGCTGTTGCTAATGTTACTAATTGATTAACCTGGACGGTGTCTTCTGGTGATGCTTTTTTTTGTGCAAAACCTTGATTATTAGCTAAAAAAATATAAAAAATAGAGCAATAACCTACTAAAAAAAACGATAAATAGCTAAACTTCATGAGACATCTTTATTTTTGCAAAAAGTTAAGAAAATGATTTGAAAAACAATCTTTTTTTTTAGTATATTTTGTAACTTTACAAATTATGAAGGAAAATTTAGGCAATGGCTCATAAAAAACTTGCTACTTTTATATTTATATGTTCATTTTGCATAATTCTTGAAAGTATAAATAAAAATATCTATTCAACTACTATGAAAAAAATTACAAAACTTATATTTGTATTATGTGCTTTGGTAATAAGTACAAATATTTTTGCTCAAGATTATACAGTCATGTATGTAAATGGCAGTATAAAAGCACAAGCAACAAACAAACTAATTAAAATAGGAGACAAACTTGCTGCTGATATACAAATCACTTTTGCTTCTAAAAACGATGCCTTAGGTTTAATTAATGCAAAAGGGCGTTATACCGCAAAATTGCGAGGCATGGAAGAAGAAGGTGATGTAGTAGAACTTCAAAAATTTACACAGCAAGCAAAAAGTCGTTTTAATATTCCACGCCAAAATATGACGCAATTGCAAGACTTGCAGCGAAATTTTGAGTTAAATGCTTACGTAGTTTTGGATACAAGTGCTTATTTATTAATCAATCCTGTGGCTTTTCCTATGAATAAAACATCTTATTTTTATATTACCTATGAGTATGAAGGCAAAGAAGTTACAGAGCAATTACCATTTTTTCGCAATAAATTATCTATTTCGGAGGCAGTAATTTACGGCAATCGCAACCCTAAAAAAGTAAAAGAAGTCTATCTTTTTTATTATAACTTTAATAAAGATGATAGTATTTTAATTTCGGCATTTGCCTTAAATTTTATCAAAGACCACAAAAAACTGAAAGAGGAAGCTGGAGTTTTAGTCAATGCTTTAATTGCTAAAAAGGCAGTGAAATCGGAAATTTGTAGTGAAGTTACTAATTTTATGAATGAATTTTATGGAAATATAAATGCAGATGATTTATTTAAGTGGTTAGATAAACATTATCAAATTCATAATTATTAGCATAAAAAGTATCATAAATCTAAGTATAATCTAAGTATAAAATTAGGTTTTTTATATCAAGTTTTTTGTCATTCTGAACTTGCGAAGAATCTGAATTTTTGCAGTTTTGACGTAATAACGTCAGATTCTTTGCAAGCTCGGAATGACATATTTAGAATGTTAGTATCTAAATATGAGTTTTATTACTCTTTTTTCTTAAAATCTAAAGAAACTGAATTTACACAATATCTAAGTCCTGTTGGTTTAGGTCCGTCATCAAAAATATGTCCCAGATGTCCGCCACATTTTGCACACATGATTTCTGTTCTTATCATGCCATGAGTTTTATCAACAACAGTTTTAATTTTGCCACCTTTTAACTCATCATAAAAACTAGGCCAACCACAGTGAGAATCGAATTTTTGAGTAGAAGTAAAAAGTTCTTCTCCACAAGCTGCACAGGTATAAACTCCTGTTTCTTTATGTGCCACAAATTTTCCTGTAAAAGGTCTTTCTGTGCCTTTTTGTCTTAAAATATTGTACTGTTCGGGAGTTAGAATTTTCTTCCATTCTTCTTCCGTTTTTTGCACCACTTCTATACTTTCAGTTATAGGTTTTGTGGTAATTGTTTTATCGTTTTTCATATCTTTTTGGGTTTGTGCCTGAGAACAGCTATAGCTTAATAACATACAAGCAAACAACAAAAAGCAATACATAATAGTTTTCATAAATTTATTGTTTTGGATTAACTTTATAAACGTAAAAACTAAATTTTCTTTACATAAAAATGAAAATTTTATACAAAATATGATAATATTAACATCTATTAACATAAATTAAGTATTTCTAAGTTTTTCAGTTCTAAATTTTTAAAAACATTGATAATCAATAAATTATATATAAATTCAGTATCGTGATAATAATTATCTATAATACCAATTATTTCGCCTACTCAATTTTAAATCTCTTAATATTGTTGATTTTACATTTAAGTCAAAAGTAAAACCTGCACGTTGTCCAAATGGAATCCAAGTAACATTCATCTGCCAGCAGTGCATATCCCTTGCTATGGTAAATTGCGTAAAATTTAGCGTATTAGCTTGAAAATCCCAGCCAGAATTGAAGGTAACTTTCCATTTTTTGGTCAAACTTACATCTCCATTAAACGAAAATACTTGCACAATGCTTTCTTTTCCAAAACCTACACGTGAATAATTGACGTTATAATTCAAAATTAAATTCCAAGGAACATCAAAATCTATGTATAAATGTTTGTTTCTGTTAATAAAATCTACCTCATTTTGCTGCTCTGGGTCT
>JAYTNF010000304.1:0-21812 GCA_043748455.1 Cytophagales bacterium
GGTATCTCTGTCTTGCAAAAAAGACGACTCGGTTACTGTTCAAAACTCTCAAAATGATTTTAGTGTAAGTGCTAAAACAGAACTTGATGCAAAATTGAAGGCAGAAGTAACAAACAAAAATCTTATTTCTATCTCATATTGTGTTGTAAAAAACGACAAAATATTACATAGCAATGCACAAGGTTTGGCAGACAAAGCCAATAATAAATTAGCCACAGACAATACAAGGTATTTGGTAGCTTCTGTTTCTAAAACCATTACTGCGGTTGCAGCTATGAAATTAGTAGAGCAAAATCTGATAAAATTAGATGACGATATCAATCAATATCTGCCGTTTTCAGTAAGAAATCCGAATTCCCCAAATGACAAAATAACGCTAAGAATGTTATTGGCTCATACGTCTACTATTTCAGATGACCCAGTAGAAACCTTAAATTTGGATTGTTATGGGACAGACTGTACAATGTCTTTGGAACAATATTTACGAGAGGTTCTTTTAAGCACAGGCAAATATTTCTCTTCGGGTATGTTTATCAACAAAAAACCAGGTACAGTTAGGGCATATAGCAATGTAGGTTCAGCATTAGTAGGGTATTTGGTGGAAAGAGTAGCTAAAATTCCTTTTGATGTATATTGCAAGAATAATATATTTATACCCTTGAGTATGACAAAAACAGAATGGCGTTTGGCAAATATTCCTATAACTGAATTAGCTATTCCTTATTCAAAAGAAATAAAAAATGCAAATCCACATTATACATCTCCTGATTATCCAAATGGTGGACTTAGGACAAATGTATTAGATTTATCTGTTTTTTTGAGAATGGTGATACAAGATGGAAGTTTTAATGGTAAACAAATATTATCACAAGCAACAATGGCTGAAATGAAAACTCTTCAATATGGAGATAAAAACCAATGTTTGTCATTCTTCTATGATACGAGTACAGACAGAAAACTTTTAGGACATACTGGCGGTGAAAAAGGTGTTACAACCGAAATGTTTTATGATGTGAATACCAATGTTGGGGTAATTATTCTTGCCAATGAAGAAGATGCAAAATTGGGTACAATTAGTTCACTTTTGTATAGTTATGGCGAAAAACAATAGCATTTGAGTAAGAAATTATAGAGGCTATAAGTTTTTTGGCAAAAATAATGGTGGTTATACATGAAAATGCCGCAACAAGGCAAATATTCGCAGACTTATTGTTGATGTCCGTTTATTTTGATGGGAGATTAGAAATAATTTTGATTTAGAAACTCTATATAATAAACGACAATGAGTATAATTTATTTATACAAAATTAAAAATATAAATAAAGCTAATAAAACTCTTATTTAGTTAAGGTTTAGCACATATTTCTTTTAAATTTTTGTAATATTTTCAATTTGCAATACAAGCTATTAAAATATCCACTAAATTGCGTAAAAAATATATAGGTTGTAAATAGCATAAGCAAATGGCAAAACAGAAAGATAAACATATAAAAAATCTAAATATTAAAAATAGTAGGGCTTCATTTGAGTATCATTTTTTGGATAAATATTCAGCAGGAATGGTTTTGAGAGGTACAGAAATTAAATCATTAAGACTTGGTAAAGCCAATTTGCAAGATGCTTTTTGTATGTTCATTGGCAATGAATTATTTATTCGTAATCTACACATTTCTGAATATGAGCAAAGTTCGGCATATTATAATCACCAACCAAAACATGACAGAAAACTGTTATTAACGGCTCGTGAATTGAAAAAAATGCAACTTGCTCTTAAAGATGTTGGTTTAACAATTATTCCTACACGTATTTATATTACTGAAAAAGGCTTAGCAAAAGTTGATATTGCCATAGCAAAAGGTAAAAAATTGCATGACAAACGTGAGGATATGAAAGAAAAAGACACCAAAAGAGAGATAGCGAGGTTTATCAAATAAATATGAAATAACTTTTGTCCTAAACTATTATTTCTAAAAATAACTTCTACCTTTGCACGCAAATTATACAATACAATGATGACAAACGAAGGATACTCAGCAGAAGCTATTGCCGAATTAAAAGCTGAAATGAAAACATTGAAACAAACTTTTGTTATCAATGAAGAGCATGAAGAAAGAGATGCCGAAGGTGTGTATTTCTACTTTGTGGGCAAACAAGACGGAAAAGAAGTTATTTTTGACACTTTTCTTTATACATTACGCATGGAATATGAAATGCAACTGTATGAAGCAGCAGAAGAAAGAATGGCAACCAAATTTCCTGATTTTAGAAAAAAAGGTTATGACAATATGTCTGAAGACGAATTGGAGTACATGGACGTTTTGTTAGCTGAATTAGAAGAAGACGATGCTGTTCGTGTGCAAGAATTTTTAGACATTAATACTGATGTAGAATTTGGCGTTGGTATTGATGCTTGTTTAAATGTGGAAGAAGTTACAGATGATACGATTAACAGATTTATCAAAGATTTTAATGCTGGGAAACTTGCCTTAGACGAAACTGAATACAGTTTTGCTTATGATGAAGATGAGGAAGAGTAATAAAAAGTTGGTTAAAACTTCTTTATAGATGAAACTTTTGGAAAGTAAAAAACTTTCCAAAATAATCTTACTTTCTAAAAGTAGTTTTACTTTCCAAAAGCTTTTTTGCTTTTGGAAAGTTTTTTTTATAAAAGCAAATTTTCTAATCTATACCTAAGATGAAAACCTTAGCACAAATTTACGATATATTCTTGTCTTGCGAGGGCATCTCAACAGATACTCGCAAAATAACAGCTAATAGCATGTTTTTTGCTTTGAAAGGTGAAAATTTTAATGGGAATAAATTTGCAACAGAAGCCCTGACGAAAGGTGCAAAATATGTAATTATAGATGAAATTGCAGACGAAATTAGAGTTCATGAGAATACCGAAAAATATATTTTAGTTAATAATGTATTGGAAATTTTGCAACAATTAGCCACATTTCACCGTAAACAATTTAAGATTCCATTCATTGCCATCGTTGGTTCTAACGGAAAAACAACTACAAAAGAACTAATAAAAGCTGTTTTATCAAAGAAATATCGCACTTATGCAACTGCTGGCAATTTTAATAATCATATTGGTGTGCCAATTACGTTGCTTAATATGCCAAAAGATACAGAAATTGCGGTTATAGAAATGGGTGCAAATCAGTTAGGAGATAATGCAGAACTTTGTCGTTTTGCAGCCCCCACACATGGCGTGGCTACAAATGTTGGACATGACCATTTGGAAGGTTTTGGAACTATTGAAAACGTGTTTCGTTCTCAAACCGAGTTATACGAGTTTTTATTAAAAAATGATGGAATTGTTGTTGCAAATTCGGCAGATTTTATGCTTTCCAATGCTGTAAAAAGACGTTTTAAACCTGAGAATATACGTTGGTATGGCTCTGAAAATGATTTTTTGCACCTCAAATTGGTTACAGTAAACCCGTATATATTGTATGAAGATGACGAAAAACAAATAGTGCAAACGCAGTTGATTGGTGCCTATAATTTGCCAAATATTATGGTTGCACTAGCTTTTGGAAAGTTGTTTAATGTGCCTTTGCACCTTGCACACGATGCTGTTGTGAGTTATAGCCCAACAAATAATAGGTCGCAACTCATAGAAAAAAATGGTTATTCTATCATTTCTGATGCTTATAACGCAAATCCTTCGAGTATGCAGGCTGCATTAGAAAATTTGGCTGCCATAGAATCCTCACACAAAACCGCCATTATTGGTGATATGTTTGAGATGGGTGAGGAAAGTGTTTTAAGACATAACGAAATTTTGACGATTGCTGCAAATTTGCTTAGGAATACAAGTATTCAGCAATTCTTAGTCTGTGGAAAAGATTTTTACAAAGCTCATAAAAATAAGGAACTAACTGATTATCAACAAAATAAGGAAAATATTGATATTGAAAATTCGTTAATTGTTTTTGAAACAAAATTAGAATTACAAGCATGGTTAGCAACTAATAAATTGCCAAAAGGATATGTTTTATTAAAAGCATCACGTGGAATTGGTTTGGAAACAGTATTGGAAACTTTATGATAAAATTTACTCAACAAAATGTAATATATATGATTTCTTTTATTACCTTTGCACTAAATTTAGGCAATATTAGTAAATTATCTTAAAATTGTTATAAAATTATGGTAATTTTAGATATTATTTTAGGTGCTAATTCAAATATTATGGACAAACTTTTCAACATTTTAAACTTGTCTAAGTCATGAAAACATGAAAAGTTCATAAAAACCAATAAGTTAGGCAATCTTATTTGTGTTTTTATTTGGTTTAATCTTTACTCAAATCTAATAATTGCCGCACAATACTTATGGCAGATGAAAAAAAAATGTGGCGATTGCTACAAGCAGCCAAAAATCTAAACGTAGGAATTAAGACAGTTTCAGACTATCTTAACTCTAAGGGTTTTTCTGTGGAAAATAATCCAAATTTCCAAATTTCTCAAGAGCAGTATAACCTCTTGCAGAAAGCTTTTGCTGACTCTTTGGCAACAAAAAAAGAGGCTTCAGCAATTCACATCAACAAAAATCATGAAGATGTGATTATAAAGTCAGATAAACACAACGAAAAAGATAAAGAAAAACGCAAGGACAAAGATGACAAAGAAATGTTCATCAAAAATGTGAATGCGAATGAAATCAAAGAAGCAGATATCCCAAAAGATAAACTGCCTGGTTTGACTGTTCTAGGAAAAATAGACCTCAACGCAGGTAAAACTGAAAACAAGGAAAATAATAACCAATCAAATAATTCCTCGAATAGTTCAACAAACAATTCAACAAATAAGTCCGCTAATAATTCTACCAATAATCAAGGTGGAAACAAGGATTATCATAACAAATCGCAAAACCAACACAATAAATTTCACGAAAACAAGGCTAACGAAAATAAATCTAACGACAATAAGTCTAATGACAATAAGTCTAACGATACAAAAAACAACCAAAATTATAATAAAAATCAGCAGGGTACTAATAATAATACCAACTATAATAAAAATCAACAGCAAAATCCTTTTGGTAACAAAAATCAAAATTCGGTAAAACAACCAGAGAACAAAGATGGAAAGTTTGAGCCAAAAGTAAAACCTGTTGTTGTAGAAAAAGTAGATTTACCAGATAATAAGGTATTGGAAGATAAAAATGCTGATATAAACCGCAAAAGTTTTACGGTATCAGAGGTAATGTCGCAGAAAAAAGATAAGCAATTTGTTCACGATTTCAAAGAAAATGTTGCTGATGGGATTGTAATTGAGGCGAAAGCTGATAAGTTACAAGGATTAACGGTGCTTGGGAAAATAGAACTTCCTTTGGACGGTAAACGTAAGTCAAAACCTGTGGCATCTTCTGATGATGCAAATAAGGATAAGAAAAAGAAACGCAAACGGATTCGTAACAAAAATGGTACAACAACTACCATAAATACAGGTACGAATACTAATAATTCTACAAATACGACTAATACTTCAAATAACGGAGGGAATAATCAAAACCGTAATAATTCGAATAACTCAAATAACGGAGGAAATAACCAAAACCGCAACAATACGAATAATGGTGGAAGTTATCAAAACCGCAATAACTCGAATAATAGCGGAAATAATCAAAACCGCAATAATACAAATAGTTCAAATAATAGCGGAACTACTACAAATAATACGGGAACTACCACAAATAATACGGGTACAAATAATACAGCTAACAACCAAAACCGTAATAACACAGGTAATAATCAAAATCGTAGTAATACGGGCAATAATCAAAACCGTAACAATACGAGTAATAATCAAAACCGTAGCAATACAGGCAATAATCAAAATCGTAACACAACAAGTACGACTAATACAACTTTGCCAAAGAAAAACCCTGCTGAAGTAACAGATAAGGAAATTCAAGAGCAAATTAAGAATACGCTTGCACGTTTGAGTGAAAATAAAAACAGTCAGCGAAGACTTAATAAAAGAGAGAAAAAAGTAGCTAATGCTCGTCGTCAAGTTGAGTTGGCTTCTGAACAAGAATTGGCTGATTTGACATTAAAAGTAGCAGAATTTATTTCTACAAATGACCTTTCTACAATGATGGGAGTTTCGGTTAATGAGGTAATTTCTAAGTGTTTATCATTTGGAATGTTTGTGGCTATTAACCAACGTCTTGATGCTGAAGCTATTACATTTATTGCTGATGAATTTGGTTTTGCGGTGGAATTTACAACGCCTGACCAAGAAATTTTAATCAACGAAACAGAAATTGCTGATACCCCAGAAGACCTTGTGCATAGAGCACCGATTGTTACAATTATGGGACACGTAGATCATGGTAAAACTTCGTTGCTTGACTTTATTCGTCGTACAAAAGTGGTTGAAAAAGAGGCAGGTGGAATTACGCAACATATTGGGGCTTATGATGTGAAAACGAAAGATGGTCGCCCAATCACGTTTTTAGATACACCAGGACACGAGGCTTTTACAGCCATGCGTGCAAGGGGTGCAAAAGTAACAGACATTGTAATTATTGTAATTGCGGCTGACGATAGTGTGATGCCACAAACAAGAGAGGCTATTAATCACGCACAAAATGCAGGTGTGAAAATTATTTTTGCTTTCAATAAAATAGACAAAGCAGGTGCAGATTGCGAAAAAATCCGTAAAGAACTTGCAGAAATGAACTTCTTAGTAGAAAGTTGGGGAGGTAAATACCAAGACCAAGAAATTTCTGCCAAAAAAGGTCTTAATATAGATGAGTTATTAGAAAAAGTGTTGTTAGAAGCAGAATTGTTAGAATTAACTGCAAATCCTAAACGTAAGGCATCGGGAACTGTTATTGAGGCGGCATTGGATAAAGGTAGAGGTTATGTTACAACAATTTTGGTACAAACAGGAACTTTAAAAGTTGGAGACCCAATTTTAGCGGGTTCACATTATGGCAAAGTACGAGCTATGACTGACCATACAGGTAAACGTATTCAGTTTGCAGGTCCTTCAGTTCCTGTGCAAGTAGTTGGTTTTAATGGTGCACCACAAGCAGGAGATAAGTTGAGTGTGATGGAATCTGAACGTGAGGCAAGAGAAATTGCGACCAAACGTGAGCAAATTTTGCGTGAGCAAAGTATCAGAACTACAAAACGTACTACTTTAACAGATTTAGGTCGCAGAATTGCATTAGGAACTTTCAAACAATTGAATGTGATAATCAAAGGTGATGTTGATGGTTCGGTGGAAGCATTATCAGATTCGTTGTTAAAACTTTCTACCGAAGAAATTGAGGTTCGTGTAATTCACAAAGGCGTAGGGCAAATTTCGGAATCAGATGTATTATTAGCAGCAGCTTCTGATGCTATTATGTTAGGTTTCCAAGTAAGACCTTCGGCAGGTGCGAAAAAATTATCTGAACAAGAACAAATTGATATTCGTTTTTATGCCATTATTTATGATGCTATTAATGAAATTAAGGCGGCAATGGAAGGTATGTTAGCACCAGCTTTTGAAGAAATTATTATTGGTAATATTGATATTCGTGAAGTGTTTAAAATCTCAAAAGTCGGTACAGTTGCAGGTTGTATGGTTACAGATGGCTATGTGAAACGTAGCTCTAAAATCCGCATTATTCGTGAGGGTATTGTAGTTTATGGTGGCGGCGAAGGTGGCGACTTAACAAGTTTAAAACGATTTAAAGATGATGTTTCTGAGGTCAAATTTGGTTTTGACTGTGGTCTTGGTATCAAAAACTTTAATGATATTCGTGTGGGTGATACGATTGAGGTTTTTGAACAAAAAGAGGTAAAACGTAAATTGTAAGTAGTTTTAGTTATAAATTTAAAAACCAAACAGCTTTTTGAAAGTTGTTTGGTTTTTTTGTGAGGTGTTATTTTGCTATAAATAGCAGCAGAAAGATATTCAGTGAAGTTTACTTAGCCTTTGGAAAATTTTAAAACTTTCCAAAAGGTTGCATTTACAAACCTCCAAACAATCCCAACTGCCCATCTTTTTTCAAAGCCCAACCGTCATTGCCTATTCTTTCAGCTATATCTTCCAAAACATTCAAAACGGTTTGATTTTCGGGAGTTGTGCTGTTTTTGAGTAATGGAATAATTTGGAAAATAATTCCGTTAATAGTCGGAATTTTCTTTTCCAATTCCATACGCCTTAAAAACGAAATCAGATAATAACGAATACGCAACTTTACGTCTAAATGTGATTTGAATTTTGTGTTTTTTCGTATTGAAAAAATTTCTGTTTTCTCATTATAATCAAATTCACCCAATAAAAAAGGTGTCAAATCGGAATATTCTTTTTTCAATAAATCTAAAAAACCAAGTTCTAAACCCTTGATAATCAACTCATCATTGATTTGTTCGAGTGTTGCACCGTTTTCTTTGGCTATAATTCCTTCTACGGTTTGTTGCACAATTTCGCCAATATTCATACCCAAAGCAGCTTTCATAATAAATTTAGGCTTGCGGACTTTCCTAAAATTGATAATTAATTGCCCCGATAAAACAGTAAATGGATTTTGTCGTTTTTTGAAACTTGTTTGTCCGTTTTTTTGTGGAACTGCCCCTGCATACTCAAAACCGCATTTTTCGGCAGTTTCTATAATCAAATGCCAAAATTCAGGGTCTTTGTGTGCAAAAACAAAGGACATCCAACGGTCAAATTTCAAAACCTGATACATTTCTTGTATAGATTTTGTCATCAATTCATTGTAATTTTCTTTGCTTTTGTGGTGTTCTCCGCCTTCTATTGCTTCCAATTCATAATCTATTAAAATTGCTACCTTTAGGCAGTTGTTTAGGCTATAAACTAACTTTAAGTTTGCATACTATAATAGACATTACCAAAAATATATAATGCGTATAAAATTAGAAATATCAATAAAATTTGGTGAAAGGTTAAGAGAGTTAAGAACTCAAAAAGGTCTTTCACAAGAACAATTGGCTCATGATGCCAATGTTCACAGAACTTATATTGGTATGATTGAAAGGGCAGAAAAAAATATCACGTTGGGTAATATTGAAAAAATAGCAAAGGCTTTAAATGTAAACATAACCGAACTTTTAAAATAACTTTATGGGTAGTGATGCAAATAAATTACGGAAAAAATGGCAAAATTATAGTGGTAAAAATGCAAGTATTGCAGAAAATAATTTTTTAAATGTATTTAAGATATTATTTGAAGATACTGAATTTAAAATAATAGCAAAGCCCAAAGATTTTAATAAAATCTATGTGAATATTGAATTGAGTGAACAAGAACTTTCTGAAATTTACACACCTCCTATTAAGGTCAAACGAGAAACAAAAACAAAGAAAAAACCAAAGGTAAAAGCTGGTGACAAACACGGTGTATTCCCAGACTATGCAATTACAAATACTGAAACAAATAAAACTATTTATATTGAGGTTAAACGTCAAGATGGTTGGGTGGAAGGGAAAGAAAAAAAAGATGGTAGAGGCAATGCACACGAAAGGTCTTGTAAATTTTTTAGCCCAGGTTTGCAGAAAATATTAAGTGAAAAGGGAAATTTAGGAGATGAAGTATTGCCATTTTGGACTGTATTCCAAGGAGATATTACAAGAGACCCTCGTAGAGTACGGGAAATAACTTGCTGGTATAATGGATTAACTGCACATTATTTTTTTTGGAGAAATTCAGCTAATCCGACATCACTCATAGAACATTTTATACAACATATAAAACCACTGCTTACTTAATAAATTTATTCAGCAAGTGGTTTTACAGGTGTTTCGTCTTCATATTCCTCTCTGACATCTAATCCCCAAACGTCCCAGCCTTTGGGTTTATGCCTTGCAAATAATTCTATTTTGTCTTGTGTGGGAAACATTAATTCAATTCCTTTCAATACTTCAATAGGTTTTGTACTATGTTCTCCTCGTGGAACTCTAACTAATTGCTTGATATTTCTTGCACCTCTTGGCGTTGGTATTTTTCCTTTTTTAAAAACCAAACATAATTCACAATAAGAAACAGTATATTGTCCTGGGTTATGGTTCATTTTATCCCATACAAAAGCAACAGTTCTATACTCAAAACCCCAAGCCTTTGCTAATTCAATGCCTTGTTCTAAATGCGGATTTGTAACCCACATAAATAAAAGACAGTCATCTTTTGCGATTTCTTGTATAGGAATTTTCATCATTTCCTTTGTTTTCAGTGTAGGATATTTGAAATTAGCAGCACTGATGAATATATTTTTCTCCCAATGTGTATTAATTTCCTTTTTTCCACTTTTATCAAATTGCATTTTCCCACCATAATCCCAAGGTGGGTCAACGTAAATGATGTCATATTTTTTTTCGGGCAAGTCAGGGTAAAGACTTGGTAAATCATTTCTAATGGTCTTTCGCTCTTGTTCCAAATTATATATACGATAGCCCGAAACAGGTCTTTCTTTGCTTTGATAAATATCTCCAAATAAATTTTCGTGTTCCATTTCTATAATAAAATGCTATTTTTAGTATGCAAAAGTATAAAATATTTTTGGTTTTTCAATGATTTTTTAGAATTTTATTTAACAATCAAACCTTCAAGGTTTTCAAAACCTTGAAGGTTTGATTTTTCGTAATTTAGTTTAATTTTTTCAAAAGCCTCTTTTAACTGTGCAGTTTTTACAGGTGCAACAAGGGCATCAACCATAAAAACCGACATAGGATTAAGGTCAATGTGTATAGCTTTTCGCCCTGTCATCAGTGCTTCTACTGCGGTTATGCCACTTCCTCCAAAACTATCCAAAACCAAATCATTGGGCTGCGAAAAATGTTTGATATATTCCTGCACAACATTCCAACTTTGTCGAGTAAAATAACCGTGTACGCCAAAATGACGTTTAGCAGCACGTTTTGTAACAGGCAATTCACTCAATAAAGGCAAGGACATATAATCAAAAGTAGCTTTATCTGTATTTTTATCTTTGCTTTGTGCTTTATTAACCGCAGTATAACTAAAAGTTTTGCCACTTTGAAAAGAACTTGGCGACAAAAAAATAGCTAAATTTTCC
The DNA here is from genome assembly GCA_043748455.1 of Cytophagales bacterium. GTDB lineage: Bacteria > Bacteroidota > Bacteroidia > Cytophagales > Thermoflexibacteraceae > JAAFKA01. Next base: position 11,054 of record JAYTNF010000304.1, read on the forward strand.
CAATAATAGTCAATTTCAGAAAGTGGAAAAAACAAAATAGGTTTTGCTTCATCTTGGCGATACAAAACAAATTCTTTTCCATTGCAAAGAGCAAAAAACTTTGTGCGGACTTCGGGGTGCATTGAGTAGCTATAAACTTGCTCAACATTGTCGCTGTTTACTATCAATTCGTTAGGTGCTTTTGCGTCAAGCACCCACGCATAACTGTCTTCAACTTTAAACAAATAATCGGGAATTTGTTTAATTTGGCGTTTCTTTGAACCAATTTTTATAAAGGGATTTTCGAGGCTTTTGCTCCTAATAATTTGCGGTTGTTGCCAGCCTAATTGTTGCAAAATTGGCAAAATTAATACTTCTCTTACGCTATCTTCCTTAAAATCAGGCGAATACAGTTGAGTGAAATCGAAACTCGAAAATAGCTTTGTCATAAAAAAGGTGTGTCCTGTTGTTGTTAAATTCAACTTTCTGAAAGCATCCCCATGCTCGTATAGAATCGAATAAAACAGAAACAAGGAACACACCCGTTGGGTGCATTCCTGTCCTGTTCCTCTCTGTGTTTAAAATTTTGGTCGTTTTTTCAGAAAGAGAAACATTTAGAAACGCAAAATATCTTTGCTACTATGTTTTGTTGCAAGTAGGTAATTTTTTGGTATGAAAACAAAAATTAGTAGAAAAATGTTTGTTTTGTGTGGTAATAGAATTTTTTTTGAAACACAAAATCAAAGATTTAGAAAAGATAATTTTGTTGATGGAAATCAGCTAAACAAACAAATAAGTTTAAAATTAAGTTGTATTTTTATAACTATTTGAATATCAGCACATTATATTTCAAAAAATGTGCTGATTATTATATAGTTATGCTACTTCCTCTACCTGCAACTGTTTTTCATAAAATTCTTTATAAACTCCTGCTACTTGAATAAGAGTTTCGTGTGTGCCTTGTTGCACAATTTTGCCTCCATCAAGAACTATAATTTTATCAGCTAATTTTGCAGACGAAACACGATGTGAAATAATGATAGAAGTACGATTTTTCATAATTCGAGCCAAATTATTCAAAATAATATTTTCTGTTTTGGTATCAACTGCCGACAAACAATCATCAAGAATTAAAATTTTAGGATTTCTAACTATTGCCCTTGCAATAGAAGTGCGTTGTTTTTGCCCACCCGACAATGTAATGCCTCTTTCACCGAGTTCGGTATCAAAACCATTTGGAAAAGCTATAACATTATCGTATAAGTCTGCATCTTTTGCAGCCTGAAAAATTTGTTCATCACTCAAATGTATTGAGCCAAATTTGATATTATTTTTTATGCTATCAGAAAAAAGAAAAACGTCTTGAGGAACATAACCCATCTGTGAACGAAGATGTGGAATATTATACTTCTTAATATCAATGCCATCTATCAAAATTTCGCCTGTATTGGTGTCATAAGTACGCATGATAAGGTTGGCAATCGTACTTTTCCCCGAGCCTGTTGTACCTAAAATGGCTAAACTTTCTCCAGCTTTTACTGATAAACTAATGTCTTGTAAAGCTATAATTCCAGAATCAGGATAGGTCAAACTCACATTATTTATGGTAATTTGTCCTTGTATTTCGTGTTCTAGATTTTCAGTAGAAACTAAATCTGTTTTTGTATCTAAAAATTCATTGATACGGGTTTGAGAAGTTGCCGCACGTTGGGCAATGCTCGAAATCCAGCCTAATGAGGTAACAGGCCACGTAAGCATATTGACATAGATTATAAATTCTGCAATATTTCCAATCGTAACAGTGCCATCCATGACATCAAGCCCGCCAATATAAACAACCATAATTGTACTTACACCAACCAAAGTTAAAATTAGTGGAAAGAATAAAGCATTGACCATTGCCAATTTTAAGGACTGTTTCTTATAATTATCGCTAAGTTCTGTAAAATTATCAACAGAATTTCCCTCTCTTGCAAAAGATTTTATGACACGAACACCAGAAAATGCTTCTTGAACAAAAGTGGACATAGCAGAAAGGTTTTTTTGAATTTCCGTTGAATATTTATTAATCCAATTATTGACATAATAGATGCTAATTGACAGTAAAGGCAAGGGTAACAAGGTGTAAAAAGTAAGTGTAACATTGACATAAAGCATATAGGATACAATTAAAATCGTAGAACCAACCATGTTAATTCCGTACATAATTGCGGGTCCTACATACATACGTACCTGCCCAACATCTTCAGAAATACGTGCCATTAAATCTCCTGTGTTATTTTTGCGATAAAAACTAAGTGGCAGAGTTTGATAATGTGCATAAATCTCGTCTTTCATGTCATATTCCACCAATCTTGACATCACAATAATAGTTTGTCGCATAAAAAACAAGAATACACCACGTATCAACGCCATGATTACAATAAGTACACCGTAGGTTAATACCGCCGTTCCAAAAACTTCTGCTATGGGAGCTTCAACAGTTGTGCCTTTAAATAAGTGGTGAATGCTAATGGTATCACCCACCAAATCGAAGGCATGTCTTACAACTTGTGCAGGAATAATGGCAAAAACATTAGAAAGAATTACAAATAAAATTCCCCATAATAGGTTTGCTTTATATTTGTATAAGTATTTATTGAGATATGCTAATGATTGTAAATTCATTGAGTGTTTTGTGAAATCTTTTATGAAGTAGCTGGTTATAAAACTTTGATATTTATTATTTGTTTATTTTGTCATTGAGCTTGCGAAAAATCTAATGTTATTAAGGTTTTGACGTAATAAAGCCAGATTCTTCGCTTTACTCAGAATGACAAAATAGAGTTTCTAAAAATAGTAACTAATATCTAATGCTAAATAACCTAATTTAAGTCTTGCATCTTGAAAACTATATCCATTTCCATTTCCTGAATTAGGGTTTACTATTTTGTCGGACATAAGAGCTAATGGCAAATGATAACTTAAACCAAAATCAAAAGTTCCTGCATTGCCCAAACTCCATTCTGCACCTGCACCAAAAGTAAAATCAAATTGCAAAGAGCTAAAATTATCTCCTTTTTTGTCAGATGTTGTTGAGCCATTTACCTTAATATCTGATGACGCACCTGCTAAAATTCCAATAGTTGAGCCAAAAATACCTCTTGCACGCAGTCCATTAGAAATTTCGTTGGTTCTCATGTGCAATAAGGCAGGAATCTCAACAATAGTAACTTGGCTGCTTTGTTCAGCACCTGTTCTTGTTACGGTAAAGCCCCGTGTGCAAATTTGCAAACCTGACTGGATTCCAAATTTATCTGTAAATTGATAAACACCAATTAAACCACCGTTAATGCCGAGTCGTCCACTTGCATCAACGCCATTAATCGTATTTTTATCATTGTCTGTAACACTTGCAAAAGAAACAATAGGACTTAATCGCAAACCAAGTCTTAATGGAGATTGTGCCGAAGCAACAGAAATCATAAAATTGCAAATAGCCAAGCAAAAAGTGGCTAATAAAATATTTTTTTTCATAATTGTATCTTATAGTATGTACCATAGACTTTAGTCTGTGGTTTTATTGAGAAATTTATCTTACAAAATTATTGAGGAGTTATTAAAATGAGTTTTTTAATAACTTTTCAAACAGTAATTTTAGAAAATTACAGACTAAGTCTGTAGTATACATCAAGCAACTTACCTTAAAATAGAATAAAACCTTTTCAACCTACTTTTTTGGGTGAGACTTTTTATGCTTTATTTTTGCAACATTTTTTTCAATGGTTCCTCATGAATAACAATAGGATATTTTTTTCTTAGTTCATTAAGCCATGTTGTTTCCAAATAATTTTGATAATCTGTTATGGCTGTACCTTTGGTTTCACTCAGTTTTTTGTTCATTGCAGGCAAAATTTTAGTAATCACAATATAAGCAAATTTATTATTTTCTGTAACTGTAAATTTTCCTTGTTGCCAAGTGGTATTATCAAGTAGCTGATTATCACCTTTTTGTATTAAACCTTCAGCAAGTTGTACTGCCAATGGATTTGCTTTTGACATTTTCATCATCAATATTTTATTTGATTTTGAATAAATACCATATTTAGTACCACCTTTTTTGGCTGTTACAAGTTTACCTAAATTCTTGTCTGCAATTCTTTTGGCAGGTATGCCAAGTGCCATTAAATATTCTTTTATAGCATTTGTTCGTTTTGTAATAACATCAGCTTTTTCGTTTTTAGAAGCAAAACCTTGCAATTCAACCAATGATAAAGTATCATTTTGTAGAAAATCAACCAATGGTTTCATATAACTTTTTTGCACACTATCAAGCACTACATTATTAAAGCTAAAATTTGTTTCTGCAAATTTTGCCATGTTATGCTCAAAATAATCTTTTTGTAACTCCTCTTTTAATTTATTCAAAGTCTGTTCAGAATCACAATTATAAATTACAACTTCTGCTCTTTCTTTCCAACGATAATTGTTGCGATTTGCCTCAAAATACTGATTTAGACCTGCGGTGTCAGTCAAAGCTTTTGTCCAAACATTTTGTTCCATGACCTTAAACATTAACGTACCATCGTGATATTCATTCATTAAGTAACGATACTCTGGTACTTTTTCTGCCAAATGTTCATTTTGATAGTCATAAACAGCTTTATTTGTGTAATCCAAATATTTTTGTTGCATATAAACACTTACTTGTGTTTTTTCTATAACTGCGGGCATAGTTTCTAAGTAACTAAAAAAGTCTTTTAACAAATACTGCTGTTTATTAATACTAAACAGTGTTTTTGACAAATCAGTATCATTACGATTATAACGCCACTCACCTTTCAAAATAGTGCTATCAGCCTTGCTATTTATTAATTTTATAGCTTTACTTGACTGCATAAATTTATTTTCTTTCTTTAATTTAGCAATTAAATATGCCTTATTAAGTTCTAAACGTGAATCTTTTGAGATTTTGCGTTTTAAAATTGGCTCCATAGCCTCGAAAGATTCCAAAGGTTTTTTCTCAATAAGTTTGATAATATGCCAACCGTATGTAGTTTTAACGGGCTTACTTATATCATCTTTTTTCTGCAAAGCAAAAGCTGCTTCGTCAAAACTTGGATACATATTGCCAGGCGAAAACCATTTTAATTCACCACCTTTCCCACGGCTTTCAAGGTCATCAGAATACTGCTCGGCTGCTTTGTTCCAGTCTCCACCACCTTGCACTTGTTTGTAGATTTCTTCAATTTTATTAGCTGCTGCTATAGAATCTTCTTTAGAAATTCCATCGGTTGCTCGCACCAAAATATGTGCAACTTTGATAGGGCCACTTGATTTGCGGCGGTTTGTAACTTTCAAAATATGATACCCAAATTTAGTACGTAACACAGGTGAAACTTCGTTCAATTTGGTTTTATATGCCATATCTTCAAATTGATAAACCATTTGCAAAGCTGTAAAATAACCAATGTCTCCACCATTTTGTGCTGCACTTGGGTCTTCCGAGGCTTTTTTAGCTACTGCATTAAAATCTTCTCCTGCTATAATTTGTTTGCGAATTGCAATCATTTTATTATAAGCTATTAACGTATCTTGGGGAGTTGCCAATGTAGAAGCCTTAATCAAAATATGTGATGCTCGGATTTCTTCATTTAATCGCAAGTAAGATTCTTTAACTAAGTTTACACTTGCCTCATTATCAGTAAGATATGGCTTTGCTAATTGTTGTTGATAGTGCCCTAACTCCGCCTTAAAATCTGCGGTTGTATCCATTCCGAGTTCAGTTGCAGACAAAACTTTTAGCTTATAATTGACAAAAAGGTCAATATATTTTCTAAGACTGGAATCTGAATAAGCAACTGTGTCTTGATTATTATTTTTTTCATAGACATATCTAAATTCATCAACAGAAACGGCTTGCTTGCCAACTGTAATAATAGGAGTTTCGTCCGTTTTGGTGGTGTTTTGCTCGGCAGTTTTACAACTTGAAATGGAAGTCATAAGACTTGCAAAACATAAAACACTAATCGTCTTTTTCATGGAAAATAATAGAAGTTTGTAATTAGTTATCAATTATTTATAATATATTTTAATTTAGTTCTGCAAGTTATTAATTTTTTGTTGAATTTTTGCTACATACTCTTGCGACACTTGTAATATTACTATTATCTGGTCTGCAGACATAAGATTTGAATTAAGCAAATTGATAATGATATTCTCTTTTTCCTGCTCTGCTTTCTCTTTTTCCTGCTCTGCTTTCTCTTTTTCTTGCTCCGCTTTCTCTTTTTCTTGCTCTGCAACATCAATCAAAATTTGCATAGCTGCTTTTCCTAACCTCACTCCTTCCTCTTTGCTCTCCTCACTAACCCTATTCATGGCTGCCATAGATTTCTCATATTCCAAAATATACATCTCATCATTGTTAGTTAGTTTTTCTCTATCCAATCTTTTGATGACTTCACTAAAAACCTCATCTTTTTTAAATTCACTGAAATCTGTTTTTTTATTATCTTTTTTACGAGTTTTCTCCGCAAAATCAAACCAAGGGTAATATTTACTCAACTTATTATTTTTAATGATATTTTTTTGAAAAACATAAATAAGTCGGTTTTGTGCCAAAAAATCTATTTCTTTGGTTTTATTATTAATTTTTAATAGCTCCGAGGTTCTTGCAGCTAATAATTGTTGCATGTCGGCATTTTCCCATAAATAATTATCTTGCAAAAACTTTGATACAGTTTCTGGAGTCATGATGTATGAAATAAAATCGTCCTTTAAGCCTAAATTTTCGTCTGCTAACCAAACCACAGTAATTACAGGTTCTATAATACTGTAATTTTTAATATCTATGGCAGTATCTCCAATTTTGTGAGATTTAGCAGTTGCAAGATTTTCAAGTTGTATGGCAGTAGCCACAGAATGGTAGGCATAAAACCGTTTCATAATATCAGTTTTATACCATTGCTGCATATCAATAATAATAAAATTATTGTCTATTTTGCAACGAAAATCAAATTCCACCGCACTTGCAGCATCAGTTATTTTATATTCCTTGTTTAAAGGTTCAATACTTTGAATGTTTACATCTAAAAAATCCTCTAGAAATCTTTTGGCTATGGAAATTTCCGAAAAAACTTTCCTAAAATATCGGTCATAATTTAATGGTGCTAAATACATAGTTTTGTAGTGTTATATTTTGATAACTATTTGATAATCAATATGTTATTTTCATATTTATTTATTACCTAAATGTTTAATATAAACTCCACCTGCAATTTTTTCTACTAATGATTTTGGGGTTATTGAAGTCATTTTTGCACCAAAAGCATTAATAAACCCTGGAATTATCTCTGAATTTCCACTAAACATGCCATTAATACCACTTATAGCAACAGCTTCGGGAGTCATATTTAACTTTTCGGCAGTTGCTTTCAAACCATCATTCATTTTTGCCCGATTAGAAAACTCGGTGTCCGTAGCCCCAGGACTTAAACAACTTACAGAAACAGCAGAATCTTGCAATTCAAAACGCAAAGCTCTTGTAAATGACAACACAAAAGCCTTTGTTGCTGCGTAAACACTCATTGTTGGCACAGCTTGATAAGCAGTTGTGCTTGAAACATTCAGTAAATATGATTTTTTGCCTGTACTTTCAGCAGTTTTATGTAATATTGGCAACATCAAGTAAGTCAAATCAACCAAAACATTCATATTGAGTTGCATCATATTGCGTTGTTCAACTAAGGACATTTTTTCAAACCAGCCCCACAAACCATAACCCGCATTATTAATAAGAATGCTTACTGCATATTCATTACTTTCACACCAAGCCTTAATTTGTTCGCAGGCATGAGTAACTGACAAATCTATTGCTAAATATTGCACCTTAATTTGATATTTTTGGCTCAGGTCTGTGGCTAATTCCTTCAAAATATCGCCAGAACGGGCAATAAGCAATAAATTATATTTTCTTTTGGCAAGTTCAACAGCCATTGCTTTACCAATACCTTTACTTGCTCCTGTGATGAGTGCGTACATTGATGACTTATTTAGTTTAATGTAGTGTGGACTTTAGTCCACACACAACTTTGTTTTTGCAACTAAAAAGTGTGGACTTTAGTCCACACTACACAACTTAAATTACCTAATAATTGAAAAAATTCTACTCCAACGAATTCGTGTAAAAAAACCACCTGTTGGTGCTACTCTGCCATCTTGTGGCTGCTCGATAGACATCCAAATAAATAAGGCTTTGCCTAAAACATGGTCTTCTGGCACAAAACCCCAAAAACGTGAGTCCAAGGAATTATGACGGTTGTCTCCCATCATAAAATAATAATTTTGTTTAAATGTATATTGTGTTGTTGCAACGCCATTAATCGTTAATTTGTCATTTTCAACTTTCACATTTTCATTTCCTTCAAATTTTTCTATAACAACCTTGTAAAAAACTAAATTTTCGGCAGTAATTGGAATGGTCATGCCAGCTTTGGGAACAGTAAATTCTCCCATATTGTCTTTGTTCCAACGATTTTTAGGTGAATTTGCAAAAGTAGGAGAACCACCTTCTAAACTGTCTTTTGGAGCAACAACTGATGTTATTTTCTCTACAAAAGGTAATCCTTCTATTGTTTTGGCATTTGCAGGAGTGGTTTGCACTGCATATTTTCCTTGTTGATATTCCATTCTTTCCGTAATATTCATGCCACGAAAAACTCTATCATTTATTTGTCCACCTTGTTTTGCATCTACTAAATAGGTAAACTGCATTTGTGGTGGATTTACCATTGCCTGTCCATTTACAAAAATTTGAGTATTTTTGATTTCCAATTTATCGCCAGCCACACCCACACATCTTTTAATCCAATAGGTTTTCAAATCAACAGGATAATCATCATGAGGATAATTGAAAACTACACCGTCACCTTTTTTAATTTCTGAAAACCCAGGTAATCTAAATTGTGGTAACTGTATCCAATCTAAATAAGAAGGTAAGTCTGTACCCCATATTTTTTGGTGAGAAAGAGGAATTTGCAACAAAGTTTTAGGAGTTCTTGCCCCATAGTGCATTTTGCTCACAAATAAGAAATCGCCAACCAATAGAGAACCTTCCATCGATGATGTTGGAATGGTAAAGGCTTCCATAGCTATCCAACGGACAAAAGTGGCAACAACAACCGCAAAAATGAAAGAATCTGCCCACTCTCGTAGGACTGATTTTTGTGGTGTTTTGGTATTTTTTATAGGATTTTTTGTGTTTGTAACAGACATTAGTAATTATAAGTTTTTAATTGTAAGTTGTAAATATTATAACTTGTTGATTATCAGATATTTGTAATATTATATTATTAAATCTTAGTTTCTTAACAATAAAGATTTTTTAAAAACGGTTGCAATATAGCATTTTTTTTGAATTTCTTAAACATTGCATTAACAAAATTTAGCAATAGATTTTAACTTTGATACTGAAATTGTTAATTTGTCATTATTAGCAAGCTGGTGCGACATTTTGCAAGGGTGCTAAAACAAGATTATCAATGTCAGTATCAAAGTAAAAACCTAACAAGTTTGCTTATAAAACCGATTAATTTTTAGTTTAATAAAAAAAAGTTTCTACCTTTGCAGCCTAATTTTAATAAATCTTTTAAAACAATGTTGAAAAAATATTTTGTAATGACACTTGCTTCTGCTTGTTTATTGGGTACAGTGGCATGTAAAAAAATGAAAGAAACCGCAACTGGTTTATCTTATGAAATTCGCCGAGAAGGAGTTAAAGACAGCTTGGCAGAAGTCGGTGGTCTTGTGGAAACAAATTTCCAACTTTTTGTAAAAATGAAAGGCAAAGACACTTTATTAATGACAAGTGCAGCCATGCAACAAGGTCAGAGTACCATGTTTGTTAGAGATACGGCTTCGTATAAAGGAAGTTTTGAGGAATATTTAAAAGAAATGCACCTTAAAGATAGTGTTACATTATTATTTTCAGTAGATTCTTTATTTGCAAAAATTATGCGTAGAGAAATGCCTCCAGAAGTTGATAAAGGTTCTAAAGCCCGTTTAGAATTAAGCATTACAAAAGTGATTTCAAAGGCAGAGTTTGAAAAAAAGAGAGCAGAACAACAAATGATGATGGAAGCACAACAAAGAGCCCAAGAAGAAGAGCAGAAGAAAATGCAAGAAAACAATGAAAAACAAAAACCTATTGATGATAAAAAAATCAAAGATTTTGTTGCTAAAAATAAAATTAAAGCTACAAGAACTGAATCTGGTTTGTATTATGTTATTAAATCGCAAGGTAAAGGTGCAGCAGTTGCAAAAGGTGATATGGTAGAAATTTTCTATAAAGGTACACTTATGGAAACAGGTGAAGAGTTTGACTCAAATGTTGGTAAAGATGTTTTTAAATTTTCAGCCTTATCTGGGCAAGTTGTACTTGGTTTTGACGAAGGTGTGGCTTTATTGAAAGAAGGTGGCAAAGCAGACCTTTACATTCCTTCTCCTTTGGCTTATGGCGGTATGGAACAAGGTAAAATTAAACCTTTTTCTATCCTAAAATTTGAAATAGAATTGGTAAAAGTGCAAAAAGGAGGACAATAATAAATGAATTATGAATTATGAATTATGAATTTACAACTTCAAATTAAATTTCATAATTCATAATTCACATTTTAAGTCTCTTAAGTCATAATTTATATTTCATAATTTATAATTCATAATTCATAATTCATAATTCATAATTCATAATTCATAATTCATAATTCATAATTCATAATTCATAATTCATAATTCATAATTCATA